>CAJMLQ010000097.1 GCA_905214265.1 uncultured bacterium
GATCTATGCTAAATAACAAAGGCTTTGACTTATGGGCAGACGGCTATGATAAAAGCGTCGGGCTGTCCGATGAGGCGGGGGCATACCCCTTTGCCGGATACAAAAACATTTTAAACGAAATCTACAATCGGGTGTTGTCCCATTCCGGGAAAACCGTGCTGGATATTGGCTTTGGTACCGGAACTCTTACCGCCAAACTCTATGAACAGGGCTGCCAAATCTATGGCCAAGATTTTTCCGGGCGGATGCTGGAACTGGCGTAAAAGAAAATGCCGGGAGCCAGACTGTATCAGGGCGATTTTTCCCTGGGCCTGGCCGAGGATTTGAAGAAGAACAAATACGACGCCATCATCGCAACCTATTCGATCCATCATCTAACCGATCCGCAGAAAGTCTGCTTAATTGAGAGCCTGCTGCCGCTGCTGAACGAGGGCGGCTCCATCTACATTGGCGATGTGGCGTTCGCAACCCGCGCGGAGCTGGAAGTATGCATGGAGCAGACTGGCGCCGGATGGGATGAGGATGAAATCTACCCTGTATTTGACGAGTTAAAAAAGTCGTTTCCAAAAATGGAATTTGAACAACTTTCCTGCTGTGCCGGATTGCTCACTTTGAAGTAACTCCTTCCGTCCGCCGCAAGCAAATTTCAAAGGCCGAATATTGAAACGCGTCTTGCATAAAAGCCAGCTTGACGCAATCATGCTGGCTTTTGCCATACTGTTCTGCAGACGCCCGCCAAACGGCAGGGCTTTTTCTTCCGAAAATCTTAGGAATTCCTTTTGAAAATCTTCCAGCATTTCCTCAAAATCTGTGTTATTCTGAATGCAACCTCTTTGAAAGGCGGGAACCGTATGCCGCGTCGCCGTATTCGCTGGAGCCGCATCCTGCTGTTCCTCCTCGCATTGGCCGGAGCCGTCTGGGCCTGGCGGATCTTTTCCGACCCCCGCATTCCCATTGCCCTGGATGCCGGCCACGGTGGGGACGATCCCGGCGCCTCCGGCATCATCGGCGAGACCCAGCTGACCGAAGCCACGGTCCGCGCCCTGGCCTCTTACCTAGAGGCCGACCCCTCCTATCGGGTTATCCTCTGCCGGGACCTGAACCAGGGCGCCGGTCTGAACAGCCGTTGGAAAAAAGCCAACTTTCACCGTGCCCAGCTGCTCCTCAGTGTCCATGGGAACTCTGCAGAAGACTCTACCGCCTCCGGTTTCGAGGCCTACCCCGCCCCGCCCGGCCGAGAAAACCACGCCGAAAGTCTCCGGTTTGCTAACCTTCTGGCCAGCCGCATGACGGAAACCGGCATCCGTCTCCGGGGTGAGGAGGGCATCCGCTACGCTTATTACGTCGATTCGGTCAAAGTCCTCCAGGACCCTTCTGCCGCCCCGTTGGACGCCCCTTCTTTCGCCATGGTCGACTATCCCAGCTGCCCTGCGGTCCTAGTAGAGCAGTGCTTCGTCACGAACCCGGAAGACGTGAAGCTGCTCGGAACAGAGACGGGCTGCCAGACCGCCGCCTGGCAGTACTACCTGGCTATCTGCGACTATTTCGGTACCCAGCCCCAAACCGGCGCATTCAATTAAACTACCGGCCGTGTCCTTAAAGGCGCGGCCGGTAGTTCTTCTGCCTAGACCATGTTTTCAAAGGTCCTTCAGGTTCATTTTCTCCAGTTCAGACAGCTTTGCCTGTTTCCGCTTCTTGCTGAGCAGACAGACCGCCAGGATTACCGCTCCCACAGCCATAAACCCCAGCAGTACACAAATCCCAACCAAAAGGACTAGTCCGATACTCGACATTTTTCATACCCCCTTTGCCTTCCGGTACTCCTGAATCAGCAGCTTTGCCGCCTCAAACTCAATCTTTTCGTCGATTGCAAGCCTCTTGACAAGTGCGATATACGGATCCTGCTGCACTGTATCATAGACCCGGATTTTCTGGATCAGCTTATCCAAACGGAGCCGCACTGTAGGGTACGTTACTCCGTACTGTCCCGCGACCTCCTTTAAAGATCCCGAAGCCAGTAAAAAACGCTTGATAAAGGCGGCGTCTTCTTCATCCAAATCCGCCATCCATTCCGGCATGATATCCATATCCGAACCGCCTCCTTTCTCTGGATTTATTATACTATTTAATATTATTAAAGTAAATACTTAATTTTGTTTTTAATATTATAAAAATTATAATTGATTTTATTTTTACCACTCTCAAAAACAAACCTCCCTTCGTCAAATCGACAAAGGGAGGTTAGCGCCAAGCCATACAGGCCGATAATGTTCATGTGCAATAAAAGTAACACCAAATATAACAGACAGCAATCCATTATTTCATAAAAATTGTTTTGATTTGAAATGGAATTTTGAAGATGTTAAACTGCGTTGCTTGCTGCAACGGGCGGTTACGGTCTATTGGAAAAGCAGTTGTAACTGCCTTAATCATTTTTGTTGCATTATCGATCTTATTCTGTATTGGTGGGGTTGCAACATTCAATAGTTTTTCAGGAATATAGGCACAAAGAGCGAATGCCGTTCTCAAGGATTCGTGCAGCTGCCGGAATTATAGCCCATCAGTCCAAAGTCAAAAAAGGGAGTCGCGAATCTGTCACTTGCGGAAACCCAGATTTCATGCTACCATAGAGAAAATGGCCGCCTTGGATCAGAATGCCTTCGCCAGGAGCCCTACATCCGAAAGCAAGGGCAGGCAGGCCGAAATCAGGAGGGATTTTCATGGGGATCTGGATTTTTACTGTCAGTGTGCTGATTCTGGCCTTGGCTGCCCTCATTGGCGGCGCGTTCTATTTTTTCCGCTTTGCCATCGCCCGCCCCGAAAACCCGGCGGACTTAGAGGAGATCAACAGCCCCGCTTATGACGGAAGCCGCTGGCATCAGGCAGCCCGTAAGGGGCTCGCCCTGATGCGGTCCCTCCCCAAGGAAGAGTTGTTCCGCACCTCCCGGGATGGTCTGAAGCTCCATGCCACCTTCTTTCCGGCTTCTCAGCCGTCAAACCGCACCGTCTTGGCCATCCACGGATACAAGAGCTGCGGCTGGAAGGAATACAGCCTGTTCCTCGCGTTTTACCGCTCTCTGGGCTTCAACATGCTCCTTCCCGACAACCGCGCCCACGGCCAGAGCGAGGGCAACTATATCGGCTTCGGCAATCTGGACCGGTTTGACTGCGCCATGTGGGCAGAGTACCTGGCCGGGCGTTTCGGCCCCGATTCAGAAATCCTGCTCCACGGCGTGTCCATGGGTGCTGCCACCGTCCTCTCAGCCGCCGGGGACCCTCTGCCTCCCCAGGTGAAAGGCATCGTGGCCGACTGCAGCTATACCTCTGCGTGGGAGGAATTCTCCCACGAAATGAAGCGGAGCTTCCACTTGCCGGTTTTCCCGATCCTTCCCCTCTGTGAAGGCATCTGCAGGATTCGGGCCGGTTACGGTTTCCGGAAAAACAGTCCCCTGGAGCAGGTCCGCAAGGCAAAGGTACCCATTCTGTTTATCCACGGGGACCAGGACGATTTTGTCCCAACCCAGATGGTCTACCCACTTTTTGAAGCCTGCCCCACGGAAAAACGGCTGCTCCTGATAGAGGGTGCGAAGCACGCCGAAAGCATGGCGGCTGCTCCGGAAAAATATCAACAGGCAGTCAAGGATTTCCTCAAAATCTGCTCGAAATAGCAAGATCTTTCTGCCTACATTGCTCTGGGGAAAGGCTCTTTCGCCGAAAGGAGGCAATTACCATTGAAAATTCAGAGGGGGGAAAAGTCAATGGATATCATTCAAGCATTGCAGGATAAAAATAACCAAAACGCCTATCAGCTTCTTTTAGAGCTTGAAACGAAATCCTCTGAAACCAATGAGCTGTATCCGTATTTTGAAAACTTATCGAGCATAAAAATTCTTTCGTCCGGGTGCGCGGATTTCGTTTGTGCTGTGCGCAGACGCCATGGGATGTCGATGATAAAATGGGAAGACATCTGCACCAGCTGCTTACCGTGTTAGAGGATGAGAAACCCGCAGTGGTAAGACAATACTTGGCCGCCCTCCATTCCACGATCCTGCGGAGACCGAAGTTGGGCAGCGCTATTGAGCCAAAGCTGAAAACGCTGAATCCATCAAAATACCCAGATAGTATGTGCTCTCTTATCGAAAAAGACATCGGACGGCTTCGAAAGGAAATCCGGACAGTTCAAATGTGACGGAACACCCGCAAGTTTCAAAAATACTGTGAAGGGCACAGCGCACGAATCAGCAGCATCCGCGTCCTGATAAAACAAGGAAGCCGCGCAATTTCTTTGCGCAGCTTCCTTGTCCGCAATAACTGCGGGAACCGTTCCTATCCGGCAAACCGCCGGAGAAATGCGACAATGGGAGAAGGATCCTCCAGGCTATGAGGGTGATGCCCACAGTTCGGCTTAACGATGGTCTCCAGAACGCCGCCGGCCTTTCGGAACCGCTCCTGGAATAAGGCACCGTTTTCTTCAAAAGGCACCACCGTGTCCGAGCCCCCTGCCACCAGCATCACCGGAATCCCCGCCTGTGCAAGAGCTTCCGTCCGATCCAGCGGATTTTCGCGAAAGTCCGCTGCCGTCTCCTCCGTCAGGCCATAACAGGCCAGGCACTCCGCCCATTCCCGCTCTCCGCCACAGCCTGCACCCCTGCCGCCGGGCCAACTGCAGATATCCAGCACCGGCGCATCCAGATAAAGCGCCGCCACGGTTTCCGGATAGGCCACGGCATAGTTGCAGGCATACAGGCCACCGCGACTGAATCCGAACAGCACCGTCCGTTCCGCCAAATGGAACTCCCGGACCACGGCATCCCGGAATTCCCGCATCCACTGGACGGCCTGGGGACAGCCGTAGAGATTGCTGACCCGATGGTACGCCAGATGATAACCAAGCTTCAGCATAGCCAGGTCTGCCTGCGCAAAGGCTCCGAAAAACTCCGTACGCCAGACCCAGGGATTCCCGGGCAGGGGTTTTCCCGGACATACAATGAAGCTCTCCCGTCCGCCTATGGTAAAATCCTTTTTGACAAATCCCTCCCATGAGGAAGATGTTGCTGTGATCGCCATCGAAGCACCGCCTTTCTGTTTCTCTTTTGATTATACAGTTGTCCGAGGAGAAATACAAGAGGAATACAAAAAAGGTCGTCTTTTGCTATTTTGATAGATATTTTTCGCCGAGATTTCATTAGAAACTCCGAAAAGTCTATACAGATTTCCAAAACTGTGCTATTGTAAAAAGTAATTTGAGAAACTTTAGATGGGAGGATGCATATGTATCAGGTGCTGCTGGTAGATGACGAGCCATGGGTGCTGCGCGGATTGGCAGAAGGAATCCAGTGGGAACGTCTGGGCTTCGAGATCTGCGCTCAGACATCTGATCCAGCCGAGGCCCTAACGGTTCTTCTGGACCGCCAGCCAGATCTCGTTGTCACGGATATCAAAATGCCCGGGGTTTCCGGAATGGACCTCGTCCGTTGTTCCCGGGAACAGGGCGGAAACAGCAACTTTATCCTCTTCAGCGGATACGGCGACTTTGAGTACGCCCAGCGAGCCATTCAATACGGGGTTTTCGCCTATCTGCTCAAACCCCTTAACCAAAAAGAGTTCACCCGGACCCTGGAACTTCTGGTCAAAAGCCTCCATTCCCCCCGGGCTGCCCAGGAAACGGATGGGACCTTATTCCTGGACGGGGACCTCCGCATTGATCCAGCTCTTTTTGAGCCCCAGGCGGACGCCTACTGCGCTCTGACCTGCTTTCTTACTTTTTCTGACGAAATCATGCTGGAGGGACTCTTTTCCGGCCTTCCGCATGTGCGCTATCGCACCGGCTCCAACAAATACCTTTATTTTTTCCGGGCGGACAACCAGCAGGTCGCCGGACTGCTGACGGGACTGCTGGAATCCGAGGCGTATCTGGAAAAGGACTACCTTGCCTTCGGGCTCAGCCGCAATTTTTCGGGGACATCCGGGATCTCTGCGGCGATCCGGGAATCCGAAGCCGCCGCAGGCCGCCATTTCCTTTATCCGGAACGGCGGCTGAACTTCTATTCCTCTGCTGATATCACCCGCTGCAATGCCTGGCTGGAAAAATTCCGGCTGATACTTACGCGGGATGGCTGTGAGGCAGCTGCGGAGCATTTGGAAGAGCTGGGGCGCTTCTGCCGGGAAAACCAGCTGACGCTGCTGGATTTCGGGTACCTGCACAACCGGGTTCTTGCCTTTTTGGAGGAAATGGGCGACGGCCTCGAGCTGGAATTCCCGGCCTACGGGCAGCTGCCCCAGAAATACGCGGATATGCAGGAGGCGACGGAGTTCCTGACGCAGATGCTGGAGGACGTCTGTGGCCGGAACCAGCTTACAGTCGGCTCCATTGGGCTCTCCGACACCTTTGAGCAGATTCTCCAGTATCTCCAGGAAAACTACAGTCAGGACATCAGCCTGGCCAGCCTTTCTGAGCGCTTCTACATCAACATGACCTACATCTGCGACCTGTTCAAAAAGTATAAGGCCACGACCTTCTCGAAATATTTGAACAACCTCCGGCTGGAACAGGCGCACAAGCTTATCTGCTCCACCCAGGAAACCCTGCAGGAGATCACGGAAGCGGTGGGGTACCGGGACTATTACTATTTTATCAAGCAGTTTAAAAAGAAATATGGCGTCACACCGGGCAGCCTGCGGAAAGGCATGGAAAAGGAGCACTCCAATGAAACGAGTATGGAACATCAAAAGGCAGATGCTGCTGATGATCGTGATCATCGCCATCCTGATCGCGGGAATTGAAACGGTGATGCTGGCCAACGCCGCCTCCTCCAGCCGGAAGAACCTGCAGCGGGAACTGGACAGCACTGCTGCCCTGGCCTGCCAAAATATCCGGCTGTTCTGTGAAGAAGTGGAGGACAACGTGGACAGCCTGTACAGCAGTCCCAAGCTCCAGGCTTATTTCACAGAGGACGACCCGGAAGAGCGGTTTATCATCAGCCAGTACATCCAGGATATCATCAACGCGACGATCTATGGGAATTCCAACATCAGCGCCATCCTGATCCTCCAGGACAGCTACAGGATCACCATGGCAGGGTCCAGCACCCAGCAGAGTATTTTCCACCGTGCCAACTACGATTACGGTCTCTTTGACCGGAAGCCTGATGCCGACTTTTACACACGGGCCTATCTGGACGAGACGACGGGGAAACCCTACGTTGCCTATGTCCGGCCTGTCTATCCGGCGGAGTGTACATCGTCTCAAAGGGAAGAATCCCAGAAAAAACTGTTCTACATCCTGTGCCGCCTGGACAGCCTGCAAAACTATCTGGACTCGCTGGTTCCTGCCGGGTCAGAGATGACCGTAGCTGTGGAAGGGGAGAACGGCATCATTCTTTCCACTGACCCCAGCCTGCTGGGAAAACAGGGATTGGAAGGAGGAATCTTCTCCAGCCGGTATCAGACATCTAGCCTCTCTTATGGAAAAACCGGCTGGACAGTTTTGGCGGCGGCACCCATCCGTTCAGTATACCGGAACATTCTCTCCACACTGAAGGAAAACCTTGCTATTGCTCTGATCTCTCTGGCCGTCATTGCAGGGATCGGGATCTGGATTACCCGTAATCTGACCAATCCCATCACCAAGCTATCCAACGACATCCACGCCCTGCCGTCCTCGGGGCGGCTTCCGGTGGATTACGGGCTACCGGAGATCCGGCGCACCGCTCGCTATATCAACGGCATGCTGGAACGGGTTCAGGATGCCAACGCAGGGCTTTTGGAGGCCCAGGACCGCCTTCATCAGGCGTCCATCGCCAAAAAAGAGGCGGAACTGGCCTTTTTTCAGACCCAGATTAATCCCCACTTTCTTTACAACACCTTAGAGTGCATGCGGAGCATCGGTCAGGCGTATCAGGTTCCGGAAATTCAGGTTCTGGCCAGCTCTATGGCAAAGATTTTCCGTTACAGCATCAAAGCACGGGACAGTGTACTGGTTTCAGAGGAGCTGACCTGTACGGCGGATTATTTCGAAATCATCAACATTCGATTTCCGGGGCGGTACCGGTTGGAAGTGGATGTTCCGGCAGAGCTGCGGGGAGTGCGGATGCCCAAGATGATTTTGCAGCCGCTGGTAGAGAACGCCATCGGCCACGGATTGGGCGGCCGCAGCAGCGGCGGCACCGTCCGTATTTCCGCCCAGCGGGAGGAAAACGGATTCTGCCTCCTCGTGGAGGACAACGGCGCCGGGATCGAACCAGGCCGCCTGGAGGAGATCAACCGGTATCTCCATGCCCAGGCCTCCCAAAAAGCCGGGTCTTCCCACCGCAACAGCGTGGCCCTGGACAACATCAACCGCCGCATCCAGCTGGATTTCGGCGGGGAGTACGGGCTGACGCTGGAGAGCGAATCGGAAAAAGGTACCCGCGTGACTGTTCGAATCCCGTTGCTGCCCTAATCAGAAAGTTCCGAAAAAAATCCATCGAGAGCCGAAATTTTGCCATCAACTTATTCGGAATCACCAGTTATAATAAATGCATCCGATAAGTTTTGTGCAAGGTTTGGGCTAGGCTAAAAAAGCCGCATGCCTTTCTGCCGGCATGCGGCTTTTTCATGCCGGACGGGCCTTGGACTGCAGAGAGGAGTGCCCTATGAACTGCGTCAACCAATCCGCTCGGCCACAGAAACGCCTGTGGCGGGAAATTCTGAGAAACCGGTACATCTACCTAATCCTGCTGCCCGGGATGATCTACTACCTCATCTTTGCGTACGGGCCGATGTACGGCCTCACCATCGCGTTTAAGGACTTTCATATCCGGGAAGGGATCCTGGGGAGCCCCTGGAACGGCATCGATAACTTTGTACGGATCTTCCGGGACAACGAATTCTATCTGGCCCTTAAAAACACCCTCATCATCAGCTTCAGCCGGATCCTGTTCCAGTTTCCAGTGCCCATCATCCTGGCGCTGCTGCTCAACGAGCTGAACAAAGGGCCGTTTAAAAAAACGCTGCAGACGGTGCTGACCTTCCCGAACTTTCTCTCCTGGGTGGTAGTTTCCAGCATCCTCATCAACCTGCTTTCCAACGGAGGCGCCATCAACAACCTGCTGGCCATGATGGGTTTTGCGCGGAAGGATTTTTTGGCGGATGCGCGGATCTTCCGGCCGCTGTTGTACCTTTCTGAGATCTGGAAGAGCGCCGGCTGGGGAAGTATCATCTATCTGGCTGCGATTTCGGCCATCAGTCCGGAGCTGTATGAGGCGGCCACCATTGACGGCGCCGGGAAGTTCCAGAAAATGATCGCCATCACCTGGCCCAGCATCCGGCCCACGGCAGTGGTCATGCTGATCCTCTCGGTAGGCGGCGTCATGAACGCAGGCTTTGACCAGATCTTCAATCTGCAGAACCCTGCAGTCCGGCCGGTCAGCGACATTCTGGACACCTACATCTACCGCATCACCTTTGAAACGGGAACGGACTTTGGGTTCAGCACAGGCGTGGGACTTTTCAAATCTGTTATCAACTTTCTTCTGCTGTTCTCCTTTGACAAGGTGTCCCGGGTCATCAGCGGCCAGTCCAACGGTATCTTTTAAGGAGGAGGAACGATATGAAACGAAAGAAAAGCAGATGGTCCCTCTCCTACGCCCTAATCGTGCTCTTTCTGTCCCTCTGCGGGCTGATCGTATTTTACCCATTTTACAATTCCGTACTGGTATCCCTGGTATCCCAGAAGGAGTACATCCAAACGCCTTTTATGCTCTTTCCAAAAAAAATCACCTTTGATGCCTATCGCTTCCTCTTTGAGGACGGCAGCATCCTGCTAGGATACCGCTCGACGCTGTTCATCGTGGCGCTGGGCGTCCCCTATAACCTTCTGCTGACCTCCAGTGTGGCCTACGCCATGTCCCGCCCCGCCTTTCCGGGCAAAAAGATCATCAACGCCATGATCATCCTGACCATGTACTTCAGCGGCGGCATCATTCCGACATACCTGCTGGTCCGATCCCTGGGGCTGCTCAACTCCCTGGCTTCGGTAATCCTGGTTTACGGCGTCAACACCTACAACATGATCATCATGCGCAACTTCTTTCTCTCCATTCCCGCGTCCATTGAAGAATCCGCGCGGATCGACGGCGCAAACGACATTGTCGTCCTCTTCCGGATCGTCCTGCCGCTTTCCAAGCCCATTGTCGCCACCATGTTCCTATTTTTCACGGTGGACCGCTGGAACGAGTGGTTTAACGCCATGGTATTCCTGCGGGACAATGGCAAGTGGCCGCTGCAGATGGTGCTGCGCTCCATTGTAAATCAGCCGCTGCTGGACTTCAGCGTCACGACCAGCGCTCTAAAGAACAGCGTTTTCTCCGATGGCATCAAAATGGCGGCCGTAGTGGTGACCATGCTGCCCGTCATGCTTGTGTATCCCTTTGTGCAGAAGCACTTTATGAAAGGCATTATGCTGGGGGGTGTGAAGGCATAAAACCCATTTCCTACAAAGTCCGACCAAATTAAAGGAGGTTCTTCCCATGAAAAAAACGCTTTCTATGACTCTCGCGCTTCTTCTCGCCGGTTCGCTGGCGGCAGGATGCGGCCAATCCGGCGGCAGTTCCCAGACTCCGACCAGCACCCCGAAAAATCAGGCTACCTCTTCTCAAACAGAGACGGAAAACCGCTTTGAAAAGAAGATCGTCTTTTCCGCGTCCAGTGTAGACGTGGATTCCAATGTCTCCTATTTTGACGAAGCCCGGTATAAAAAGCTCAATGAGATGTTCAACTTTGAAATTGAGTTTGTGCCGGTCTCCTGGGACACTTGGGCAGAGCGGGACCGCATCTGGATCAATTCCGGCGATATGCCCGACGTCATGTTCTGGGACTTCAACTACAACGATTACGTCAAGTACTCCCAGCAAGGGATTCTGAAAGCGCTGCCGGACGACTACGCTGAACGGTATCCCAACCTGGCCAGCGTTCTGAGCAAAACCGGCGTAGAGGATACGCTGAAAAAGGTCAACGACGGAAAGCTTTACGTCATTCCCAACGTTATCTACCAGAACCTGCCCACTGAACTGCCCATCGACTCCAACGTTGCCTTCTACCGGAAAGATTGGGCCAAGGCTATGGGATTTGAAGTCGGCGAAACCATTACCATGGATGAGCTGTGTGAGCTGGCCGGACAGATGATCGAAAAG
>CAJMLQ010000098.1 GCA_905214265.1 uncultured bacterium
AACCGCGACGTCTACGTTTATGACCGCCATTCCGTCCGGAAAAAACGGGAACCCAATGAAATCGGAATCCACTCTGTCCGTGGCGGGACCATCGTCGGCGAACACGAAATCATTTTTGCGGGGCGGGACGAGATCATCACTCTGAGCCACACAGCTATGTCGCGGGAAATTTTTGCAGTTGGCTCCCTTAACGCCGCAGTTTTTCTGTCGTCATGCCGGGAGGCAGGGCTTTACAATATGTCGGATTTAATCAGCGCACAATAGGAGGTGCGGATATGCGTGTCATTACGAGTATGAGCGTTACCCCGGATGTTGCTTTGGTGACATTGAGCAAGGCGCCTGCCGGTTCCGCCTTTGTCAGCCGTCTATTTCAGGCGCTGACCGAACTTGGAGTCAATGTTGACATGATTTCACAGACCGCTCTGACGGGGCCTTATGTCGCGCTGAATTTTACTGCCAGCGGTGATGACATCGGAAAAATCATGGAAATCGCCGCACGTATCCGGGAAAAACATCCAACGGTAAAGCTGCTGGTGAGCAGTAATAACGTCAAAATCTCTCTTTACGGTGAAAAAATGCCGGAACATGCGGGAATCGCTTCTGGAGTCTTCGACGTGATTTCCCAGTGCGAAGCGGATATTCTGCTGATCACCACATCTTCTGTTGATATTTCCATTCTGGTGGACGGCGCTTTAGCGGACGAGTGTACCGCCGCTTTGAAAGAGAAATACGAATTGTGAATTTTTTGTAAATCTATTGCCAAAAATCGCAACCTGTGCTATAATATATTACGCATTACGCACGCACGGTGTTTTCGCGCATGGTGCTGAACTGTGTCAGTCGCGTTGAAATCTGTGCGGAGGTGGGTTCAATCCTGAACCCAACAAACCAAATTTTTAGGAGGTACCCCTACTATGGCAGTTGTATCCATGAAGCAGCTTCTGGAAGCAGGCGTGCATTTCGGCCACCAGACCAGAAGATGGAACCCCAAAATGGCCCCTTACATTTTCACCGAAAGAAACGGTATCTACATCATTGACCTGCAGAAGACCGTAAAGAAACTGGAAGAAGCCTATATGTTTGTGCGCGATACCGCAGCAAACGGCGGCGAGATTCTCTTTGTCGGCACCAAAAAGCAGGCCGGCGATTCCGTCAAGGAAGAGGCGGACCGTTGTGGAATGCATTATGTCAACGCCCGCTGGCTGGGCGGCATGCTCACCAACTTTAAGACCATCCGCCGTCGTATCGAGCGTTTGGCTCAGCTCCGGAAGATGGAGGAAGATGGTACTTTTGAGCTTCTTCCCAAAAAAGAAGTCATCAAGCTGAAATTGGAAATCGAAAAACTGGAAAAATTTATCGGCGGCATCAAAAACATGTCTCAGCTCCCCGCCGCCCTCTTTGTAGTCGATCCGAAAAAGGAAAAAATCGCGGTCTCCGAAGCAAGAAAGCTCGGAATTCCGATCGTTGCGATCGTAGACACCAACTGCGACCCCGATGAGGTCGACTACGTGATTCCGGGCAACGACGACGCGATCCGCGCTGTGAAGCTGATTGCCGGCGCCATGGCTAATGCTGTTATGGAAGGCAAACAGGGCGACGATGCTGCGGAAGAGGCTCCTGCTGAGGAAGCGGCTGAAGAAGCGGCTGCGGAATAAGCAGAATAATGAAACGACAAAATGCCCGAGCCTACATGTACTCGGGCATTTTGATGAATTCTAGGAGGAATAAAAAATGGCATCTTTTACTGCTGCTGATGTAAAAAATTTGCGGGAACGCACCAATTGTGGCATGATGGACTGCAAAAAAGCCCTGACCGAAGCGAATGGGGATATGGAAAAAGCAATCGAATTTCTGCGGGAAAAGGGGTTGGCTGCCGCTGAGAAAAAGGCCGGCCGTATCGCGGCGGAAGGATTGGTTGTTTCCGTTGTGGAAGGCAATGTCGGTGTTGTGCTGGAAGTAAACGCTGAGACAGACTTTGTCGCAAAAAATGCGTCCTTCGTTGAATTTGTAAATAATGTCGCAAAGACAATTATTAAAAACAATCCGGCTGATGTGGCTGCCTTGAACGATCTTCCCTGTGAGGGCACCGACCTTACCGTTGCGGAAGCGCTTCGTGATAAGATTCTGACCATTGGCGAAAATATGAATATCCGCCGTTTTGTCCGTTTGGAAGGCAATCTTTTCTCTTATGTCCATGGCGGCGGTAAAATTGGCGTTTTGGTGAAATTTGACACGGACTGCGAAGGTAAAGATGCCTATACTGTTTGCGCCAAAGACGTGGCGATGCAGATTGCTGCGGCTACTCCCCTTTATCTGAAAAAGGACGAAGTTCCTGCAGAGGTTTTGGAAAAGGAAAAAGAAATCCTGAAAGCACAGGCGATCAATGAAGGAAAACCTGCCGCCATCGCTGAAAAGATGGTCATGGGGCGCATTTCTAAATACTACAAAGAAAATTGCCTGCTGGAACAGCCTTTTGTAAAGGATGAAGACGTCACCGTCGCTCAATATATCGCCAATACTGCCAAGGAACTTGGTGGCAAGATCGAAGTTGTGCAGTTTGTACGCTTTGAAAAAGGCGAGGGCATGGAGAAACGTGCTGATAATTTTGCGGACGAAGTTGCCAGCATGGTAAAATAAGCCAACCACCTGTCCATTTCGTGAAAAAGAGCTTGGAAGACCTCCCTTTGCGGAGGTTGTCTCCAGGCTCTTTTCTGTTTATTGCAGAACAGGCGATAAAAAAGAGCATCTGATCCCCATATGAGATCAGACGCTCTTTTGAGTTAGGCGGGCTAGAATTTATCCCAACTCTTTGATGCTTTCGCGAATTTTCAGCAGCCGCTCATTAGCACGAGCGAGTTTTTCCCTTTCAACATTGACGACCTTCTCCGGTGCCTTGGAGACGAACTCCTGATTGGCCAGTTTGCCCTCCGTGCTCTTGATCTCCCGCTGGCAAGCCTCTAATTCCTTCTGCAGGCGCTTCAATTCCGCCTCCCGGTCAATTAAGTCGCCCATGGGAAGATACACCTTGGCGCTGTCGGTAACGGCCAGAGCAGCATTCTCCACCTTCATGCTCTTCCCTACCGTAACATCAGAGGCCGACGCCAGCCGTTGGAAGAAGGCTGCGCCCTTTTCAAAGGTATCCGTAAAATCGGTCTCGATGAAAAGATGCGCCTTCCGGGACGGCGGGACATTCTTTTCCGCACGGACATTGCGGATCGCCTTGATAGCGGCCATGATGCGGCTGAACTCCCGTTCGTCGGCGGTGAAGTTCAGGGCTTCGTCGTACTCTGGGAATTTCGCCAGCATAATGGTTTCACAGTCATTGGGGATCGCCTGCCAGATCTCTTCTGTAATGAAAGGCATGAAGGGATGAAGCAGCTTCAAGGTGTTGGCCATGACGTAAACCAGCACCTTCTGGACGTTAAGCGACGCTTCCCCGCCGGCCTGGAGCCGGGCCTTGGAAATTTCAATATACCAGTCGCAGAAGATATCCCACAGGAAGTCGTAGATGTTCTGGACAGCGATACCTAGCTCGTACTTGGTGAGATTGTCGTTGACCGCCTTCACCAAGTCGTTATACTGAGAGAGGACCCATTTGTCCTCCATCAGCAGCTCTTCCGGCAGCTCCGGCTTGGTGACCTCATCGGAGAGGTTCATCAGAATAAACCGGGAGGCATTCCACAGCTTGTTGGCAAAATTCCGAGCGGCCTTCACCTTCTCGTCGGAATAGCGCATGTCGTTTCCGGGAGAGGTGCCATTGGCCAGCATAAACCGCAGCGCATCCGCGCCGTATTCCTCGATGACCTTCAGCGGATCAATGCCATTGCCTAGGGATTTGCTCATTTTGCGTCCTTGACTGTCCCGCACCAGACCGTGGATAAAGACGTCGGAGAAAGGCTTGTCGCCCATATACTCCAGCCCGGAAAAAATCATCCGGGAAACCCAGAAAGTGATAATATCATAACCGGTGACCAGAGTGCTGGTAGGATAGAAATACGCCAAATCTTCCGTCTTTTTCGGCCAGCCCAGGGTAGAAAAGGGCCACAGCGCCGAAGAGAACCAGGTATCCAAAGTATCGGAGTCCTGCCGCATGGCACCGCCGCATTTGGGGCACTTATCCGGCGCTTCCCGGGAAACTACCATTTCGCCGCAGGCGTCGCAGTAATAGGCCGGAATGCGATGGCCCCACCAGAGCTGCCGGGAAATGCACCAGTCCCGGATATTCTCCATCCAGTGGAAATACATCTTGTCAAACCGCTCCGGAATAAAGCGGATATCACCCTCCCGGACCGCAGCAATGGCGGGCTGGGCTAGCTCTTTCATAGCTACAAACCACTGCTTGGAGACCCGGGGCTCCACCGTGGTGTGGCAGCGCTGGCAGGTTCCCACGCTGTGAGTGTAAGGTTCCACCTTGACCAAGAAGCCCTGCTCCTCCAGATCCTTTACAATGGCTTTTCTGGCCTCGTATCGGTCCATTCCAGCGTATTTGGGATAATCCTCCACGATGTGAGCATCATCGGTGAGGACGTTGATCACCGGCAGGTCATGCCGCAGGCCGACTTCGAAGTCGTTGGGGTCGTGGGCAGGGGTGATCTTCACAACACCAGTCCCGAAGTCCTTTTCCACGTACTCGTCAGCGACCACCGGGATCTCCCGGCCGACCAGCGGAAGGATCAGGGTCTTGCCCACCAGGTCCTTGTACCGTTCATCTTCGGGGTTAACCGCGACAGCCGTATCGCCCAGCAGCGTCTCCGGACGGGTGGTGGCCAGGTTCAGCCAGCCGCTGCCATCCTTAAAGGGGTAACGCAGATGCCAGAAGGAGCCCTGCTGATCTTCATATTCCACCTCGACGTCAGAAATAGAAGTCCTGCAGTGGGGACACCAGTTGATGATCCGCTCACCGCGGTAGATCAGCCCCTTTTCATAAAGCTGCATAAAGACGGTTTGGACCGCCTCAGAGCAGCCCTCGTCCATAGTGAACCGTTCCCGGGTCCAGTCGCAGGAGGAACCTAGCTTTTTCAGCTGCTCAACGATGCGGCCGCCGTACTGCCGCTTCCAATCCCAGGCGCGCTCCAAAAATTTCTCCCGACCGATCTGCTCCTTGGTAACGCCGTCCTTACGCATGGCCTCCACGATCTTGGCCTCGGTCGCGATGGACGCATGATCGGTGCCGGGAAGCCAAAGAGTACAATAGCCCTGCATTCGCTTCCAGCGGGTCAGAATATCCTGGAGGGTGTTGTCCACTGCGTGACCCATGTGAAGCTGGCCAGTGATGTTTGGCGGGGGCATGACGATAGAGAACATGGGTTTGGACTTGTCGATCTCAGGGGTAAAGTAGCCGCCGTCCATCCAGAACTGATAGATGCGGTCCTCAAAGTCCCGGGGATTGTACATTTTTTCCAACTCTCTTGCCATAAAAATCGTACCTTTCTATCCAATTTCTTTTTAAAACAATGGAATTATTTTTCCGCCAGCCCGGCGACCGTTTCCTCGTTGGGAGTAGTATACAGGGTATAGTAGTGGTCGAAAATGACCATGCCTGGCTTGGCACCACCCGGTTTTTTCACGTTCCGCGCCTGGGTGTAATCCACCGGTACCAGCGCCGCCTCCCGGGCCTTCGAGTTATAAGCAGCAACCATGGCCGCCTCCTCCACGGTCCGGTCCGGAAGTTCGTCCAGAGCCTTCCCTTCCGTAACGAGAATGACGTGAGACCCGGCAAAGCCCTGGGTGTGGAACCAGATGTCCCAGGGTCTGGCTTCCCGGAGAGTCAGCCTGTCATTCTGCTTGTTGTTGCGGCCGCACCAGAGAAGGTACCCGTCGGATGTACGGTATTTTAAAGGCGGCTGAGCCTTCAGCAGCTTATTTTTATTACGGTAGTTTTTAAGGTAGCCCTGCTCAGACAGTTCCTGCCGGATCTCCAGCAGCTCGCTCTCCCCTTCCGTCCGAGAGACCGCGTCGAAGACGCTGTCCACGTAAGCCAGTTCCTCCGTTCCCTGCGCAATAAGCTTTTGCAGCATCTTTTCTGCTGTGGCCGCCTTCCGGTACTCTTTGTAATACTTCTGGGCATTCTCCACCGGCGTCAGAGCGGGATCCAGAGGGATGGAAAGCTCTCGACCTTCCTCATAGAAATCCTCTACCGTAACAGCAGCATCGCCCTTTTTCATCCTCCAGAAATTAGCAGACAACAAGTCGCCGTACTTTTTCAGGGTTTCTCGCTCCCCACACTGGGAAAGCTCCTCTTTCTGCAGGGAAATTTTCCGGCTCAACCGCTCCGTGGTGCTAATCAGCATCCGCAGCAGGTCATTGGAGCGCTGCTTCATCCGTTCCAGCCGAACCCGCTCGTAGTAGAACACATCCAGTAGCGCGCTTGCCGTATCGTATTGGCGGCTGACGACCAGAGCGCCATACTGCGCGATGTCTACAAAGGAGAAATCCCGGGGCTTCATATCCTTGTCAAAGACAATGGTGTAGCGGCACTCCCCACCGCTCAGCGCTTTCCGCAGACGATCGAAGAAAAAGAACAGTCTCTGCCACCCGCTGTCTGGCAAAACGTTTTTATCCGCATCCTGCCCCCGCACCGCATAAGCGACTGCCTCCCGTGCCAGCACAGAAGAAAATCCCTCCAGCGCGTTCTGGATCGCCTTGGAGAGGTCTGCTCCCTTGGCAGCGAGAACTGCGTCCCGCACTTCCTCGTTAGATGCTTCCAAAAGCTGAAGTTTCCCCTGCTGAGGCGGCACCACATAAGGAAGACCGGGCAGCACCGGCCGGACACTGGACATCTCCTGATCCACCCGCTTGATGGAATCCAGCACCTTTCCGCCGCTGACCACAATGATATTGGAGTGACGGCCCATGATTTCCACAGCCACTGTGATTTCCCGCTGATCCCCCAGCTCATCCGTGGCCTCAAAGTCCAGGTAAAGGACCCGATCCATCCCCAACTGCCGCACCGCCGTGAGTTTAGCGCCAGACAAGTGCTTCCGCAAAAACATGCAGAACATGGGCGGAGTCTTGGGATTCTCAAAAGGCCGCTCGGTAAAATGAATGCGGGGGCTGTCCGCGCCCGCGGACAGCAGCAGCTTCCCCGACCAGCCTCGGGATCGGAGAAGAAAAATCAACTCCTCTCGGGACGGCTGTTGGATCTTATCGATCCGGCTGCCCAACGCCGCAGCCTCTATCTCGTTTTTGATCGCGCGCAGGAACGCGCCGTCTAGTGCCATATCTACTCCTTTCGGCAATAAAAAAACGCCCTCAAAGGATAAAATCCAATGAAGGCGAGCTTTCATCTCGCGGTACCACTTCACATTTGCTCCTGCCTCGCGGCAAGGGCCTCACCCGGTACAATCATACCGTTCCGCTGTAACAGGCGGTCCTGTCGCAGCCTCAAACGCAGTTCTGCGCTTCGGTGCGCCGTTCAGGGGCTACCTTCCTCTTTTTCCGCCTGCTTTCCTCCCAGCGATGGAAAGCTCTCTGAGAGGCGGGATAAAAGCCTACTCTCCCCATCATCACGTTTTCAATGATTCTTATTTATCATAGCAGGTACCACGCAGTTTGTCAAGTCCCCAGTGGCATTTTTATCCAAAGTTCACAGCAGCCGGAACAACGGCTCGTCGGTTTTGGCCCGCTCAAATCCAGTTTCCGGAAATCGCTCCGCTAAGTACCGGCGTACTGGCTCCAGGATGATCTCCTCCGTCTCATAATGCCCGGCGTCAATCAGAGTCAGCCCCCCATTGGCGGCCGATACAACTACATCGTGCTTCACATCGCCAGTAACATAAGCGTCCGCCCCCGCCGCCAGAACCGCCTGAAGGAAGCCCCCTCCAGAGCCGGAGCAGACTGCCACCTTCCGGGCAAGGAAACCCGCGTCATAGACCCGCAGCGTCCGCAGCCCCAACCGCTCCTTTACCATCCGGGCTAGCTCCAACCCACTGAGAAGCCTCTCCGGTTCTCCGACTTTGACGAAGCCCTCTCCGCCCGGCAGGTCTTCCACGTCCGTCAAGCCCAGCTGCGCTGCCAAAACATCGCTGACGCCGCCTTTGGCCCGATCTAGGCAGGTGTGAGCAGAGATCACCGCAACCCCCGCCTGAACCGCGCTATACACTACGCTCCCCAGCTCTACTCGCCGCAGTGGATCGAAAATCACCGGATGATGAGTCAGCACCAGCTGCGCCCCCCGTTCCGCAGCCTCCTCGCAGACGGCCTGGGTCAAATCCAGCGCCAGCAGGCAGAGAGAGACCGGCTGTTCCATCCCACCGATCAAAAGGCCGCCGTTGTCAAAGCTCTCCGCCGTATCAAAGGGAGCCCACTGATTCAATGCCTGATAGATCTCGCCGACTGTGTTCATCGCGCGTCCTCCTCTACTGAACGAATTTGCCCGATCAGCCGTTGATAACGAACCGTACTTTCCGCATCGCGCCCGGATTGACTCAACCCAAGGGCGATCACCTCCAGCTTCTTTCGGAGATTCCGCAGATATCTCTCTGCCGCAGGCCGTTTTTCCAGATCATGGAGTGCCTCGGGAATCCGCCCTACATGGGCAAACAGGTCATCACACGCCCACGGCTCTCCGCCGCTGCGGGCGTTGATCACCGTGTATATCTTTCCCGCCGCCTCCGCAGGAGTCTCCGCCAGAATTTGGATACCGTGCACGCACAACCAGTTTCGCAGATATGGAGCCTGTGTCATGGGCTGAAGAATGAGGTTGATGCCGGTTAAAGGAAGCCGCTTTTCCAGAATTTCTGCGATGAGCATCCCCCCCATCCCGGCGATAACGAGATCTGTTACCCCTTTTAGGTCAATTCCGTCCAGTCCATCTGCCAGTTGAGTGCAAATCTTCCCCTCCAAGCCCGCCGCTGCGATATTCCGCTGTGCGGAAGCCAGGGGCTGCGGGTTTATGTCGGAGGCCAGCGCTCGCTGCGCCAGTCCTCTCTCCACCAGAAAAACTGGCAGATAGCCATGATCGGTCCCAACGTCCACCACATATGCTCCCGCCGTTACAAAATCGGCGGCGGCCAGAAGCCGCCCGTCCAGTGCTGTCATAAAAACCTCCTGGAATATCAAAAGAGGACGTCCGCCGACGCCCCCTTTTCTGGTTGTCTCTCACTTTCCGGACAGGAACGAGTTGATCTGTTCAACCAGATCGTCCGCATCCACGCCATGTACATCGCACGCATCGGCAATGGACTCGCCGCGGGCGGAAGGACAGCCCAAGCAGTGCATCCCCATCGCGAGGAAAAACTGCGCAGTAGTGGGCTCGGCATCCAAAACGTCGCCGATAACGGATTCTTTCGTTACAACCATTTCATTCATCCTTTCTGTTGGACTCTGCCTCTATTATACCCCATTCTGTCCGAATAATCAAGGGTCAACAGCGCTGTCCCTGCTGGCGGTCCATCTCCTCTAGGTTAAAGGGTGTCTGCTGATAAACAAAGTAATTCAGCCAGTTGACAAAAAGCAGGTTCGCGTGGCTGCGCCAGATAAAACGCGGCGGATTCTCCGGATCATCGCCTTCGAAATAATTGTACGGCAGATGAATCGGCAGCCCCTTTTCCAAGTCGCGGAAATATTCCGCCGCCAGAGTGCCCCTATCGTACTCCGAATGGCCTGTGACAAAGAAGCGCCGCCCGGTTTTATCCGCGACGATGTGTACCCCGGAAAGCTCCGATTTGGTCAGGATTTCCAAATCCGGGCACCAGAGGATATCCTCCTCCCGCACCTCGGTGTGACGGGAATGGGGGACGTAAAAGGTCTCATCAAACCCCCGCAGCAATTGATGAAAAGGCTGAAGCACCGTATGGGGGAAAACACCGAACATCTTCTCCGGCAGGTCGTATTTCGGGATGCCGTAGTGATAATAAAGTCCCGCCTGCGCTCCCCAGCAGATGTGAAGAGTGGAGTAAACGTTAGTCTTGGACCACTCAAAGACCTCGCACAGCTCCGGCCAGTAGTCCACATTTTCAAATGGCATCTGCTCCACCGGCGCGCCAGTGATAATCAGCCCATCGAACCGCTCCTCGCGAACATCCGCCAGTGTCTTGTAATACTTAAAAAGATGGTCGTCGGAGGTGTTTTTTGAAACGTGAGAAGCCATCTGCAAAAGCTCCAGATCAATCTGAAGCGGCGTGTTGGACAGAAGCCGCAGCAGCTGCGTCTCCGTCTCAATCTTTTTGGGCATCAAATTAAGAATCGCAATTTTCAGTGGCCGGATGTCCTGATGAACAGCCCGTTCCTCGTCCATAACAAAAATATTTTCCCGCTGCAAGGCGGAGTTTGCCGGAAGAGATGCCGGTATTTTAATGGGCATGCCCACGCCCTCCCTTACTCAATCAATCGTTTCTATCATAGCACATTTGGAGGGCGTTTGCAAGCATTTTGTATGTCTGTAAAATACAAACACTTGTCTTTTATTGGTGTTCAGATTCCTTTAGCGCCTTCTCCAGAGCATTCGCCAGCTGATCCGGACAGGAGGTCGCTTTCATGCCGCAGCGAATCCCTTTCAAAAGCGGGATAAGCTCCTCCGGCTTTCTCCCTATGCAGAGCGCTGCTACCCCTTGGGTGTTCCCGCTGCATCCTCCCGTAAAGTTAACGGCTTTGACAACTCCGTCTTCGATGGAGAGGTCGATTTTCCGGGAACATACGCCCCGGGGCTGATACGTCAATTTCATAAAGAACTTCCTTTCTATTGTCCTATGCAACATTTGATCCTTTTAAAATATTTTACTCTTTTGTCCTCTCCGCTTCAACTGGAAAATTGTAAATATTCAAGGTTTTGCCGGAAGTCGCTTGTAAAATTCCCAAAAACACTGTATAATAAAATTATTATCAAACCGGAGGTGCAGTTTCATGCGTTCTCTTAACGCGATCAATGAGTTCAAGCGCGAAGCGCCGAATGCAATTTTTACAAAGGATCAGGCTCTCCAAATTACCCTGAAGCTTCTGACGAAAGAGCTGAACGACCCTGCCAACAGCGACAATGAAATCGCCGTTCTCAAACGTGCCGTGGATCATTTCACCTTTCAGCATCTCGATGCCACTGCTACCGAAACGGATGCGCTGCTTGACTCCTTCAATGTGGCCCGGATTACGACCAGTGACATTGTGGAAGGCATAAAAACCGTCCTGTTCG
>CAJMLQ010000099.1 GCA_905214265.1 uncultured bacterium
GCAGCAGCCCCCCAGAATTGCCGCGCCCTTCTCCGCGATGCGAGCCATGCAGCCAGCAAAATACGTAGCGCTGCTCTCAAAATAAGTCCGTCCGGCCACCATGGTGGGATAACCGGAGTTTGGCATCACTAAAAGCAGCTTGGGCAGCACGGGGATCTCTCCCAGCAGCCGCAGCAGATGGGCCGGGCCAGAAACGCAGTTCACTCCCACCGCATCTGTGGCATTCTCCGCCGCTATTTCCTGAAGAAGCCGGGAAACCGGCAGTCCGTGGCGGGTAAACCCATCCGGCGCAGCGGCAAAGGAGACGATAACGAAAGCCTCCGGTTCCCGGAACTTTACAAAACGGCAGAGCTCCGCCAGGCCCTCGCTGTCCGCATAGGTCTCGAACAGAAAGTTCTTCGCCCCCATCGCCAAAAAGACCTCCGCAATGGCTCTGCGTTCTTCCGGCTCCGCCGAAGGACCGATATCCGCAAAAACATAAGCTTCCTCCCCGGCGGCGCGGCAAGCCAGGGCATAACCTGCCTCCAGCACCTCCCGCACCTTGTTGAAGCCGCATTCCAGACTGACAGTATTGGCCCCGAAGGTGTTCGTTTTCAGCGCCTTAGCCCCAGCCTCCCGATATTCCCGGTGAATTTCCAGGATGCGCGCAGGGTTTTCCAGATTCTGTAATTCGCAGCGCGGGTCGCTTCCGGGATAACGGCTCAGATAATAGGTCCCCATTCCTCCGTCGAAAAGCAGACGGTTTTGTTTCAGATATTCACGTACCGGCTCCATAGCCCTCTCCTTTCAACCCAGCACTTCCCGGGCGATGTCTGCCGAACGCTTGGCGTCCTTGGCATAATAATCCGCGCCAATCTCCAAGGCGTAGCTTTCGGTGAGCACCGCACCACCGACCATGACCTTGCAGACATGACCGGACGCCCGGAGCTGACGGATCGTCTCCTCCATGCTCCGGAGAGTGGTGGTCATCAGGGCGCTGAGACCCACCAGCTTCACATCTTCGCGGACAGCGGTTTCCGTTATTGTTTCTGGCGGTACATCCCGGCCCAGGTCAATTACCCGGTATCCGTAGTTTTCCAGCAGAACCTTGACGATGTTCTTGCCGATGTCGTGAATGTCCCCTTTGACCGTGGCCAGAATGACCTTTCCTTTGGAAACCGACGCGCCGCCACTGCGGGCGATCCGCGCCTTGATGACAGCAAAAGCCTCCTGGGACGCACTGGCGGCGTTGATCAGCTGGGGAAGGAACAGCGTCCCCTTCTCAAAATCCGCCCCCACCGCGTCCAGTGCGGGAATCAGAATGCCATCAATGATATCCAGGGGTTCCCGGGTCTCCAAAAGCTCTTTCGTCCGGAGCTTCGCCTCTTCCCGGAGGCCCTTTTTTACCGCCTCGGCCAGATCGTGGCCACCTGAAGGAGCCGGCGCCGCCGGAGCGGCATTTTCTCCGGAAAAGCGCGCAATGTACCGGACGGAATCCCGATCGTAGCCGTGGAGGACGTTAAAAGCCGCCACCGCCGCCGTCATCGAAGGAATATTGGGATTGAGAATCGGCAGGTTCAACCCGTTTTCCATAGCGGCGCTCAAAAAGCTGTGATTCAGAAGTTCCCGATTGGGCAGGCCGAAGGAGATATTGGATACCCCCAGAACCGTCCGCAGGCCCAGCCGTTCCCGGACCATCCGTACCGCCCGCAGAGTCTCCGCTGCCTGGGACTGCTGGGCGGAGACCGTAAGGGTCAGGCAGTCGATGAGTACTTTTTCCCGGGGGATTCCATGGTGCATGGCAGCTTCCAGAATCCGTTCGGCAATGGCGAAGCGTTCCTCCGCCGTCTGGGGGATACCCTTGCTGTCCAGGGTCAGGCCCACCACGAAAGCGCCGTATTTCCGGACAATAGGCAGGATCCGATCCAGGACCTCCGCCTCCCCGTTGACAGAGTTGACGATGGCAACGCCCGTGCAGGCCCGCAGCCCGCTTTCGATGGCGGCGGGGTCAGAGGAATCGATCTGCAACGGCAGGTCCAGCACGCTCTGGAGACGCCGGACGACCCGCTCCATCATGACGGGTTCATTTACGCCCGGCAGGCCGACATTGACGTCCAAAATATCTGCTCCGGCTTCGGCCTGTTCCACGCCCTGAGCGGCGATATAGTCCAGATCTCCCTCCCGAAGAGCCTGCTGGAACCGTTTTTTTCCGGTGGGATTGATCCGCTCACCGATGATGTGGACGCCGTCCAGCTCCACCAGCCGGGAAGGAGTGCAGACTCCCGCTGGCAGGAAGCTTTTCCGGCGGGAGGGCGGGATCTGCTCCATGGTTTCCCGCAAAGCGCGGATATAGGCGGGCGTTGTCCCACAGCAGCCGCCGATAATGCTCACACCAAGCTCCGCATAAGGCTTCATCTGCTCCGCGAAAAGTTCCGGCGTGACGGAATAGGTGTTGTCCCGCGGGTCCGGAAGCCCGGCGTTGGCCTTCACAATGATGGGGAGACTGGTCCGGGAGGCGATCTCCCTGGCGATGGGGAAAATCTCCTGAGGGCCAAGGGAACAGTTGATCCCAAAGGCGTCCACTCCCAGCCCGGTGAGGGTGTCCGCCATAGCCGCAGCAGAGCAGCCGGTAAAGGTCCGGCCATTTTCCTCGAAGGTCATGGTGACGAACACCGGCAGGGAGGTGTTTTCCCGGACGGCCAGCACCGCCGCCCGGACCTCCGACAGATCGGTCATGGTTTCCACCGCGACAGCATCCGCGCCGGCTTCTTCCCCGGCAACAGCCTGTTCCCGGAAGAGAGCGTAAGCCTCCGAGAAGGTCAGTGTTCCCGCCGGTTCCAGCAGCTCTCCAATAGGGCCCACATCCAGCGCGGTCAGCGCTCCGAAGGGCTCCGCCGCCTTTTTGGCCGCCCGGACCGCTGCCCGGATGACCTCGTCCGTTTTCAGTCCCGTCCCGGCCAGCTTATGGGCGTTGGCGCCGAAGGTGTTTGCGTACACCATATCGCTGCCGCTTTCCAGATACTGGCGGTGAATATCTTCGACGACCTCCGGATGGCTCAGGCAGAGAGCCTCCGGCCGCTCTCCCAGCTTCAGGCCGCTTTGCTGGAGCATTGTGCCCATTGCGCCATCCAGAAAGAAATACGGCTTGGCTTTCAGACGTTTTTGCAGGAGTTCGCGTTTATTTTCCACAGGTTTTTCCATCCTTTCGATAGGGACATGAGTCTGCCAACGCACATTCCCCGCATTTTTCGCGGCGGGGTCGCGGAGAGCGTGCGACGCCCATCACGGCCGTGACGGATTTCCGGGGGACCAGAATGGATTCCGCCGTACAGGTCAGGCCAATGCGCCGGGAGGCGTTTAAAAGGGTCAGGAAGTCTCCCTGGGCCGTGACCGGCAGGTCCCCATACCCCGGGCTGTAGCGGTCTGTCAGGAACAGTCCTCGCCCGCGGTAATCCTTTTCCAGCTCTTTTTGGAGATTGTCGCAGATGTTTTCCACTGCCGCGCTCATGCAGCAGTCCAAGACCAGTGCCTTCCCCATGTCGGTCAGCTCCGCGCGGCGAATAAGCGCTTCCGTCTCCGCCCCCAGCGTCGCGGCGAAGAAAACGGCGCTGGAACAGCCCTGCAACAAAGCTCGGATGTCCTTTCCCGGCAGTTCCAGAGACGTTCCGGAAATTTTCAGGCCGGAGCTTTCCCATTCCAGCGCACATTCCCGGTAAACCCAGCGGGGGCGGGCGGTCCGGAGGATTTCCGCCGCCATCCGGTCTACCTGCTCCGCTACCTCTGCCGGCGGAAACGCGCCGCGGCATCCCAGATAACGAAGTGTTTCCGCCCGGTCGATCCCGGTAAGCAGAGCTTCCATCCACAACTCCTCCTTTTGCTTTATCTTTTCTATTATAATCGTTCTGCGTCAAATTGTAAACGGTAGGATTTGATTTCACCGTCTTGATAGAATGCCCAGCAGAAATATTTTGGCCGCAGATTTGAAATTTTCTTGTAAACCGCTGCGTTTCCTGATAAAATAAAGATAATTGATCTTATATGGAGGGGTTTTCTTGCAAGCATATATTGACAAAATTTTTCAATCTCCTCTCATTCCGGTTCTCCTCTGCCTCTCGCTCGGCGCGATTCTGCTGGGCGTGATCCTCCGATTTGCATGCCGCGCTCTGACAGATCTGCCGAAATCGGCGGCCGCGTGCTTTGCGATCCTCTTCATCTATGTGGTCGCGATCTGTTCCTTTGGCTATGAGGCGCATGGCAACGTCATGCTCAACGCATTGCCCTTTATCGGGGATTTAAGCGATTACAACGGCATCTATCAAATGCTGAAAACGGACTTTTCCGCTTTTTTTCTTGAAGTTGTGAAACTTTTTCTGCTGGCCTTTACGGTCAATGTTTTGCAGGATCTGATCCGCTTCCGAAAGACGAAAAATGTGATTTTGTGGTACTTCTGCCAATGCATCGTGGTGGTGGCAGCTCTGTTTATCAATTTCTGCGTCGATTGGCTGATGCGGCGCTATCTCCCGCAAGGGTTTGCGGACTGGCTGCCGGCGGTCCTGTTCGCCCTGATCGGCATCATTCTGCTGCTTACTTTGCTGAAGGCAATCTTTAAAGCCGCCGCTTTCTTCGCGAACCCGGTACTTGGAACGATCCTTTCCTTCTTTTCTAAGAACTGGCTGGGACGCAATCTGACAAAATCGTTTCTGACAACCGGCGTATTGGCGCTGCTGGTCATTCTGACCGACCGTCTTGGGTGGGGCTTTCAAATTGCCAATGCGAGCATCGCGGTGGAAGCCTTTGCCCCGGTTATCATTTTATTGCTGGTCATTTGGTATCTTGTATATCTGATTCTTTGTTAAGTTGAGGAAGGAGTTTTTATGGAACGTTATGCTTGGAAGGCCATTGTCAAAGAAGGGATGCTGGAGGAATACAAACGCCGCCATGACGAGATCTGGCCGGAGTTGAAAACCGTTCTAAAGGAAGCAGGCATCTGCAATTATACCATCTGGAACACCGGTAACGAGCTCTTTGGCTATTACGAGTGCGAAAAAGGCTGCGCCTATGCCGCACGGATACAAGCGGAAAGTCCTGTCGTCAGCCGGTGGAACGACTATATGAAAGACGTCATGGTGATGGAAATGGATCCGGTCACCGGCGCACAGCCGATGCTGACCCAGGTTTTCCGTCTGGAGTAACCCATTCTGCCTGCTTGGAAGGGAGTACTCGATAGATTTTACGCCTCTATCGGCGCTGAAATGAAGAATGTTCTGCAAAGGCTTGGCAGCGAAGGGCTTATTCAAAAATATTTGCTCAAACTTCCCGACGATCAAACCTATGCCCTTCTTGCCCAATCCATACAGCAAAAGAACTATGAACAGGCTTTTCGAGCGGCACATACGCTGAAGGGTATTGCGTTGAATCTCAGGCTTACGCCGCTGTATGAAGCCAGCCATGATCTGACGGAATTTTTGCGCAGCGGCAGCCCAGAGCCGGGAGCCGCGGCCGTTCTGCTTCAGCGGGTATCCGATGTTTATCAATCCATTCTGGCGAAAATCGAAAAAATTGCTGTTATTTAGGGAGTCCCGTCAAGAATGGGCCTTCCGTTTTGACAGATATGCTCGGCGAAGAGTGTGAAAATGTGGAAGCAGAGGACGGGATCCAGGCCGTGACTCTTCCGCATGCCTGAGCGGGCGGGATTGCCCTAGTGTTCTTAACAGAACAGGCTCCCTGCAGGTTATCTGCAGGGAGCCTGTTTTTACAGCATCGCGCCGTCAGAACCGATTCGGTATCCGCTGATTACCGTTCCGGCCGCCATAGCGCCGCTGGGATAAAAATAATACCATTTCTGATTCGTATCACGGAGCCAGCCGGTCTTCATCGCCCCGCTGGCTGTCAGATAATACCACTTGCCGTCCGTATCACGGAGCCAGCCGGTCTTCATCGCCCCGCTGGCTGTCAGATAGTACCATTTGCCGTCCGTGTCACGGAGCCAGCCGGTCTTCATCGCCCCGCTGGCTGTCAGATAATACCACTTGCCGTCCGTGTCACGGAGCCAACCGGTTTTCATAATACCATCTGCGCCAAGGAAGTACCATTTTTGATCTTCCGCATAAATCCAGCCCGTTTTGATGGTTCCATCGCTGTTTTGATACCTCCAGTTTCCCTGGCCATCCTTTTGCCAGCCGATCTGATAGACGGGACCGCTGTCCTCCTTTTTAGGCGAAACAGGAGGAACATAAGGGAGTTCCGGATCTTCGCTCTGAGAATCCCAGCCGCTGAGCTTCTGGCCCAAAGGCATTGGATTGACCGCTATCTCCATTTCCGTGGAAATGGGCTGCGGGTGGCCGCTTCCGTTTCCAATCGTGACGCCGGTCTCATCAACTGTGTAGGGTTCAACAAAAACGAAACGTCCGCTCTGCGTATTGGTCCCTGTATATGCATGATAGCAGATCCAGCCGGTTTTTCCATCGGGCGAGGTGGTATAGGAGGCGTGCCCGCAGCCGTTCACCTCGTCCGATTTGGAAAAGATGGGATCCGGGCTCTTCTCCCAGCTGTCATAGGAAAGCGGATCGTCCCCGACAAGCTTCAGCTGGCCCAGCTGATAGAACGTCGTCCAGTAGCCGCTTCCGGAATAAATAATGTAGAGCTCTCCATTGGGTCCGTAAACGGCAGTTCCGCCCTCTACTACTTCCGGATAGATCTTGCTGCCGCTGGTGGTCGCGCCGTTTTTCTCCCAGTCCAGAGTCGGCTCGCAAATCTTCACCTTCTGCCCCTTTAGAATCCAAGGCGTGCTCATTTCACAAAGGTACTCCACCTGATAGCGCCGCTGCTGGCCGTTTACCGGCTCTTCCCAAACCTCATCGACCCACAGGGCATAAGCCCTGCCCCGATAGCGGAGAACCGTCTGCCCGGCGCACCAACCAGTGTTGATCTCCGGGTCGTCAGGATTGGTGATTTTTACAGGGACGTTGATTTCTCCGGTTTCCGGATGGCCGTAGGGACCTTCCGGACTGCCGCTCAGAGATTTTAGCGCATACATCCGGTGGTTGTTGTTGTCCCCGTCGTCGCAGGCGATATACAGATACCACCCGGCATTTTCCGCACCAACGTCCGCTTCCGAAAAGTAATGGATTTCCGGCGACCAGAGGTTTTTCGAATACATCTGCCCTGCCTCCGGCTTGAATATCACGATGGGCGGCGCAGTGGACAAATCCTCAAAATTCATGGCTTTGAACACGCTGACCTGAGTGCTCCCCGTAACCGTCAGATAATAATAACCATCATGAAAGAAGAGCCAGGGGTCTGCTCCGGAACGCAGATAATTCTGGAAGGTGATGGTTCCGGCCGCTTCTGCGTCAAGATCAATGACGGAGGCAACCTTCAGTTCAGACGCCATGCCGCCGGAGAAATCCCGTGTTCCTTTTACATCGGTAACACGCCGGTAATCGCCGCCGTTGAGGAAGAGCTTCCACATGCCCTTTAATTCCGGAACCGAAGAAGCAGCGGGAGCGATTGCGGAACGGAATGTCCCGTCATTCAGCCGTACCGTGATCGTTCCGCTGAAGGAACCGGAGTTATTTCCAACTCCATAAATACCAGCTCGGAAATCCCCTCCATTTACGGTCAACCGGACGTTTCCAGTCATTTCACCATCGCCGCCCGCGCAGAAATAACTGTAAAATTCGCCGCCGTTGACCTCCACTGCAATATCCGCACTCTTTTGGGAAGCGCGGTAGGCGCCATGAGACGCCCAGAGCGGATCGGCGTTTCCGCCCCGGACAACGTGATAGCGCCCGCTGTTGATCGTCAGCTGGTATGCATCCCCTTCCGAAGTGCGCTCGAAGCCTCCGCCGTTGACCGAAAGATAGTTGGAGACGCCGAACTGCTTCTCCACCTGTACGCCGGTATCAAAAACCGTGTCATGGCCGCTGCAGTAAACGCTGCGGGAGGAAGCGCGCATTTCCAAAGTAATGTCTGCAAAACGGCTGGGCCCGCCAAGAGTCAGGTCCGCGCTGAAATTCAGCTGGGCACCGGAAGTTTCGCGGTAATCCACCCCGGCAAAAAGGCTGGTCAAGAGGATCTCGCCTTCATGCGCCGGCAGGGCGACGCTGCTGGAGATGGATACAGGGCCGCAGATAGCTACGACGCCGCCTTCGCTGCCCAACAGCTCCACGGCCTTTTTTAGGTCCCCGACCGCATCCGCCGGAGAAGCGCCGCTTCCGTTGCCTCCATCTGCTGCAAAAATAGCGCGGCCGCCCTCCACCTTATCGAAAAAAGGCCGATATTGCATGATGGTATCCTCCGTATACTGAAATCCATTGTAGTAGAGCGTCCGGCAGCCTGTCCATTCGCCGTCCCCTTTATTGGTAAAAGCTCCGACGCTGCCGCCTGTCAGCCGGACAACCGGACTGCCGCCGGCCGGCAACTGGATAGATACGGCTTCCCCCTTCAGGATATCCAGGGAGCTGTTCTCCGACAGGACGATCCTTTTGACCAGTCCGCCGCTGACAACAGCCGCAGATCCGCAGCGGAGCTCTCCGAAAGAACCGTCCCCGATGAAGAGATCGTCTCCCTGCAGGACAATTGACGCAGGCACGTCCGCCGGGCAGGCTGCTCCGGCCCGAAAGGAGTGAATTCCGGCGTCTATGGTCAGCCTGCCTACATTCCGAAGCGCAACCCCCTCCAGGACCAGCGGCCCTCCCAGGCGGTAAACCGCGCCATCCGGGAAGGACAGCGCGCCTCCGGTCAGCGTGATCAGGCTGCTGTGAGCAGGCTCCTCAAAGCTCCCCGGAACCGGGTACTCGTCCAAAAGAACCACCGTTCCCCCGCCCTGAGACAGCAGCGAAACCGCGTCCGCCAGAGAAGCGGCTGGCGTCTCCGCCGTGAGCCCGTCCCCGGTGCCGTCCGATTTTACGTAGACCCGTCCGTAAGGAAGGACCTTGTCAAAGGCCGCGCCCAATCCGGTGGCCTGCGCTGCTGTATACATAACTGAATTATACCGAAGGGTCAGCACGGAGTTGACGCAGAGAGCCTCAACCGCGCTGCTTCCATAACTCACCGAAGCGGCGTGGAGCGTTCCTCCGTCCAAGGAGAGCAGACCTTCGCCGACGACGTTGTTAAAAACGGTTTCATCAACGGAACCACCGTTGAGATAAACGCCGGCGTTTCCGTTGATGCGCCGGGTGGCGTCGCCAGCCGCATAAATCGTGCCGATGCTGCCGCCGTTTACCGTAATTTCCGCATTCTGGCAGTAGTGGTTTTCCAGAGCGGCTCCATAGACCGTTTGAACGGTACCGCCGTCGATCTGAATGTGGGAGGTCCCGGTGTAGGTCTGGGTCTTCGCGCCTTTTTTCCGGGAAAAGCCGCAGACCGTCCGATAATCGCCGCTCCGAATCGTGATGTGCGAATCCAGAGCCGTTTCCGATGCAGCGGCAGGAGCCTGGAAACCGCCCGCGACAATGATGCCGGGTTCCTCCGCATCCGAGGAAGTCATAAGGCCCTCCCCAAACTCAATCGGATGAAAATTGGCGGCAAAGACCAGCGTGCCGGAATATTGAAGCGTCAGGCTTTCAAACAGCGTGCTTCCGTTCAGTGCGTAAAGACAATCTGCGGGAAAGACCAGCGTGCCGCCCGTCACTGTCACCTGTCCAGCGTGGTAAGGCTCGGAAAAGGCCGGTCCTTCCAGCGGGACCTCCCCTTCGACAAAGATGGTTCCTCCCTCGCTGTCTAATGCTTCAAAGGCTTTCGTCAAAGTGAGGAGCGCCTGATCCGGAGACGCTCCGGTATTTTCATCGCTTCCCTCCCCGCTCACATAAACGATGGGGCCGGGACCCGCTGCAGAAACGGGAAATCCCCCGAACCCGATACTGGCTGTCAGACAAATCATGAACGCAAGGAATATCAATTGCAACCGTTTCATCGTACCTTCCTTTCAAACTCAAAATGCCGCCGGCCCGTCAGAAAAGTGGTCTCACTTTCCCGGCTGAAACCACAGCTTCCGGGAAAAGACCTCCCCAGGTGCCAGGTGCTGATTAGCGGGCTTGGTTTCCCATACATGGTCTGTCCCGGAAAAATCCGAAAGCCCGCACCAAGGTTCTATACAGATTAGGCTCATTTTGTGCGGAACGCCCCAAAGGGTCAAATACGGAAATCCTTCCATCCCCATGCGGATCCGGTGCCCGGAACGCAGGGAACGAAGCTGGATCCAGCTGGCGCTGCACCCTTCCGCAAGGATCGGGCCATCGTCAAAAAAGCGCTCGGAAAGCGGGAGAAGGCTGGTTCCTTCCAGAAAAGGCTCCCGCTGAGGCGTGCAGAGGCGGGTGTGCGGTTCCAGGACGATTTTGCGGATGCTCTGGGGCCGGTCAAACTCCAGCACATAATCGTCCGCAGATTCCCCCAGAACAATGGGGCAGAAAAATCCCGGATGCGCGCCGAATCCGAAAGACATTTCCTCTCCGCCGGTATTAAAAATCTGAAAATGCTCGGTCAAGGTGTCCCCCTCCAGGAAAAATTCCACCCGAAGCCGGAAGGAATAGGGAAACATCCGCCGGGTCTCCTCTGTATCCGTCAGTTCCAGTGCCAAAAAACGCTCTGTCCGTTCCTGCCGGGCAAATTCCGTGTCCTTGGCAAACCCATGCATGGGAAGGGAGTACTCCTGTCCTCCGACAAGCATTCGGCTACGGTCAATCCGGCCCGCCGCGGGAAATAACAGCAGAGAATGCGCGTTCCACGCTTCAGGAGCCGCCTGCCAAAGGTATTCTCGACCGAAGGTCCGGCTGAAAACGCTCTGAAGTTCCGCGCCTTTTGAAGAGATCCGCACGGAGAGCTGGTCGTTTTGAAGGGTATCGATCATAAATGCCATCCTCTCTGTCAGC
>CAJMLQ010000100.1 GCA_905214265.1 uncultured bacterium
TATTTAGCATAGATCCCTCCCAAAAAGTCTGGTTATCCGGTACGTTCGATAATCAAAGCCTATTGCAGGCTGAAAAAGATTCCGCCAATATCCAGCAGAAACGCCTGAACAAAAATGATCAGGCGTTTCATAGAAGGGTAGATTTTTATCGCCATTGCGCCTTTGGCAGGGGGCAAATCAGCCGTTGATGGAGGCGGGGGATTTTTCCGTGATGACCTTCAGGGCGGGCTCGTCGGCCACCACGACTACGTCGGGGTGGAGCTGGAGGACCGATGCGGGTACCTGGGGGGTAATAGAGCCGCAGCAGGCGCGATAGAGGATGTCGGCCTTGCCCTCGCCGTTGGCGATGAGGAGGATCTTACGAGACTTCATGATGGACTGGATGCCCATGGTGTAGGCCTGCTTCGGCACATCATTGATGGATTGGAAGAAGCGGGCGTTGGACTCGATGGTCTTGGGGTCCAGATCCACGCAGTTGGTGCCCTTTTTGAATTCGGGGGCGGGCTCGTTGAAGCCGATATGGCCGGTGAGGCCAATGCCCAGCAGCTGGATATCCACGCCGCCCATGGCTTCGATCACCGCGTCGTAGCGGGCGCACTCTTTATCCGCATCCGGCTCCATGCCGTTGGGAATGTTGGTGTTGGCAGGGTCGATGTTGATGTGGCGGAAGAGGTTTTCCCGCATGAAGTAAGCGTAACTTTGGTCGTTGTCCGGGGTCAGTCCGCGATACTCGTCCAGGTTGACGGTGCGGACCTTGGAGAAGTCCAGGTCGCCGGTCTCGTAGCCTTTGATCAATTCGGCATAAAGTCCCAAGGGGGAGGAGCCAGTGGCCAGGCCCAGCACGCTTTCCGGTTTGAGGATGACCTGGGCGGCGATGATGTTGGCAGCCTTGCGGCTGAGGTCCGCATAGTCTTTGGCGCGGATGATCTTCATATCAAACACTCCTTGTCTTTTCATTCGTTCTGCCATCAGTATAGCACGAAAAGACGAAAAAAGTCTACCAATTTTGCGAAGAAGGCAATACAAGCTAACGATTAGGCAAAATATTGTTAAGGAATCGCGAAAAGTGAACAAAAGCACGAGGGTCAGTGTCCCTCGTGCTTTTGCCGGCGCTTTTCCTGGCGCAGTTGAAAACGTCGCTGCTTTTCCTCCTCCCGCTGCTGGCGGGAGCGGATCTGCCGCTGGAATTTTCCCTGCTCCTGCTGGAGCTTCAGCGCCTGCTGCGCTTTGGTGCCGACGCCGGATGCGGCGGTCAGCTTTTTGATCGCACGCTGCATCCGCTTGGGATTCACGCGCTTTTCAACAGGCGTATCCACTTTGACAGGCGGACTAAACCGAAGCTGATTCCAGTTTTTCAGCAAAAAGTCCCAGACCTCTCCGTCCCTTGGTTCCGCCCCGAAGGTGATTTTGCAGACTTCGTAGTGTCCGTTTTCCTCACGCTCGTAAAGGCCGATCCAGAAGGGAGCCTCAAACAGGATGGTCAGCTTCGATGCCACAGTGCCCATGGCGATTCCTCCTTTATTTCTGCCGGCAAAGAATGGACAACCAAAGGAGGCAGGTTACTGACGGCGGTTTGCCGCTCCCGGACTACCAACCGGGATGTGTTTTGATCTTTGCACTTCTATTTTCAGTGCGGGAAGCCCGCACCGGGCAGACAAACCGTGCTATTCCGCGTTGAGGCGGAGAATCTCCAGGAGCAGTAGGGGGACCAGCTCCATTTCCTCCTTGACGGCGTACTCAAAGCGGCCGTGACAGTTGTGGCCGCCGGTGAAAAGGTTGGGGCAGGGAAGTCCCATGTAGGAGAGCCGCGCGCCGTCCGTACCGCCGCGGATGGGGGTGACGTCCGGTTCAATGCCCAGGTTTTCCATGGCTTTGAGTGCGTAATCGACGATCTCCATACGGGGGAGGATCTGCTCTTTCATGTTGTAGTAGGAGTCCGTAAGGGTCAGTTCCACGGTGTCTGGGCCATATTTCTGGTTGAGATACCGGACGGCGTCGCGGAAATTTTCTTTTTTTCGCTCAAAAAGGGCACGGTCGTGGTCCCGAATGATGTATTCCAGGGTGGTCAGCTCCACGCCGCCCTGGAAGGAGTCCAGGTGGTGGAAGCCCTCGTAGCCCTCCGTGTACGCGGGAATCTCAAAGGCGGGGAGCATGCGGTCGAATTCCATGGCGATGAGGATGGCGTTTTTCATCCGGCCTTTGGCGGAGCCGGGATGGATGCTCTGGCCGCGGAAGGTGAGAACAGCGGTGGCGGCGTTGAAGTTTTCGTATTCCAGACCGCCTGCTCCGCCGCCGTCCACGGTGTAGGCAAAGTCCGCACCGAAGGTGGCAACGTCGAAGTGGTCTGCGCCCTGGCCAATCTCCTCGTCGGGGGTAAAGGCGATCTTTACGGGTCCATGGGGCAGGGAGAGATCCTGGGTGAGGCGCTGAGCCAGGTCCATGATGGCGGAAACGCCCGCTTTATCGTCGGCTCCCAAAAGGGTGGTCCCATCGGTGGTGATCAAGGTCTTTCCAGCGTATTTTTTAAGGTCGGGGGAGCTGGCGGGGGAGAGGACGGCGCCGGTACCAGCGTTGAGCAGGACGTCTCCGCCGTCGTAGTTTTCCACTACCTGGGGGCGGATATTGCGGCCGGAAACAGCGTCCGAGGTATCTATGTGGGCGATGAAGCCGATGGCCGGGGCGGTTTCGCAGCCGGGGGATGCGGGAATGGAGGCGTAGACGTAGCCGAAGCCGTCTTGGCGGGCTTCTAGGCCCAATTCGATCAGCTCCCGGGTCAGGAGGTTCGCCAGCTCCAGCTGACCGGGGGTACTGGGGGTGCGGTCTGTGGAGGGATCGGAGGTGGTGTCGTAGGATACGTAGCGGAGAAACCGCTGAAGGAGGGTGTCGTTCATCTCAAAACTTCCTTTCTTTCTGCGGAGCGCGGGGACAGGGTTCGCTCCAGCTTTTTTGCAAGCCTTTGAGGTTATTATAGCACATCGAAAGGGTTTTGGGGAGAAAATCCGGCAAAGAGGAGGGTGCTTTTTTCGGCAAAATGTGGTACAATAATCGTAATAGCAGCAGACGCGCTGACAGGAGGAAGCCACTATGCCGGAAACCCCCATGGTTTATCGCGCCAGCGATGAGCTTGCGGAAACTTTTCCATTCAAAATTTATACCTTTGAGGGGCTGCTCAGCCAGCCGGCCCACGTCCACGATTACATCCAGATCTGGTTCGTGCGACACGGTATCTGCACCCACTGGATGAACGGGCAGCCCTATGAGCTGACCACAGGGAGCATTTTTGTATTGCCGCCGGATGTTCCTCATTATATGGAGTGCAAAAATCCAGAGACCAGTCTGGTGGGAATGGAATTCACCGAAGCATTTATCCGGCCCGACGTGGGGGGAAGCGCTTTTTGGGACGCAGGATATCTGGAGCCGTTTATCGTCAGCCTGGACCAGGTGAAGCCCCGGTTTCCGCTGGAGGGGGCGGCGGCCAAAAATGTGGAGGCGATCTTTGACGAGATGCTCTGGGAATTCCGGCATCAGGAGGCGGGGTACCAGCTCTTTATCCGGGCGGATGTGCTGAAGGTGCTGGCCATCATCTCCCGGCAGTACGGGAAGACACTGGACGAGGCCAGGCAGCAGTATCTGGACCGGTACAAGGACTCCGTGGCCCGGGCGGTGGCCTATATCAACGACAACTTCCAGAAGAAGATTTATCTGGAGGAGGTGGCGAGGATCGCCATGATGTCGGCCACCAGTTTTTCCTGCGTGTTTAAGGAAGCTACGGGACGGACCTTCACCGAGCAGCTGAATTTTCTGCGGGTGCGGAAGGCCAAGGAACTGCTCAAGGATCCCAACCGGACGGTGCGGGCAGTGGCCTACGAGGTGGGGTTCCAGGATATTGCCTATTTTGACCGGGTGTTCAAGCGGGAGGTGGGCGTTACGCCCAGGAGCTACCGGCAGAATTTGTGATGGAAGTTTTCGCCCGCCTTTTTCAAAAGACGGCGGGTTTGGAAAGGGCGGAGCCCTTCCTCGCGATTTTTTGAAAAAATCGCGTAAAACTTTCTTTTAACAAGTTAAACGGAGCGCGTGATATTCACGACGCTCCGTTTTTGATGGACTTTTACAGGTTCTGGGCCGCCAGGCAGGAGGTGGAGAATGCAATTTGAAGGTTGAAGCCGCCGGTATAGCCGTCTACATCCAGAATTTCGCCGGCGAAAAAGAGGCCAGGGGCTTTTTTGGACTCCATGGTTTTTGGGTTGACCTCCCGGACGTCCACACCGCCGGAGGTAATGATGGCTTCCTCGATGGGACGGAAACCGGTGGGAGTCAGGGTGAAGTCCTTCAGAACCCCCAGCAGGGAACGGCGCTGGTCCTTGGTGATGGAGTTGATCTTGGTTTCAAAGGGGATCCCAGCCCGGCGGAGCAGGACGGGGATGCTTTTCCGGGGGAGAAGCTCACCCAAGCTGTTGATGATGTCCTTGTTCTGGTATTTTGCGAAGTCCCGGAGGAGGCGTTTGTCCAACTGTTCCGAGGTCAGGCCTGGCTTCCAGTCGATGGACATCCGGTATCCGCGGCCCTTGAGCATGGAAGCCAAGGCGGCTTCGGTGGGGGACTGAGGCGGGTCGCCCCGCATGTGGGCGGAGGCGGAGAGAACCAGAGGGCCGCTGACGCCGAAGTGGGTGAAGAGCAGTTCACCCAGCTCGGAGAAGACCGGTTTTCCGGAGCGGGTGACGGTTAGGGTGACATTTTTTAAGGAAAGGCCCTGCATTTCCCGAGGATCCGGCTCAGCGGTGAGCACCGGGATGAGAGAGGGGGCCAGAGGAACGATCCGGTGGCCGGCTTGCTCCGCCAGGGTGTAGCCATCACCGGTGGAGCCGGTGAGAGGGTAGGACTTTCCGCCGGTGGCCAGGAGGGTGGAGGCAGCGCAGTATTCGGCACCGTCCTCACATCGGACGCCTCGGACAACACCGCCCTCCAGCAGAAGGGAGATGGCCCGGCCGGTTTTGACAGTGATGAGGGGATTTTTTAACCCCCGCTCCAGCGCCGCTGCCACATCGGCGGCCCGGTCAGAAGCAGGAAAGACCCGGTTTCCCCGCTCGGTTTTCAGAGGAACACCACGGTTTTCAAAAAATGCCATGGTATCGGCGGGGCTAAAGCAGTGGAAGGCGGAATAGAGGAACCGGGGATTCCGGGGAATACTGGCGAGAAGGTCGTCCAGACCGCAGTTGTTGGTGATATTGCACCGGCCCTTCCCGGTGATGAGCAGCTTGCGGCCCAGGCGGGGGTTCCGTTCCAGCAGGAGGACGCGTTTGCCAAGGCCGGCCGACGTGATGGCAGCCATCATTCCAGCCGCGCCGCCGCCTACGATCAGGGCGTCAGTCATGCATGCTCCTTTCCAGAGGGGTCGGAGCCGTCCATCTTCTGGTAGACGTGGTAGTCCGACCAGATGGTTTCCAGGCGGTTGAAGGTGGCGGTGACTTCCTCCTGCTTTTCCATGCCCACCCGGACGATGAGGGCGTTGATGAGGCTCAAAGGAGCCACAAGAGAGTCCACGAAGGAATTCATGTCGCTGCGGGCGGTGAGGAGGCAGCTGGCGTTTTTTGCCAGCGGCGAGCCGGGGCCGTCGGTGATGGCGATGATCTTTGCGCCGGAGCGGGCGGCGTAGGAAAAGGCCTGGACGGTCATGTTGGAATAGCGGGGAAAGCTGATGCCGATGACAGCATCGTCCTCTCCCACGCGGATGATCTGCTCAAACAGGTCACTTTGGCTGGTGGTGGTGACCAGCTTAACATTTTCGAACATGAGGTTGAAGTAGTAATGCATGAATCTTGCAAGGGCGGAGGCACTGCGGTCGCCGATGACGTAGATGTTCCGGGCGTTGGCGATGGCCACGGCGGCGCGCTCGAAATCCTCCCGGGAGGTCTCCTCCAGGGTGTGCTTGATCTTGTCCATATCGAAGCTGAGGACTTTGTCCAGAATGTCGCCGCTGCCGATGCGGTCCCGGGTGACCTCAATGCGCTGGACGGAGGTCAGCTGAGTCCGGATGATCTGCTGCAGGGCGCGGGAAAGCTCGGGATAGCCGTCGAAGCCCAGTTCGTAGGCGAAACGGACCACCGTCGATTCGCTGACGCCTACGGTGGCGCCCAGCTTGGCAGCGGTCATGAAGGCAGCTTTGTCGGAATGAGCGGCGATGTAGTCGGCAATCCGCCGCTGCCCTTTGGAGAACTCTCCGTGGCGTTTATTGATTTCTGCGATAATATCCATAATGCGCTGGTCCGGCCGCTACTGGTTACGGCCGATCCTGCTTTTACTGGTCAATTTCTGCCGCGGTCTGCGGCGCCTGAAAACAGGACTGTTTTTTCTATTATAAACGGAAAATAAAATTTTTGCAAGAAGAAAGCGGAAGAGCTGCAAAAAATCATGGGGGAAATCCAATTGAGAAAAAGCGTACATAATCCGGGGGAAAACGGGGAAACTCCGTAAAAAGGGCGGCGGGAAGCAGATGTGCTAATGCTTACAAAACCTTCCTTCAAAATTCATAAAAAATTCATAATTGCCTCTTGACAACTAAGGGGCTTCGTGGTAATCTTATATTAGCACTCAAGAAGCAAGAGTGCTAAAACGTCTAAAAGGGCCTGTGAGGTGAGAAGATGTGAAGGCGCTGGACGCGCGGAAGCTGGATATTTTAAAGCTGGTCGTAGACCGGTACATCCGGACCGGGGAACCAGTCGGGTCCAAAGCCATTGCCGATGCGCTGGAATATTCCGTTTCATCTGCGACAATCCGCAATGACATGGCAGCGCTGGAACAGCTGGGCTATCTGGAGCAGCCTCACACTTCGGCCGGGCGCATCCCTTCTTATCGCGGCTACCGGTATTACATTGCCAATCTGATGACCAAGGAGCCGCTTTCCGAGCACGACCGCAAGACGGTGGAGGACACCCTCTTAAAAGGGGATCGAAATCCCCGGACGCTGATTTCGAATGCCACCGACCTGTTGGCGCAGATCACGGACTGTGCCATCGTCAGTACCACCAATCGGATGGATTTTTCTGTTATCACACGGATCGAGGTCATTCCCGCCGGGCGGAGGCTTTACGCGCTGCTGATGATCACGTCGGGAGGCGCGGTGGAAAACCGGGTCTGCCGGCTGGAGTTCGATCTGACCAATGAGCAGGTGGCGTTTTTTACCGAATTCATCCGCAAGCACCTGACAGGACGGCGGGTGGAGGAGCTGACCAGCGAAAAGGTTGTGGAACTTGGGATCGCGCTGGGAAGCTATATGATGGCTCTGGCCCCGCTGCTTTACGGGGTTTATGACATCACCAATCAATTGAAGCAGCAAAAGGTTGAGATCAAAAATGAGACGCGGCTGCTGGCCCGCCCGGATTTCCAGAGTGAAAACGTGGTGGCGCTGATGCAGGCGCGGAAGAACCTTGGAACGCTGCTCAACCGGGCTTTCGACGGGATCAGCGTCATTTTCGGGGATGAAAGCGAGGCATTTGCCGTCACCAATTCGAGCTTGATCGTATCCGGATACAGCCAGGCCGGCCGGCCGGTGGGGTCCTTTGGGATCGTCGGGCCGCTGCGGCTGGACTACGCAAGGATCATCCCATACATTGAGTTTCTATCCGATACGGTGTCCCAGTTGATTACCGAGGAATACGAGGACGAAGGAAAGGACTGATTGCTGAAGTGGCAAACAATAAAGAGAAGGCCTCCGTTCAGGAGGAGCCGGTCGATACGGAGCAGATTCCGGTTCCGGAAGAAACGGACGGGAACGCCGCGGAGGTTCCGGAAACGGAGGCTGCGCCGGAGGACGAGGCAGCGGCAAAACTGGAGGAGCTTCAGAAGCAGAACGCGGAGCTTTCCGACAAGCTGCTCCGGCAGATGGCGGAGTTCGACAACTACCGCAAGCGCACCACCCGGGAAAAGGAGGAGATCGGCGCAGTGGCCAAGAGCAAGGCCCTCACTGAGATGCTGCCGGTGCTGGATAACTTTGAGCGGGCGATGCAGACCGCCTGCGCGGATGAGGAATTCAAAAAGGGAATGGAACTCATTTTTAAGAGCCTTTCCGATGCGCTGAAAAAACAGGGCGTGGAGGAGATTCCTGCAGAGGGAGAGCCCTTTAATCCGGACTTCCACTATGCAGTGACTACCATTGAGGATGAGAACCTCGGTTCTAACACCGTGGCGGCGGTGCTCCAGAAGGGGTACCGGCTGGGAGGTAAGGTCCTCCGCCATGCAATGGTTTCCGTCGCTAATCCGTAAGCTTGATTACACTTGAAAATGATACAGTGTTTGATTTAGGAGGAATTTATTATGGGAAAAATTATCGGCATTGACCTTGGTACGACAAACTCCTGCGTGGCCGTTATGGAAGGCGGCGAGCCGGTCGTCATCACCAACCATGAAGGCGCGCGCACCACTCCTTCCGTTGTTGCATTCTCCAAGGACGGCGAGCGGATGGTGGGTCAGGTCGCAAAGCGTCAGGCCATCACCAACCCGGATCGCACGATCAGCTCCATCAAGCGCCATATGGGGTCGGATTATAAGGTCACCATTGACGGCAAGAGCTACAGCCCCCAGGAGATCTCCGCGATGATCCTTCAGAAACTGAAGGCGGACGCAGAGGCCTATCTGGGAGAGAGCGTCACAGAGGCAGTCATCACGGTTCCTGCTTACTTCACCGACGCGCAGCGCCAGGCTACCAAGGACGCAGGCCGCATCGCGGGGCTGGATGTCAAGCGGATTATCAACGAACCGACAGCTGCGGCGCTGGCCTACGGCATGGATAAGCAGGGCGACCAGAAAGTCATGGTTTATGACCTGGGCGGCGGTACCTTTGATGTTTCCATCATTGAGATGGGCGAGGGCGTCCAGGAAGTACTGGCTACTGCCGGCAACAACCATCTGGGCGGCGACGATTTCGACCAGCGGGTCATCGACTGGATGGCCAGCGAATTTAAAAAGGAAAACGGCATTGATCTCCGGAACGATCGCATGGCCATGCAGCGATTGAAGGAAGCTGCTGAGAAGGCCAAGATCGACCTCTCCGGCATCACCACCGCGGATATCAACCTGCCCTTCATTACCGCGGACGCCACCGGGCCCAAGCATCTGGCCATGACCTTGACCCGGGCAAAATTCAACGAACTGACAGCGGACTTGGTTGACGCGACCATGGGACCGGTGAAACAGGCACTCAGCGACGCCGGACTGAAAGCGTCCGACCTGAACAAGGTACTGCTGGTCGGCGGCTCCACCCGTATCATTGCGGTGCAGGAGGCTGTTGCCCGTGCCACCGGAAAAGAGCCCTCCAAGAACCTGAACCCGGACGAATGCGTCGCCATTGGTGCGGCCATCCAGGGCGGCGTTCTGGGTGGTGAGGTCAAGGGGCTGCTGCTGTTGGACGTCACGCCTCTATCTTTGGGCCTGGAGACCCTGGGCGGCGTCTTTACCAAGATCATCGAGCGCAACACTACCATCCCCACCAAGAAATCCCAGATCTTCTCTACCGCCGCAGACGGCCAGACCTCCGTTGAGGTCCGGGTGCTCCAGGGCGAGCGGGAATTTGCCAAGGACAACAAGCTCCTGGGTGAGTTCCGGATGGACGGCATTCCGGCAGCTCCCCGCGGCGTGCCGCAGATTGAAGTGACCTTTGACATCGACGCCAACGGCATCGTTCACGTCTCCGCAAAGGACTTGGGCACCGGCAAGGAGCAGCAGATCACCATCACCTCCTCCACCAACATGTCCAAGGACGACATCGACAAGGCAGTCAAGGAAGCCGAAGCCTTTGCAGCTGAGGACAAGAAGGCACGTGAGGCGGTGGATATCCGCAACGGTGCCGACCAGATGATCTTCCAGTCCGAAAAGACCCTGGGCGAGATCGGCGACAAGGTCGACGCCTCCGAAAAGGCGGAGCTTCAGGCTAAGATCGATGCGTTGAAAGAAGCTCTGAAGGGCAGCGACATTGAGACTATCAAAGCAAAACAGGAAGAGCTGCAGAAGGTTTTCTACTCGGTGTCCGAGAAACTTTACCAGCAGGCGGCACAGTCCCAGCAGGCCAATCCAGGCGCTGCAGGCCCTGACATGGGCGGCGCGACCGGCGGCAATGCGGGCGGCGACCCCAACGTTGTAGACGCCGACTATAAGGAAGTCGACAACGACAACAAATAAGCAGCGGAACAGGCAGATCGGGGCGGGCGTTATGCCTGCCCTGTTCGGCTGTCCGCGGGAGTAAAGCCCCGGACCCGCGACGAAACTGGAGGGAAGACCATTGGCGGACAAACGAGATTATTATGAAGTACTGGGGGTCCAGAAGGGCTGCTCGGAGGATGAACTGAAAAAGGCCTATCGCCAGCTGGCCAAAAAATACCATCCCGACTTAAACCCCGGCGATAAGACGGCGGAAGAAAGGTTCAAGGAAGTGAACGAGGCCTATGAGGTCCTCTCCGATCCACAGAAGCGTTCCCGCTACGACCAATTCGGCCATGCGGGGGTGGATCCGTCCTTTGGCGGCGGCGCTGGCGGCGCCGGCTACGGGGACTTCAGCGGATTTGATATGGGGGATCTGGGCGACATTTTTGAGGGATTTTTCGGCGGCTTCGGCGGCGGAAGTTCCCGGCGTTCCAATCCTAACGCTCCCCGGCGGGGAAGCGACATCCGGGTGCAGGTCAGCATTTCGTTCTTTGAGGCCTGTAGCGGTGTGGGCAAAAAGATCAGCGTCTCCAAGATGGAGAACTGCGACGCCTGCCACGGCACCGGCGCAGAGGGCGGCACCGCGAT
>CAJMLQ010000101.1 GCA_905214265.1 uncultured bacterium
AAGCATCCGGCGGACCGCCTGGGCGTAGGAGCTGTCGCCGGTGACGGCGTAGCTGATGCCCAGGTTGATAGACATCTGGGCCAGCCATTGGTGATAGTAGCACTGCCATGCCCGCTGAAAAGGCTCATCTCGGTAATTCATGCCACAGGTAGGACAGATGTGATTCTCCCGGTCATAGGGATTGAAGATCAAAGGAGTGTTATCGCTTTTGCAGGAATTATAAAAGACAAACCCGCAGGTTTCCGGTACGGAGAAGCCACGGCGCAGCATTTCGTCGCAGCCAGCCTGAATCTGAGAAAACGCCTGGCGGTACCAGCTGAATTCCTGAAGATTTTTGCGGATGCGTGCAATGTCACGGCTATCCGCGTAAAGATGGGGCAGGGACATAAACGTTCACATATCCTTTCCGAGGGAATTCCCCCCTCGTTATTCGATGGCCTGTTCCAGCAGGTTATCCTCTTCCAAAACGCTGGCATCCGGTCGCCAGCGGAAGGTTTTAACCTCCCAGGGAGCAGCGGATACCGGGAAGGCGGATTCTCTCACCCGCAGCACGTCCTTCTGCGGCTGCTCGGTTGGGTTGAACAGTCGCAGAATCCAGCCGTCTCCGTTGGAAGCCGCCTTGATGGCAGAACAGATCAGGCAGTTTCCCTCCAGCGCCCAGAAGCTCTCCTGGGAGTCTTGGCAGTTTCCGCTGAAACAGGCCAGCAGCACCGGCTCCTCGCAATGGAGCTGTGCCTCCCGGGGGACAGCAGCTAGGCGCTGCCGGCTTTCCCCACCATTGAGGAAAAAGCGGTAGGTCACGCAGGTGTGGTCGCTGTTTTGCAGATACCGTCCGCTGAGGACGTGGATGCGGCCGGGCATGGGGTGGGCGGAGTAGCCGCAGGATTTGATCAGCGTCTGGTAGAGCGTCCCATTGCAGCAGCTGGAGCCGTAGACCGAATCGTTTATCAGAGTCAGACATGTTTCTCCGCTGTCGGCGGCCAGCCACTTCTGGGCTACCTCTTCCTGGCCGTCACAGGCCAGCTCTTCCGTACCAAAGGCAGTTTCACCCAAAAAGCGGAATCCGGAAGAGGCCGGATGGACTGCCAGCTTGACCACCTTCAGATCCTCGGCAAACTGCAGGAAAACCTCGGTTTCCAACTCCGTATCCAGACAGGGCAGCTTGTAGCGCAGCACCAGTTCAGAACGTCCGTATTCGAATACGCCTTCCACCACGACCCGGACGGGGCCGTCTTCAATGACCCGCAGCAGAGGATTTCCCTGCCCGTCCCGGCGGATATGGAAGCATCCGGCGGGAATGTCATATTTTTGCAGGGTCATGCCCCAGGTGTCGTGAATGTCTTCAAAGACTGTCGGGAGAAAACTGCCGGGACGGAGATACTCGGTCCCGTCGATACGGTAGCTGTCCAGAAGGCCGGTACGGCGGTTGATGGAGGCCTCCACTCGTCCGGTGGAAAACCGGAGAACGCCGCCATCTTCCATGATTGCTCCGGAGAGAGGCGGTTCTTCCACCACCTGGTAAGTGAACTCCAGCCGTTCCATGGACATGGGTTTTAGCCGGGTGCGGAAGGCGATACGCCGACGCCACTGGATGGGGACCATGTTCTCCTCCTGCTCCCGCTGGACGGGCACCGGCTGGCCGTCCCTGGTCAGGACCGGCTGGGCGAAGCCTTCCCGCACCGTCTGGGCCAGGGGCAGCTCGTAGGTAAAGGTCTGTTCCACCGGGTAGGGATGGGGATTGTAAAGGTAAAGAGGCGTAATGCTGGAGGTGGGGGAAATCCGTCCGTAGGTCATGGAGAGAAACACGGCCAGCCGGGTGCGGGAAACCTGCTCTAGAGCATGATTCGCCAGCCGCAAAGCGTCGTCCTCCGCCCGTTTGATGGCGGTGCCGGGCAGGATGTCGTGAAATTGCAAAAAGAGGAGATCCTTTCGAATGTCCATCAGTTCTTTTTCTGGATACGGATGCGCGCCAATGGCCGCGGCGTGGGCGGCCATCTTTTCCAAAGCGTAGTATGCGCCCTCCAGGCGGCGGTGGGCCTGCTTGACTCGGACCTGAGAGATATAGCAGCCGACGCCCCAGTGGTTCATGGGCTGAGGGACTACTTCAAAGTGTTCCTTGGACTCCCGCAGAGCGGCAAAATATGTCTCCGGGGTGGAGTGAATGAGAGCTTCGCCGTTTTCCATCATCTCACCGATGGCAGCCAGGTCCTCCGCAGAGGGCCCTCCGCCGTGGTTGCCGATCCCCCACAGGACTAGGCCGGTGGGGCCGTCTGCATTTTCCGCTTGGTACTTCTCAATTTTCATCCGGGCGCGGCCTTTGCCGGATTCATAGCCGTTTAAAAGCCGATGGACAAGGATCTGGGAACCATCATAGCCCTCCCAAAGAAAGGTGTTTTCCTTGAGGGGAAAATCCGCCTGCCCGGGGCGGCAGACGATATAGCTGTTATAGCCGGACTTGGCCAGAATTTGGACCAGCCCCCGACTATGGCCGAAGGGGTCAAAGTTGATAGCAGTGGTAGGTTCGGCTCCGAATTTTTCGCGGAAATAGTTCCGGCCTTCCAGAATCTGCCGGACAAAGGATTCGCCGCTGGGCATGTTGCAGTCGGGCTGGAGATACCAACCGCCCATGATGTGCCATTTCCCCGCGGCCACAAGGCGCTGGATTTCCCGAAACAAGGGCGGGTCATACTGCTCGACCCACTGATAGAGGACGGCCTCGTTGTGGTTGAAAACGAAACCGTCGGTTTCCCGGCAGAACCGGGCGGCTGTTTCAAAGGTGGAAAGGGCCTCGGCGACTCCTTCCTCCCGCTGCCAGAGCCAGACCGGGTCTAGATGCGCATTGCAGATGAGATGAATGGATTGAGACATGGAAAATACCTCCGGGTTTGCGCAAAAGCGGCGGATATGGCAACAAGGGGAAGCGAACTTCCCCTTGTCCGGACCGCGTCGGCGCGGTGATTAATATTTCAGGTTGCTGGTGTAGCCGCAGAAATCGTTGAGTTCGTCGAGCACCTGCTGCGCGCCCAGACTCTTCACTTCGTCCAGGTATTTGGCGATTGCCTGATCTACCGGGACAGAACCGGTAATGGCAGAAGAGACGGCAGTCTCAAACGCGGCGTCGATATCGCCGCCGACGACCTGCCAGGTGGCGGAGTTGATGGCGTTCTGGGATTCAGAGATGGAGTACATGCAGCCGGAAGCAATGCTTTCCGCAGCGACGCTCTTCTTGAAGTCCAGGAGCTCCTGGGCAGTCTTCTTGCCGGCGTCGTCCAAAGCGTCGGACAGGAAGTTCCAGTCGTCATAATAGGCGGGAATGGAGGAGACTAATCCGGCATTGGGCATCAGAGTGCCAGCTTTTTCATCCATCAGAGTGTAGACCGTGTTGCCCTCTATGCGATAGGTCTTGCCTTCGATGCCATAGGCAAAGTCAAAGTGACTGTCCTGAGAACCCAGCATCAGATCGACGGCTTCGTTGATCATGCGATCCGCGTTCTCCGTGCCCTTTACCATGATATAGGGAATGGTGCCGTACCAGACGTGGTTGATATTCTTGTCGATGTTGCCGCTTATGTAGGGGATTTCAACAAATTCTACATCGGGAGTCAGTTTCTCCAGATAAGGACGGGAGTCACCGCTGAAGCCAAGCCAGTAGAAGGTGGAGCCAGCTTTTCCAGACCAGAAATTCTCGCGCATCATGCTGCCTTTGTTGGTGAAGGTTTCCGGATCCAGGATGCCTTCGGCGTACAGCTTATTGAGGAAGGTCAGGCATTCGGCCATTTCGGGCTTCAACATGGTATCGATCCAGGCATTGGCTTCAGGATCGTAGGTGATGGAGCGGCTGCCGTCCGTATTCAGGCGGGCATTAAAGGCCTGGAAGATGTCCTGTAGGTTCCAGGTGCCGGCTGCAGTCAGACCATAGGTATCGTTGACGCCGTTCCCATCGGGATCGTCATAGGTGAAGGCCCGGACAACTTCGTAGAACTCGTCCATGTTGGTGGGAACAGAAAGTCCCAGGTTGTCCAGCCAGTCTTTCCGCATGGTGCGGACAAACATGTTCTTCGTAAACCCGGCGGGGAGGCCCCAGAGATCGCCATCGAATACATAGAGATTCTGCATATCTTCCGGCATGCTCTTCCAAGTTTCGTTGTTGGCGAGATAATCGCCTACGGGTTCGATGGCATTCTGATCTTTGTACATCAGGATTTCATTGGTAGAAAAAACGCCGACCAGACCGGTCACGTCCTTGGATGTCATGAGAAGGTTGACTTTCTGTGTGTACTCGTTGCGGGCCAATGCGTTAATGGTGACCTTGATGCCATACTTCTCTTCAACCATGGTCATCCATTCCTCTTTGAGTTCCGGATAATCACTGACATCGCCGAAGTAGAGAGGACGAGTAATAAGAAGTTCAACGGGCTCTTCCTCTTCCGTGCCGGAAGATTCAGGAGCACTTTGAGAAGCCGCGCTGGAGCTGCCGGAGTCCGCAGGGGTGCTGCTGCCGCCGTTGTCGCCGCAGCCGACAGTAAGGGATGCCGCGAGGACTGCGCAGAGGATGAAAGAAAGATAGCGTTTCATTGTGTTTCCTCCTGTTATGATGTGGATTTATGAAACGGGAGATCCCGTTTGATACAAGAAAAATCAGCCTTTGACAGAACCGACCATGAGTCCGGAAGCGAAATGTTTTTGCAGGAAGGGATAGACCAAAATGATGGGAATGATGGAAATGATCATCATTGCTGCTGCAAGGCCATCATTGTTGAGAACTTGCCCATTACTGGCAGACATGGACATCTGCTGCATCAAGGCTTCAAATTGCCGTGACATATCCTCCTGAACAACGATCATCTCACGCAGTTTAACCGCGAAGGTGTACTTGGTTGGGTCGGAGTTGTACATGATAGAGGGGGTAAACGTATTCCAAAAACCTACGCCGGTAAAAAGGGCGATCGCCGCCAAAACTGGTTTGGACAGAGGCAGGATGATGTGACCGAAGATAAAGAATTCGCCGGCGCCGTCAATTTTTGCCGCCTCAATCAGGCTTTCCGGGATGCTTTGGTAATAGTTCCGGATCAGCACGATGTTCCAGCCGCTGGCCAGAGCGGGGAGAATGCAGACCGCCAGGGTGTTCAAAAGCCCCAGTCCGCGCATCAATAGGAAAGAAGGGACGATGCCGCCGCTGAAAAGCATTGGAATGATAACCATGTAATAGGCTAGGAAGGTACGGGGCTTGTAATCGCGGCGGGACATGGGATATGCCGCCGCTGCGTTAACGGCGACGCCCAGCACCGTGCCGACAACCGTGATGTAAATGGAGTTTAGGAGCGGCCCGTACACACCTTTGTCCAAAAGCACCATGCGGTAATACGCTGAAGACGCTTCTGATGGCCAAAGGGAAACGCCTCCTTTAACGATGCCGACATCCACCGATTGACGCAGGATGTAAAGAACCGGAATGAGCAGCGTAATGAAGAAAAGAAGGAAAAAGAGAAGGTTACATACATTGAAAATTTTTTCACCAAGGGTCCGTTGCATGATTTCACACGCCTTTCCGCCGGGAAACCGGCATGATATTACAGGATGCTTCGGCCGTCTTCCGTCATTTTTTTGCTGAGGGTGTTGGAAAGCAGCACCAGCCCGAGAGAAATGGTAGATTTAAACAGGCCCATGGCGGTAGCAATATCATAGCGGCCTTTCAGAATACCCGTATCAAAAATGTAAGTATCAAGCACCATAGCAGATTCCCGCACCAGAGAGTTCGACAGTACATACAGCGGTTCGAACAGATTCAGAATTGACGCGAACGAAAGGACCAGCATAACCAGGATTGTGGGTTTCAAACCGGGAAGAGTGATGTGGAGCGTCTGTTTCCAGCGGCCGGCACCATCGATCGCGGCAGCCTCATACAGTTCGGAGCTGATCCCGGAAAGGGCGGCCAGATAAATGATGGAGTTGTAGCCCACAGTTTTCCACACGGCGATGAAGGTGTACAAAAGCGGAAAGGTCTTGGCCTGCCCGAAGAAGTAAATGGGTTCGATTCCGATCAGACCGAGCAGTTCGTTGACATAGCCGTTGGAGGGCGAGAGCAACAGCATCCAGATGCCGCCGACGACCGCCCAGGACAGGAAATGAGGCAGGGTGCTGATGGTCTGTACAAACTTTTTGTAAGGGGTGATCCGAATCTCGTTAAAAAGGATCGCCAGAATGATAGCGGATGGGAAGATGAACAGATAGTTCAGCAAAACGTACAGCCAGTTATTTCCAAATGCACGCCAGAAGTTGTTGAGGGAGAAGATGAATTTGAAGTTGTCAAATCCTACCCAGCTTTGAAATCCTCCAATGTTGAATTTACTGAAGGCGATGACGATACCGGGCAGAGGGAAATAGTTGAAAACGGTAATGAGCAGGAACGCTGGAAGTACCATCAGTGTTAGAATGAAATTTGTCGTACCCTTTCGTCCGCCTTGTAAGGCGGGACGCTTTGGAGCAGTGTCGGTCATAGAGAATCCTCCTGTTCGATTGAAATCGGGTATGGTGTGCGGTAAGGAATGTGTTTAACCTAAAAACACGATTATTCACAAGATTTGTTCCTTGTGTACAATTTTGAGCTTGAAAACATTTTGTATTTTTACTGTACTAATTATAACGCACAATATCGGCCTTATCTTTGCATTTTGCACGATTTTATTTGCATAAATCATTCTGAAAAATGAGTGAAAAATCGGAAAACGATGTTGCCATAAGCTTGATGCGGTTCTATACCTCGGTGCGGAGAGCGGCCCGATATTGGGTGGGAGATACGCCGACGGCGGCTTTGAAGGTACGGTTGAAGTGGCTGATGTTCTTGAATCCACAGTCATAGCAGATATCGATGACCCGTTTGGAGGGGTCTGCGAGCTGAAGCGTAGCCGCTTCAATGCGCTTCTCGTTCAAGTATTCTACAAAGGTTTTGTGCGTAACCGTTTTGAACAGGTAGCCAAAATAGGATTTTGAAAATGCAGCAGCTTGGGCCACATCCTGTGCAGAAATGTCCTTCATATAGTTCTCATCTACATAGGCGATGGCTTTTTCCATGGCGCGGACATGGCTGGAATACGTTTCGCGGGAAACGGCCTGTGCGGCTTCTTGTGACATCGCGCGCTGAAACAGAACCAGCAGTTGCAGAAGAAGCGCCTTGCAGAGCAGCATATAGCCGGGAGATTTGGCCTGATATTCTTCGTGCAGTTCCGTCATCAGCCGCTGGGCTTTAGGCTGCTCCTCCGCGGGAAGATGATAGCGGGAATGGAGCTGATCCTCGCTGAGGAGAAACGGCTCCAGATAGGCAAAGTCAAAAATAGACTGGAGATTTTCAAAGTCCTGAACGCTCTGGATGATAACCTCCGGCGTAAATTCAATTTCATAAATCTCAAAATTCTCGTCTTCGCCGCACTGCAGAAGATGCGGAATGTAAGGAGGGATAATAAGCAGGTCTCCTTTGACAACGGGAGCCTCCTTCCCCCCGATCAAATGGCGGCAGGAACCCTTGATGAGGTAGTTCATCTGGATCATTTCATGGCGATGCAGAACATGTGTCATTCCGTCGCGGGAGTATCGCCGGATATAGATGGGACTGTTGCCCTGGAAATTTCCGAGCATGGTACAGAGCTCGACTTCTTTATATTTTTGCATATCCGTCCAATAAGGATTCATTCAATCATCCCTTTCGGTCAGGCAAACGGTGTATATATTGGTTAAATTGTAGCATGTTGCACCGGTAATTACAAGAGATAAATTCCCTTTCTCTGTGGACAATGGCAAGAAATTAGGGGAAAACAGCTGCTTTTTGGAAAATTGTAAACCTTTTGGGAAAATATGTGTAGACTCTGCGGGGTAAGAACGATATAATGGGGTCGCAGTCTAAGAGAGTGGGAGAAAGAGAGGATGATGGCAAATGGAGCAGATCCTGCGGTTTGGAATCGCTGGATGCGGGATGATTTCGCGCTGGCACGCAGAAGCGATACGACGGATACCCGGTGCAGTGCTGACCGGCGTTTGTGACGCGCAGATGGAGCGGGCTGAAAAATTTGCCGGAGAATATGGCGCGGAAGCCTTTCCGGCATTGGACGGCCTGCTGGTCTCGGGAGTCGACGCAGTCTGCATCTGTACGCCCAGCGGCCTCCATGCCAGCCAGGCGGCAGCCGCAGCCCGGGCGGGAAAGCATGTCCTGGTGGAAAAGCCGGTGGGACTTACTCTTGAGGAGCTGTCCCAGGTGCGGATAGCCTGCCGGGAGTCGGGAACTGTGCTGGGCACGGTTTCACAGCTGCTGTTTTCTCCGGATGTGCGCAGGCTGAAAAAGGCGTTGGAGGAACATGAGCTGGGCCGGATTCTTCTTTGCGATCTGTCCATGGATTTTTGGCGGGAGCCCGCATATTATCATCAATCGCCGTGGCGGGGCACCTGGAAAATGGACGGCGGCGGCGCGCTGATGAATCAGGGCATCCATGGGATCGGCCTACTGCTGCACCTGATGGGCGGAGTCCGCACGGTGACCGCTCAAAGCCGGACGAATTTCCACTCCATCGAGACCGAGGACACGGCAGCGGCACTGCTGGAATTTCAAAACGGCGCGGTCGGGACTATTCACGCCTCCACGGCTGCTTACCCGGGAAGCCCCCGTGTTCTGCGCCTCAGCGGAAGCGGCGGGACAGCGGAGTTAACCGAGGACCGGCTCACCCGCTGGGCGCTGCCATCAGAGTCCTGGACCCGGGAAGCCTCCGATACGGCAGCCTCAGATCCCCGGGCTCTGAGCTGGGAGGGCCATCGGCTTCAGCTGGAGGACTTTGTCCAGGCGATCCGGGAAGGGCGTCAGCCCCAGGCTGGTCTGGAGGAAGGCTGCCGCCCTGTGGAACTGATTCTTGCCATGTACCATTCCGCTGAGACCGGTCGAAGGGTGGAAGTGGAGGATTTCAGACAAAAATATTCCAGATAAGTAACATCGTAAAATCGTATCACTTTTTGTGAAAATATCAGAAGATTTTGCAGCGTGATATCCGCTATAATGAAAAAAAGAACCAAAGCTGCTTGTACCGCAGCAGAAAGAGACGGAGGATTCGATTATGGAACAGCTTGCATTATTGGGAGGACCTCAGGCAGTCACCCTGGATTACGAGACCGTGGGAAATCTTCCCCGGGTGCCGGAAGGAGCCTACGCATCGGTGGAAGATCTGATGCGGAAGGGGGAGATCTCCTTTTCTCCGCTGGTCAAGGAATTTGAACAGCGTTTTGCGGCCTATGTCGGTGCGAAATATGCCCTCGCCATCAACAATGGAACGTCTTCCCTGCATACGGCGCTGTTTGCTGTCGGCATTCAGCCCGGCGACGAGGTTTTGGTTCCCTCCTACACCTTCTGGGCAACCGTTGTGCCGGTGGTTTCCGCTCATGGCGTCCCGGTATTCTGCGATGTAGACCCAGAGACCTTCTGCATCACCCCAGAGGAAATCGAAAAGCGTATCACTCCCAAGACCAAAGCGGTCATGTTGGTTCACGTCTGGGGCAACCCCTGCGACATGGACGGCATCCTGGCTGTGGCGAAAAAACATGGACTGAAAGTGATCGAGGATTGCTCCCACGCCCACGGCGCCACCTATCACGGAAAAAAGGTGGGAACGCTGGGCGACGTTGGCTGCTTCAGCCTTCAGGAGTCCAAGCTCCTTCCCGCAGGCGAAGGTGGTATCCTGGTCACCAATGAGGAGGAGACTTATCAGCGGGCAGTCGCGTTGGGACAGTATGACCGCATCGCCAAGCTCCCTGACGATTCCCCCTATAAGAAATACGTCCTCACCGGCATGGGCTACAAATTCCGCCCTCATCCGCTGGCCATGGCCATTGCCAACGCCGGGCTGGATGAGCTGGACGAGCACAACGCCATCCGCAACCGCGGCGGAAAGCTGCTGGAGGACAGCCTGTCCGACCTGCCCTTCCTCACTCCTCAGAAGGTACTGCCGGACTGCGAGCGGGAGTACGCCTATCAGTATGTCTGCTACCATCCGGAAAAATTCGGCGGCGTTTCCACCTACACCCTGCTCAAAGCCCTCCATGCGGAAGGCGTTCGCTGCGGCTACTGCGCCTATGGGCGGCTGCACTTTGCGCCGCTGTTCATGGAAGGCGGCGCCTACGGCGACTGCGGCGCACGGAGCAAGGCAGACTCCCTGCCGGTAACCGAGCGTCTGGCCGTGGACACCATTATGATCGCACCGCGGTTTGAGAAGGAGTGCGACGAGCTGATCCGCCAGTATTCCGCAGCTTATCACAAGGTTGCCGCCCACCTGGACGAACTGGTGCGGTACGACCAGGAGCACGAAGAAGACGTGCGCAAGGATCCCAACGGAAGCAGCGTCAGCTTGTTCCGCTAAATTTGGGAAAGAAGGCGTTTGCAATGATCATCGATGCACATAATCATCCGGACTGGCATGGCAAGGATATGGACCAAATCCTTGCGGACATGGACGCCCGCGGGATCGATCAGGCCTGGATGCTCACTTGGGAGTGCCCGGAGGACGAATATGACCCGGACCAGCGGAACCTCCAAAACGTGGACTGCTATGGAAGCAATTTCCCGGTTCCGTTCTCCCGGTGCCTGGCTTATCACCGGGCTCATCCGGACCGTTTCGTGCTGGGATTTGCGCCGGACCCTCGGCGTCCTGAATCCCAGGACCGGTTGGAAGCGGCAATCAATCAGCACGGCGTCCGGGTCTACGGCGAACTGAAGGCGCGGATGATGTATGATAACCCCGAC
>CAJMLQ010000102.1 GCA_905214265.1 uncultured bacterium
TCCCCCAGAAGCAGTCCGAAGATCGTCAGGCAGGCGTTGTTGTTGGTGTGGACCGCATGCATCCCCTCGAAGCGCTCATCCACCAGACGCCGGGCGTCTGCCCAGTTTTTGACCTCACCGGCATGCTCCAGCGCCCAGCAAACGTCCTTGGCCAAGGCACAGTCCGCCGGGATCTCCGTCAGGCCGATGCGCAGAGCTTCCTCCGGACTGTCTGTGCAGAAGGCCGCCGCCTGGGCTGCGGCAAAGAACATCTCGCCGTAGATGCCGTTGCGCCGATGGGAAAGGTACGCGTCCCGCCAAGCATATTCCGCCGCTCGCTCCGGGTTTCCGGCGCAGGCCCAGCCCCAGGGATCGCTGCGGATATCCGCCCCAATCCACTGCTGGTAGGGGTTGCCGACCGCCCCGGCCTGGTCCGCCGGAATGCCTTTTTTCAGATTCTCCAGGGCGATCCACTCCGCTGTGCAAGCCTTATCCAGATGCTCGCTCCAGAACTGCCCCACGTCGGCCGTGGTGAAACCCGGGCCGTATTTTTCCAGGATCAGCAGGCCCAGAACGGTGTAGGTGATGTCGTCGTCCACCGCCACACCATCCATACCGTCTCGGGTATAAGCGCTGCGGGGGCTTACGCCATACTGCTTATCATGGGGACGACGGACTACCGGCCAGTAATCGTTGGGAGGGAAGGGGATTCCGCCCTCTGCCGCCAGCTCCTCCATATCCTTGGGTTGCCAGCCCTCCACCGGAACACCCAGCAAACAGGCGGCGAAACGCCCCAGCACCGCTCCGGCCATCCGGTCTGCCAGCTCTGCGTCACCGGGCAGGGCCAACTTCCGGGGGCCTTGCGGACGCAGAGCCCGAATCTCCTCCAGGCCGTTAGGCTCCAGGACCGCCATTTTGGGGTCAGGCGGGGTGGTGGAAAGGGCCTTCTGGGCCGCCTCCAGCGCCTCCCGGACCCCGGCGCAAATTTCCTCCGCCCGGTCTTCGCGCCCGTACTCGCAGGTCAGCCGCAGCCATTCCCGCAGCTCGTCAATTTTCTGATAGAAGTCATCGGTTTTTACATAGTTCATCACAATCGCCTCCGCTGTTTTCACATGTCTTTACAACTGGAACCCTTCCTGCTATACTTACTAGTATAGCGGATAAAATTGCGCATTTCCACGCAAAAAGGGGAGATTTCTGTGCAAAAACAAACAGTTTCTGGGGAATACCGCCTGACCTATGCGCCCTTCCGTTTTTTAGAGGACGCGTCGGTGCAGCCTTTTTACCTGGGGGCGGATACCCCTGCTCCAGGAGTCATTGAGGAGCTTCACTACCACGACGGCCTGGAGTTGGGAATCTGCGTGGAAGGGTCGGGAGTTTTTATCATAGACGGCGAGCCGCTGACCTTTTCCGCACCCTGCGCCACCATCCTCTATCCCCAGCAGTTTCACAAGGCACGGAGCGGCCTACTGCCCAGCCGCTGGTATTTCGCCACTTTCTGCCCGGAGCTGCTGCTGCCGGATCTGGGGGCCAAGGCCAGTCACGAACTGTTCTCCCCCAAAAGCGTCCCACCGGAACTGAGCCTTTTGGGACCGGACACGGTTTTGTACCAGCTGATTTTTCAAATCGTCGAAGAAATGCGCAGCCGCCCGCCTTTGTTTCTCGAATGCATCCGCGGACTTCTGCAGGCCCTGGTGGTCACCCACAGCCGGATGCTGGACCAGTCGGAGAGCATCCCCCGCCGGAACCGCAACCGGGTGGGGCCAGTGGTCAGCTATATCAGCCAGCATTTCCGGGAGGAGCTGACCATTCCGGACATTGCCGGGCAGTTCCGCGTCAGCGAGACCACCCTCCGCCGATGGTTTTGGGAGGCTCTGCGCACCACACCCCTGGATTACCTCCACAAGGTGCGCCTATCCGCTGCCTGTTCCCTGCTTCGGGCTGGTGAGCTGCCAGTACTGGAGATCGCCATGGCAGTGGGGTATAATTCCCTTTCCAGCTTTCACCGGCAATTCCAGCGGATCTACGGCTGCTCGCCCACGGAATACGTCCGCAGCGCTGCAGAAGGCTAAAATCGTCAGCATTCCTCCAGACAGACCCGGCAGTAACGCAGCAGCAGAGCGGTTCCCTCCTCCAAGCTGGCCGCCCCCTCCCGGCAGCAGCGCAGAACTTCCCGGTCGATCCCAGAGCTCTGGGCGAGAAGTGGTTCCAATCGCCCCTCATAGGTCCCAGTCCGAAGAAAATGCCTGGCTGCCGCCAAAAATCTTGCTGCCTTAAAGGAAGCAGCCAATTTCTCCGGACTAGGAGAGCCATAAATCTCCCGGTGGCAGATCTCGTGGAAAAGATTTGCCGCTCCAATGGCCGTACTTTCCCGAATATCCGCCTCTGTGGGAAGCGAAACCAATTGGGCCAAGTCTCCGGCAAGGGGCTGCGTGTCGCAATACAATCCAAAAAGGTCGAATTTGGGCCAGTTCCGCAGCTCCTCCAGCCCGCAGAGAAACCCGCAGGGCCGGGGACTGGACGGCATTTTTATCAGCAGGCTGCGGTAACGTGCCAAATCGGAAAATTCCAGCCGATCCAGTACCAGGACCACATCCAGATCGCTGCCCGGGCGCTCCTCCTCCCGGCGGCGGCTGCCTTGAAGCCCCAGAAACCGGATCCGCCCGGCAAACGCGGATTCCAGCAGGGGCCGGAACTGCTCCAGCCACCCGGCCGTTTGTTCCTTCATAAAATTCCTCCTTTACGAACCAGTAGAGCGATAGTGCCGCACCCCGAACCTCCAAAGCGCATAGCAGGGGATCAAAAATGCCAGCGACATCAGAGGAGCCAGAGCATACCAGAGGCTACCGCTGCGTCCCAACACAAAAAGTAGGGGGTAATACTGCACCAGCGCCAGCGGGACCACAAAAGTATAAAATTTCAGCATCGTCCTCCCATAAACGGAAAGAGGATACGCGCCGAATTCCCGACCGCCGTCGGTGAAAATGTTCAGGAACTCCAGCCCCTCCAGGGTGAAGAAGCTCAAGGAGGCGTACACCACAAACAACCCAGAGAACAGTACTGTCCCACCGGCGATCATCAGGAACAGCACACCCACCCTCGGAAGCGTCCAGTCCACTCCGCTGGCCGGTATCGCGTAGCAGAATACCAGCACTGCCTGAAGGAAGCGCCCCAACCGGGTGAATTCGATCTTGGAGGCCAAGATTTGGAACACCAGTCCCCGAGGCCGCACCAGAATCCGGTCGAACTCCCCATTGCCGATCATCTGCGGAAAGGTGTCGAACCCGCGCACAAAGCACTCTGCCAGTGAAAAAGCCAGCAACACCGTCCCGAAGCAGAGCAGGACCTCTGGAAAGGTGAAACCCTCCACCTGGTGAAACCGGTCGAAGAGAAAATAGACCGTGAGAAATGAGGAAAATGCCCCCAGAAACTGCCCGAAAATGGTCATCCAAAAGGATGCCTTATGCTGCATTGTGCTTCGCAGGTGAATGGTAAAATATCTCCAAAACAGTCTCATCCTCAGCCTCCCTGCACCACGACGCGCCGCAGCGCCCGCCGCATCAGAACCCTGCCCAGCAGAACCAATGCGGCCAGCCAGACTCCCTGCAGCCCGATTCGGACAAGGGCATTCCTGCCGCCGATATCCCCGCTGTAGACCCGGAAGGGCACGTTCTGAATAGCCGCGAAGGGCAGCAGTTCCAGCACCTTCCGCAGACCGTCCGGCAAAAACGGCAGCGGCAGAAGCTGGCCGGAAAGAAAGTCCATCAGCGACATGGCCACGATCTGCAGGCCTCTGGGCGAAATTGTGTAAAAGGACAGGATGTATACCAGCATCGTGCAGGCCACCATGACCAGCAGCCCCAGGACCATGGAAAGCAGGAAAGGCACAAGGGTCCACCACTCTGCCGGAGGCCCCAACCGAAAGGGCTCCGGCAGCAGCGCCGCCACCAACAGGACTGGAACGCAGCGCAGCGCAGCCCGAACCACCCGTGCCGCCACGCTGCGGGAAAACCAGATGGCGTATAAATCCACCGGCCGGCAGAGTTCGTAGGCAATGTTGCCGTCTGTAATGGCGGCAAAAATGTCGTTTTCGAAAAACCAAGTCATGTATAGGGCCAAAAACGCCTGCTGAAGCCAGGTGTACGACACCAGTGCGGAGAAATCCATAGGCAGCGCCCCAGGGTCCGCCCGGTAAAACGCCCGGTACAGCAGGATCAGCAGAAACCCCCAGGCAAATTGGGTGGCCAGCCCGGCCAGCGCCGCTGCCCGATACTGAAGGCCGTTTAAAAAGCGCATCCGGAACAGGGATACATACTTTCGCAGCTCGTTCATACGTCCTCCCTAAATCTGATACTCCCGGTACAGCCCGGCTACGATCTCATCTATGGGCATCTCTTCAACGGAAAGGTCCTGCACCTCCACCCTCTCCGACAGCCAGCGGATGGCATCTGCTGCAGAGAGCTGTACCGTATCCAGCTCTAACGCCGCTTGGCCTCCGACGCTTTCCGGAAGCAGCTTCAGCCCTCCGCAAAGTGGAGGCATCTCTCCCGTGTACTGCAGCCGGATGGTTTTTCCGCCGGAAAAGTGCCGCTTCAGATCCTCCAGCTGCCCGTCCAGAAGAATTTTCCCTTTTCCGATCAGGAGGATTCGCCGGGCCAGGGCTTCGATGTCCTGCATATCGTGAGTGGTAAGAATGACCGTCGTCCCCCGACGCCGATTCAGGTCCAGAATAAAGCTCCGAACTGCCAGCTTGGAGACCGCGTCCAAGCCAATGGTAGGCTCATCCAGAAACAGCACCTTGGGGCTGTGGAGCAGGGACGCCGCGATCTCGCAGCGCATACGCTGGCCCAAAGAAAGCTGGCGGGTGGGCGTCCGGACGATGTCCTCCAGCTTGAGCAGCGTCACCAGCTCCTCAAAGTTTCGGCGATATTCCGCCTCCGGGACCCGGTAAATATCCCGAAGCAGTTCAAAGGAGTCGATGACCGGCACGTCCCACCAGAGCTGCGACCTCTGCCCAAAAACGACGCCGATTTCCTGAACGTGGGCCGTTCGTTCCCTCCATGGACAGCGGCCATTGACCACGCACCGGCCGCTGTCCGGCGTCAGAATTCCGCTGAGCACCTTGATCGTGCTGCTCTTCCCGGCGCCGTTAGGCCCGATGTAACCGACCATTTCCCCGTCCGGAATGGTAAAGGAGATGTCATCCAGGGCCTGTATGACCTTGTACTCCCGCTTCCATAGCGACCGCACGGCAGCCTTCATCCCCGCCTCCCGGCGGGCGCCCCGGAACGACTTGCAGATGTGTTCCACTGTGATCATTTTCATCCTCCTTTTGGCAGAAAAAAGCGCCTCCGACCAGAGTCAGAGGCGCTTTTCCGCAAACTTCCGTCTTTACTCTCGCGAAAAAGTGACCGTCTGACTGAAAACAAACCGTTTCTTCATTTTGGTCACTCCTTTCGCACATGTAAGGGCATTTATTATACCATGGGTATCCAATTCTGTCAAGAAAAACCTAATTTTTCCCACCATTCTTCCTTTTTTAGCAAAAGAAAAGCACCCCCTTAAAACAGGGGGTGCAGTTTTGCAGTAATTAGTTGAGGATGACTTTTTCTGTCTCTTTATCAAAGACATGGATGTTGTTTACATCGATCGCCATCTTAATGGTATCGCCAGCTCTCGCGGTAGAACGCGGAGAAACACGAGCGGTCAGGTTGACACCAGCACAGGTCAGATAGAGATAGGTTTCAGCGCCCATCAACTCTGTAACCTCGACGTTGCAGTCAATGATACCAGTAGTGGCAGCGGAGAGGAACATTTCCTCATCTTTCAAGCTTTCCGGACGAACACCAAGAACAACATCCTTGCCGACATACTCAGCGAGTTCGTCGTTCTTCTTGCTCTCAGGGATCACAACCTCGTAAGCATTGGTCTCGTCGCCAAAGGTAATCGCATAACGGCCGTCTTTCTCAACGAGTTTAGCATCGATGAAGTTCATCTGAGGAGAGCCGATGAATCCAGCAACAAACATGTTGGTGGGCTTGGAGTACAGGTTCTGAGGAGTATCGACCTGCTGAATAAAGCCGTCTTTCATAACGACGATGCGGGTACCCATCGTCATAGCCTCGACCTGGTCATGAGTTACGTAAATAAAGGTGGTGCCGAGACGGAGATGCAGCTTGGACAGCTCAGTCCGCATCTGGGCACGGAGCTTAGCGTCCAAGTTGGACAGCGGCTCGTCAAGAAGGAATACCTGGGGCTCACGAACGATAGCACGGCCCAGCGCAACACGCTGACGCTGACCACCAGACAGAGCTTTCGGTTTACGATCAAGCAGGTGGGTGATGTCGAGGATGCGGGCAGCCTCTTCAACGCGGCGTTTGATTTCATCCTTGGGGGTCTTGCGGAGCTTCAAGCCGAACGCCATATTCTCGAAAACCGTCATATGCGGATACAGCGCGTAGTTCTGGAACACCATGGCGATGTCACGATCCTTAGGTGCCACGTCATTGACCAGACGGTCTCCGATGTACAGCTCGCCTTCAGAAATTTCTTCCAGGCCGGCGATCATGCGCAGGGTGGTGGACTTGCCGCATCCGGAAGGACCGACAAGGATGATGAACTCCTTGTCCTCGATATCAAGGTTGAAGTCAGAAACAGCGGTGACGCCGCCAGCGTATTTTTTATAAATACCTTTTAATGTTACGCTTGCCATAAATGGACCTCCTAATTTTTCTCATGGTTTTTACCTTGATATAATAATAGCAAATTTTTCTCCCCATGCATAGTTCTTTATTACCCAAACTTTAAAAAATCTATTTGTGTATATTGCCCACTCCCAGAAAATCGAAGATTTTTAAGCGTTTTTGAACATTTTTGTTATATTACTGCCTAATTTATCCGATTTTCTTTCATTATCGCTGGATTTATGCGAAAACCCATGCATAAATCCCCCCAACGCGATGGAACAGACATCTCCGCCGATGATTTTTCCTTCAAAAATCAGCAAATTCGCACGAATTCCTTCCGGATAGTTTGGATAATTCGTCACGATATACTGGTAGCGCTCCACCTCTTTTCCCGCATATTTTTGCAGATCAAAACCCTGTTCCAGCTGAATTTGATTGTAAGTTTGATAGACTGCGTCAAATACCGCCGGAATCCGAATGGTTTCCCGCAGATAGGCCTCTCCCAGCTCCCAGCCGAAGCCTTCCAAGAATTGACGCCTTTCCAAATCGCTGCTGCCCGGGAGGGACGACTCCCTGCCACCGGTAAACAGCAGCAGCACCGCCGTCAGAACAGGAATCAGAATCAGCCACCATTTGCGTTTCCCTTTCAGAGAAATAACCATTCCTTAACGCCTCCCATGCCGCATAGTCTGCAGACGCATTCGCACCTGCCCCTTTGATTTTATGCGGTACTGCTCCGGTTCATTCCCGGATGGCGCAAACGGGGCGGCATGCGCCGCCCCGCATTTATTGTAATCGGTTACTGCGCCTCGCCGGCCAGCTGTTTTGAGCTTGCGATAACAGCCGCCTCCAGGTTGGAGGGCAAAGGATCGTACCGGAGGAACGCAAGGGTAAAGCTGCCGCTGCCCTGGGTCATCTGCCGGACCAGTGTGGCAAAATCCTGCATTTCGCTCATGGGCGCTTCGGCCTCAATCTCCGTCATGTTGTCGCCGATGGAATTCATTCCCAGAACCCGGCCGCGGCGCTTGTTCAGCTCACCCATCATATCGCCGGTGGTGTCGTCTGGAACCTGGACCTTTAGACTGCCGATAGGCTCCAGAATAATCGGAGACGCCTGGGGAAGCCCGGCCTTATAAGCCAGGCTGGCGGCGGTTTTAAAGGCCATTTCGGAAGAGTCTACCGGGTGATAGGAGCCGTCCACCAGAGTGGCTTTCAGGCCCACCACGGGATATCCCGCCAGAACCCCCTTCTTCACGCAGTCTTGAAGGCCCTTTTCCACTGCCGGGAAGAAGTTGCGCGGCACCGAACCGCCAAAGACATTTTCTGCAAAGACCAGCGTCTCGCTGTCGCAGGGCTCGAATTCGATCCAGACGTCGCCGTACTGGCCGTGGCCGCCGCTCTGCTTTTTGTGCTTGCCCTGGACCTTGACCTTTTTGCGGATGGTCTCTCGATAGGCGATAGTCGGGGGCTCCAGCTTGACATCTACGCCGAACTTGCTCTTCAGCTTGGCGATGGTCACGTCCAGGTGCTGCTCGCCCAGTCCGCTGAGGATCTGCTCCTTGGTTTCGGTATTCAGTGTGAAAGACAGGGTGGGGTCTTCCTCCAAAAGCCGAGTCATACCCTGAGAAATTTTGCTTTCATCGCCCTTGCCCACCGGCCAAACCGCCATGGAGTAGCAAGGAGCCGGGAACTCCGCCTTGGAGAGAACCACCTTGCGCTTAGGCGAGCAGAGAGTGTCGCCAGTGTTGGCCAGCAATTTGCTGACCGCGCAGATATCCCCCGCCGGGACCTCTTTTGCCTCTTCCTGCTTCTTGCCCCGAACGTAAAGGAGCTTGCCGAGCCTTTCCGGCTGCCCCGTGGTCATATTGATCAATTCGGTGTCGGGCGTCAGCTTACCTGCCACGACTTTTACATAAGACAACTTGCCGACAAAGGGGTCGGCGATGGTCTTGAACACATACGCCACTGTGGGAGCAGACGCGTCGCAGTCCACTTCCACCAGGTCGTCTCCGGAAACGCCCTCCTCCTTTGCAGCTTCTGCGGCAGATGGCAGCATGGAAACCATTGCGCCCATCAGGAGGCTCAGCCCTTCCAGATTCGTAGCGGATCCGCAGAAAACCGGGGTGATGGAACCTTCAAAAATGCCTTTATGAATCCCGCGGATCAGCTCCAGCATGGTGAACTGCTCCCCGGAGAAATATTTCTCCATCAAATCCTCATCGGTCTCAGCCACTGCCTCCGAAATAGCGTTAACCAAACCCTCGACCCGGTGGCCCATGTCGGGCATGACGACTTCGGCCCGATGGCCGCCCTCATAAGAATACGCCTTCATGCCGATGAGGTCGACGTAGCACTTTACCTTGTGATCCTCCACAAACGGAACCACCAGCGGGCAGACCGAAGGCCCGAACTCCGCCTTCAGCTGCTCCAGGACTTTATAGAAATCCGCGTGGTCACTGTCCATTTTTGAGACAAAGAATGCCCGCGGTTTTTTTAGCTTTGCGGCCATTTTATAAGCTTTCCGCGCGCCCACTGTCAGACCGGATTTGCCCGAAAGGACGATGAGGACGCTTCCGGCCGCCCGCATGGCTTCACACTGGCCCAGCGCGAAATCAAACAGGCCGGGGGCGTCGAGAAGATTGATCTTCACATCACTGTACTCAATGGGGACGATGGAAAGGTTCAGGGAAGCCTTGCGCTTGATTTCCTCCGGATCATAATCCGAAACGGTCGTGCCGTCAGTGGCTTTGCCCAAACGGTCAATGGCGCCGGTCCGGTAGAGCAGCGCTTCCACCAGACTTGTCTTTCCGCTGCCGCCATGACCGACGACTGCTATATTCCGAATATTGCTTGCCTCATACTGCCTCATACCATACCGCTCCTTATCTTTGATGAAGTTTTGCTTGCAGAAACGAAAGCGAAATCTCTGTCTGCATTGCGTGCCAGCGGTTCTTATACAATGTCAATAAAAACATCCGTCTGACAAGAAATATTATAGCATATATCACCCTCGAGTACAAGGACGAAAAATGCAATATCTTGTTTTTTTTCCGGATACTACGTAAAAATTTTGGCCAAGGCATCGTGTATTTTATACAAATATTGTGAAATAAATTGCAATTTGTATGAAAGTTTTTGATAAATGACAATCTTTCACAAAAAATGACGCATCGTCCGGTGCAGCCGATTCGGCATAGCACCGGACGATGCGGTCAATTGAAAAATCCCAAAAATAGCTTATTCCGCGTTAAAACGCTCGTAAGCAGCCTGATAGACGCCCCTCAGCTGTTCCAACCCCAATGTGTTCAGCGTGGTAATGTAGTTGTCCCATGCGGCGTCATCGGAAATGTCCTCCACGCCCATGATGAATTTACTCTTCATTTCGTTTATATAGCTGTCAAACTCGGTTTTATACTGATCGATGACCGCTTGCTCCTCTTCTGTATAGGTGAAATACCGGTCGGGGAACTTTACGCCGGTGGCGTAAGGAAGTACTTTTTCAGTATAGCCCTTCTGGCGCTCCTGGCTGTTGCCGGGAGTAGAGGTGATGTATTCTCCCAGCTTTTGAATACCGCAGAAATCGTAAACGATGTTATCGAACAGGTACGTGGTGTTGTACGCCACACCTTCATCCAGAGCTTCCAGGCTATAGGTCTTGTTTGTTTCAACCAATTTAATACAATTGCCATAATTAAAGGTCAGGCCACACATATTGGAGCCGGAGACTACTTCTTCGGTTGCAAAGGAAATGTCAATTGTACGGATCAACTCTTCCACATAAGGACTGGATCAGCAGTACCATCCGGGTATTGTAAAGCCCCAGCCCCTTAACCACCAGGAAGGTGGGGATCAGCCCTCCGCCGAAATACATGGTGATCATGAAGAAGGTCATGAAAAGATTCCGTCCAGGCACTTCTTTTTTGGACAGCGCATATCCGCAGGGAACCGTTACAGCCAAATTGATCATGGTGCCGAAAACGGTGTAAAAAATTGTATTGCCATAGTGATATGCTCCCTCTATGAGAGACAGTGAAATAAAACACTGTCAATTGTGGAG
>CAJMLQ010000103.1 GCA_905214265.1 uncultured bacterium
GGTCCATGGGGTGGAGGCGCTGTTGGACCGGCTTGCAGAAAATGAAGCCGTTGAGGTGTGGTATCATGATCCAGGAAGGCTGACCGGTGATTATGACCGCTGTACCGACGAAGCTGAGGTTATCGCTATGCTGGAGGGGAAAATAGCCCCTTGCCAACCTGTGCAAAGTAAATTATAATAAAGATATAGATGTGCACAGGAGGACGAATCATGAATCCAATACTGTCCCGGCTGGAACGAAATCCGGTTATCGCCGCGGTGCGTACACCCGCCGCTGTTCAGGATGCCTGCAGCGCTTTAGCTGAGGTCGCGTTCTTACTTTGCGGGGACATTTTGAACGCGGGAGATTTGGTACGCCAGCTGCAGGCGGCTGGAAAGCTTGTGTTGGTACATATGGATTTGCTGGGAGGAATTGGCCGGGACCCACAGGCGGTAGAGTATCTGGCCCGGGCGATCCGCCCGGACGGAATTATCAGCACGAGGAGCCAGCTGATCCGGACTGGGCGGGACCGCGGTCTGCTGACAGTCCAGCGTTTTTTTCTGCTGGATTCCCAATCTGTGGCAATGACAGCGGAAACGGCCGCGTCGGTCCGTCCGGATATGGTGGAAGTGATGCCGGGAATCTGCCCGCGAGTAATTCGGCGGCTTTCGTCAGAAGCGGGAAAGCGGCTGCCGGTGATCGCCGGCGGGATGATCGAAGAAAAAGAGGACATCGTCGAGGCCCTTTCCGCAGGCGCGTCCGGAGTCTCGACCAGCCGGAAAGAATTATGGGACTTATAGGAAGTATAAATCTGCTTCAATATTCAGAAGATCCTGTTCGCGGAGACGATCTGCCAGGTGCGCGGATAGCAGTATGCCGGAAATGGGCGGACGCGGATTAGCAATTTTTTGCAGCGGCGGCATTGACAAGCGGGCTGCGCTGTGGTATAGTAAAAACAGAAAGTATACTCTGAAAATTGAATGAATTGTGCGGAGTTATGGAGTCACAGAAAGCAAAAGGTCAAGAGCCTTTGTTTTTCTGTGGCTTTTTGCGTGAGAAAGGATGGTTCTATGGAGAATCCAGTTTATGACGTAGCAGTCATCGGCGGTGGAGTCGTAGGCGGGCTGACTTTGCGGGAGCTTTCACGCTGCCGGTTGCGGGCAGTGCTGCTGGAACGGGCGGAGGATGTAGTTATGGGGGCTTCCAAGGCAAATTCCGCCATCGTCCACGCGGGTTTTGACGCGAAGCCTGGTTCGCTGAAAGCCCGGTATAATGTAGAGGGCAACGCCCGTATGGAGGTAGTCGTCAAGGAACTGTCTGTGCCCTTCCGGCGCAACGGATCGCTGGTGCTGGCCTTTTCGGAGGATGATCGGAAAACTTTGGAGGAACTGCTGGAGCGCGGCCGCCAAAATGGCGTGCCTGGCGTGCGGCTCATGAGCCGGGAAGAGGCCTTGGAACAGGAACCGAATCTATCGCCGGACATCGCAGGCGCACTCTGGGCGCCTACCGGCGGGATCGTCTGTCCTTACGAGCTGGCTATCGGGGCAATTGAAAACGCCATGGACAACGGCGCAGAGCTGCGGACCAATTTTGAGGTCGTGGAAATCCGGGATGAGGACGGGAAATTTGCGGTGCGTTCGGCAGCGGGCGAGACTGTCCGCGCTAGGTACGTTGTCAATGCGGCGGGCGTCCACGCCGATGAAGTCGCAAAGATGATCGGGGACTTCAGCTTTTCCATCACGCCTCGGCGCGGGGAGTATCTGCTGCTGGACAAAACCCAGGGAGCGACGGTATTTTCGACGGTTTTCCAGCCGCCTACTAAAATGGGAAAAGGCGTTCTTGTCACTTCGACGGTGGACGGGAACCTGTTGGTTGGGCCCACGTCGGAAAATATTTCAGATAAGGAGGATACCGCCACGACTCCGGAAGGGCTGGAAAAGGTTCAACGGCTGTCGAGGCTGTCGGTCCCGTCGGTCAATCTGCGGGCGGTGATCACCTCTTTTGCAGGGCTGCGGGCTTGTTCGGACGGAGGAGATTTCATTATCGGTCCGTCAGCGGCGAACTCGCGGTTTATCAATGCTGCAGGCATTGAATCCCCGGGGCTGACAGCTTCTCCGGCCATAGCTGCTGCGCTGGTTGGGTATCTGCGTCAGGCAGGGCTGGAGATGGTGGAAAAGGACGATTTTAATCCCAATCGGAAGCCATTCCCTAAATTCCGCCGGATGACAGAGGCGGAAAGGGAGGCGGTTATTCGGGAGGACGCCACTTTCGGACGGGTGGTCTGCCGCTGCGAGACTATTACGGAAGGGGAGATCCTGGCCGCGGTCCGCCGGAATCCACCAGCCAGAAGCGTGGACGCGGTGAAGCGCCGGACTCGGGCCGGGATGGGCCGCTGCCAAGGCGGTTTCTGTGGGCCGCAGGTGGTGGAAATTCTCTCCCAGGAGCTTGGAATCCCCATGGAGAAGGTCACGAAGAGCGGGGGGGAATCCCGGATGCTGTACGGCAAAACCAAAACAGCACAGTGAAATCGGCACGAAAAAGCCGGTCAGACCGGCGGATTGGATAGGTGAAACATGAGACAGGTGGATCTGGTGATAATTGGCGGTGGGCCTGCCGGAATGGCGGCGGCTCTGGGCGCTTACCGAAAAGGAGTGCGGGACTTGCTTATCCTTGACCGGGAACAGCAGCTGGGGGGGATTTTGGAGCAGTGTATCCACAACGGGTTTGGACTGCATCATTTTAAGGAGGAACTGACTGGGCCCGAGTATGCGGCGCGATACGCAAAGGACGTGGCAGACTGCGGTATCCCGTATCTGCTGGATACCATGGTACTGGACCTGGCACAGTCGGCAGATGGCAGAGGGGACAAGATCGTCACCGCCGTCAGCAGCCGGGAGGGATATCTGAAGCTGCGTGCCAAGGCGGTGGTGCTGGCCATGGGCTGCCGGGAGCGGCCCCGGGGTGCCCTGAACATTGCCGGGACCCGTCCGGCGGGAATCTATACTGCCGGAGCAGCGCAGAAATTCGTCAATCTGAAAGGATACATGCCCGGCAAAGAGGTGGTGATCCTTGGTTCCGGGGACATCGGGTTGATTATGGCCCGGCGGATGACCCTGGAAGGGGCAAAGGTCAAGGCGGTCTGTGAGCTGATGCCTTACTCCGGCGGGCTGACCCGGAATATCGTCCAGTGTCTGGAGGATTTTGGAATTCCGCTGAAGCTCAGCCATACGGTGGTCAAAATCCACGGCCGGGAGCGGGTGGAAGGAGTCACCATCGCGGCAGTGGACGCTTCGCGGAAGCCGGTTCCCGGAAGCGAGGAGTTCATCCCCTGCGATACGCTGCTGCTGTCAGTAGGACTGATCCCGGAAAACGAGCTGTCCAGGGCCGCGGGGGTCGAAATGGACCCGGTAACTGGCGGCGCCCGGGTTGGCCAGGACCGGCAGACCTCTGTGCCCGGGGTGTTTGCCTGCGGTAACGTCCTCCACGTTCATGATCTGGTGGATTATGTTTCGGAAGAGGCAGAACTGGCCGGAAGCTGCGCTGCCGCTTATTTGGCGGGAGAATCCGGCGGCGCGGCGGAGTCTTGGACGGTCAGCGCCCGGGACGGCGTCCGGTATGTCATACCCCAGCGGGTTCGAAAGGGTGCGGAACAGCCCTTTTCTTTGTACTTCCGAGTGGGGGATGTTTACAAAGATGTGCGGATTGTGGTAAAATGGGGGGAAAAGGTCCTGCTTTCCCGGGCGAAAAAAAAGGTCGCTCCGGGCGAGATGGAATGTCTGCCGCTGAATGCGCAGATCCTTGGCCAGATCGACGGGGATTTGACGGTCTGCCTGGAACAGAAAGGGGCGGAATGAGATGGAAAAGCGAAATTTGACTTGCATTGTCTGCCCTATGGGCTGCGCGCTGGAGGTGCTTCTGGAGAACGGCGAAGTCCGTTCGGTCACGGGAAATACCTGTCCGCGGGGAGAGATTTATGCCCGAAACGAGTGCACCCATCCCACTCGTGTGCTGACCACCACCATGCGGGTGGTGGGGGGAACGAAGCCCCTGGTTTCGGTGAAGTCTGTGGGCGCGATCCCCAAGGAACTGCTGTTTCAGGCAATGGAACAGATCAATGCCGCCGCCGCTGCCGCTCCCATCGCTCTGGGACAGGTGCTGATCCCCGATCTCTGCGGAACGGGAATCGCACTGGCAGCGACGGGATCGGTAGAGGAGAAAGGAAACTGATATGGACATCCAGCAATATTTGGGACGGGAGATTCCCTGCGGCTGTGGCCGCGCACATCAAACCGCGCTGAAACGGACAGAGATCTCCAGCGGAGCCATTCAAAAGCTGCCGGAGTTCGTGCGGGAACTGGGACATTCCCGGGTATTTGTGATATCCGACGCCAACACCTGGCCGGTACTTGGGGAAAAGGCAGAGGCCGTTTTAAAAGATGCCGGAATTCCATGTGGCGGGGTGGTCCTGCCCGGAGACGTCCTGGCGGATGAAGAGGGCGTGGGGCGGATTCTCATGCACTTTGATCGGGACAGCGACCTGATTCTGGCGGTGGGGACCGGCACGGTCAACGACATCGGCAAGCTGGTCAGCTACCGGATGCGGCTGCCTTATTTCATCGCGGCCACTGCGCCTTCCATGGACGGTTTTGTCTCCAACGTGGCGGCCATGACTGTCGACCGGATGAAAACCACCTATCCCGCCCATGTTCCGGAAGCGGTGATCGCAGACTTGGATGTGTTGAGCCAGGCGCCCATGGAGATGATCGCCGCCGGGCTGGGGGACATCCTGGGGAAATACACAGCACTTTGCGACTGGAAGATCTCCAGCATCATCAACGGTGAATATGAATGCCCGGAAATTGCGCGGATGATGGAAGAGGCGATCTGGGAGGCGGCAGGCAGCACCGATGGCCTGCTGGCCCGGGAGCCGGAGGCGGTCAGGAGACTGACAGAGGCATTGATCCTTTCCGGAATCGCCATGAGCTTTGCGCTGATTTCCCGGCCAGCCTCCGGAAGCGAGCACCACATTTCCCATTTCTGGGAGATGCGTTTTTTGACAGAGGGGCGGAAACCGGTGCTCCACGGCACAAAAGTCGGGGTCGGGACGATCCTGTCTCTGCGGCTATATCAAAAGCTGCTGGCCGAACCGGTGGATTTTCAATGGGCCAGAGCGCACGCGGCCTCCTTTGACCGGAAAGCTTGGGAAGCCGCGGTCCGCAAAGGGTTTGGGCCTGCGGCAGAAGGCGTGCTGGAGCTGGAAAAGACCGCCCGCAAGAATGACGCCGCCCTTCATGGAGAACGCATCTGCCGGATTCAGGAGCACTGGCCGGAGCTGACAGAGGAGATGCGGCGGCTGCCCGATGCGGAAAGAGTTCAGTCTCTGCTGCGGAAGATGGATGCGGCGGTATCCCCGGCAGATTTGGGAATCGACAGGGAATTGACCCGAGAAGCCATTTTGCTGGCGAAAGAGGTTCGGGACCGGTATACGATTTTGCAGCTGCTGTGGGACTTGGGCCTTTTGGAGCGGTACGCGGCAGATCTTGCGGAATAATGTGTGGAAAAGGGGAAATCCATGGTTCCATTTGAGAAAATGCCAGCGGAAACGGCAAAAAAAATCCGATACATTCTCCACGACATCGACGACACCATTACCAACGGCGGAAAGCTGACGGCGGAGGCCTACACGGCGCTGTGGAAGCTCCGCGACGCCGGACTGTCCGTCGTTCCGGTGACCGGAAGGCCGGCTGGGTGGTGTGATATGGCCATTCGAGAATGGCCTATCGACGCCATTGTCGGGGAAAACGGAGCGTTTGTTTATTACTGGAAGGATGGGAAGCCGGAGATGTTCCGCCATCCTTCCATCCCCGACGAAGACGTGACGGACCGGTTGGACGCAGTGCGGAAAGCCTGCCTGACTGGAGTGCCAGGGTGTCGGGTGGCCAAAGACCAGCACTTCCGTATCTGCGACCTGGCCATCGATTTTGCGGAGGATGAACCGCGGCTGGGCTTCGATGCCGCCAAAAGGATTCAGGAAATTGCGGAATCCATGGGCGCGGTGGCCAAAATCAGCTCCATCCACGTCAATATCTGGTTTGGGGATTACAACAAAGTCTCCATGTCCAAGCTGTTTTTCGAAACTGTCTGGGGAGTGCGGGATTTTCATCAGTCTGTGCTGTTCTTCGGGGATTCGGCCAACGACGAGCCGATGTTCGCGGAACTGCCGCTCTCCTGCGGAGTCGCCAATGTGAGGCCGTTCCTGCCGATGATGAAACGCCATCCAGCCTATGTGACGGATGGAGAAGGCGGATATGGCTTTTCAGAAGCGGTTGAACAGCTGCTGCAAAAGCAGGCAGAATAAAGAAGGCGCTGTTTGGAAAGAATCCAAACGGCGCTTTTTCTTTTGGGGAAGAGCAGAAGAACGCCCTTTATGCGGCTTTTTTTAATATTTGCAAATTTTATACAAAAAAGCAGTACCATTTCTTAAGATTCATAAAACGTTCATTGACAGCAGAATGGAAAAACGATATACTGAAATTAGTAAACCTTTATTGACTAACGGGAGGGGTTTGTTTGGCGGAAGGCGGCTCCGGTTTGGTACCCGGTCCAAATGGCAAACGGAATCATCTGATTTTTCTGGTTTATGTTTACCGAAAGTTGACGAGGCCGTTGGAGGATTGTTTTCGCGGCCGGTATACGAGCCTGCAGCTTTGGACAATTCTGATCCTAGATGCCGGGGGGCCAATGTCCATGAGTGGGCTGGCAGCTGCAATGCGCCTTCCCAAGCAGCAGATGTCCCGGATGGTGGAGAGCCTTGTGGAAGAGGGAACCCTCTTTCGGAAAGAGGATCCACAGGATCGGAGAAGGCTGCTGATCGGCCTTTCCGAACAGGCAAAGAGGGAAATGGAAACCGGCTGGTTGGAATTCGAACAGAGGGCCGAAGGGTTGCTTTCTGTTCTGAGTGAAGCGGAACGCCGGGACTTTGACGAGGCGCTGGATACGCTGAGCCGGCTGCTCGTCAAGCTGCCGAAAACGTTCCTGGAACGGCTGGGGCCGGCACGGCTCAATGATACGCATGGAGAATCAGGATCGGAGAATCCGGCAGGCGGTTCAGACATGTGACAGATAGAAAAGGTTGGAAAGGCGGGAAGAATATGGCAAAGAATACTGACTATTTTGAAATCACTCCGGATATCCGGCGGTTGACGGAGCTCTGTTCGCGGCATGATGCGATCGATCCTTCTTTATATGCAAAATACGATGTCAAACGCGGGCTGCGCGACATCAATGGCAAGGGCGTACTGGCCGGACTTACGGAGATTTCGGATATTGTATCCAGCAAAGTCGTAGACGGCAAAAGCGTTTCCTGCGAAGGAGAACTGTATTATCGCGGAATCAACATTAAGGATCTAACCAGCGGCTTCATCAAGGAAGATCGTTTTGGATTTGAGGAAACGGTGTATCTCCTGCTTTTCGGTCAACTTCCCACGGCGGAGGAAGGGGAGAGCTTTAAGCAGATCCTTTCCAAATACCGCACGCTGCCCACCAACTTTGTGCGGGATATTATTATGAAGGCGCCGACGCCAGACATGATGAACACCCTAGCGCGCAGCGTTCTGACGTTGTATGCTTATGATGAAAAGGCTAACGACACCTCTCTGCCGAATATTCTGCGTCAGTGCATTGAAATGATTGCTCTTTTCCCGCAGTTGGCGGTTTACGGCTATCAGGCTCACGCACACGATATGGATCCGACCAACAGCTTTTTTATTCACGCTCCAAAGCCAGAGCTTTCCACAGCAGAAAATATCCTGCATATGCTTCGGATCGATAACAGTTACACCAAGCTGGAGGCGCGGATCCTCGACCTGGCACTGGTGCTCCATGCAGAGCACGGCGGCGGCAACAACTCCAGCTTTACTACGCATGTGGTCGCATCCTCCGGCACTGACGCGTATTCCGTCATCGCAGCAGCTCTCGGATCGCTGAAAGGACCGAAGCACGGAGGAGCCAATATCAAGGTCATGCGGATGTTCGAGGATATGAAAGAGCACATCCGGGACTGGGAGGACGAGGACGAGGTTCGGGAATATCTCCGCGGCCTGCTGAATCGAAAGGGATTCGACCGTTCCGGGCTTATTTACGGGATGGGGCATGCGGTGTATTCGCTTTCCGATCCCCGCGCCGATATCTTCCGCGGCTTTGTAAAATCCCTTTCGGAGGAGAAGGGACTGACCAAGGAGTATCGTCTGTATTCGATGGTGGAGATGCTGGCTCCCAAGGTCATTGGCGAGGAGCGGAAAACCTATAAGGGCGTCAGTGCCAACATCGATTTTTACAGCGGATTTGTTTACCACATGCTTGGCCTTCCCGCCGAGTTGTTCACACCGGTTTTTGCAATGGCAAGGATCGCGGGGTGGAGTGCACATCTGATAGAGGAGATTGTCAATGCCGGAAAGATCATCCGGCCGTCCTATATGAGCATTGGCTCCCGGCAGCCGTATGTACCGCTGGATCAGCGATAAGATGAGATTTTTAATAGCCCAACTGTTGAAAAATAGTTGGGCTATTGATTTTTTGACTAAAATTTACGATTTGTAAAAAGAGATTTTATATGTGTAACTTTTTTTAATACAAAAAATCTGTCTAATCCTCTTGAAAAAAAGAGAAAATTATGGTAAAATATTTCCGAAAAGAATGGTTCTTTTCTAGTTTCTCTTTATAGTCATGCGAAGACGTTTGGCTGGATTGAGATAAGAGAGGGTACGTGCTCCATGAATCAATGTGTGGAAAGCCAACCGGTTTGCGTGCAAATGATGGGCGGTTTTTCGCTGTCCCGGAACGGACAGACCGTGACAACATCAGACAGCCGGATGAAAAAGGTTTGGACGCTGATCGCATATCTGGTCTTAAACCGGGGAAATCCCTTTCTTCAGGAAAAACTGGTAGAAGTTCTTTGGAATGAGGAAGAATGCAATAATCCGGTCAACGCTCTGAAAAATTTGGTTTATCGGAGCCGGAACCTGCTTCGTACGCTTGTCACGGAAAAGGAAGAGGATCTCATTATTTTCTCCGATGGAACTTATATCTGGAACCCGAGAATTCCTTGCAGCGTAGACTGTGAAAACATGGAGTCTTACTATCGGAAAGCCTCCGCGCCGGAAATGGACGACGAAAACCGGCTTTGCTTATTGGAGATGGCACTGTCCCAATGTCGGGGAGAATTTTTGCCCCGGTTGGCCTTTAATTCGTGGGCGGCTCAGAAAAACCGTCATTTCTTGTCTATCTATGAAAAAGGTGTACTTCTGTCGTCGGAAACCCTCCGAAAACTGGGCCGGGAGAAAGAAATCGTGCGGCTGGCACAGTGGGCGGTGAATCTTCAGCCGATGAACAGCTCCTTCCAGGCACTGCTGATCCGCGCTTATTTGGACAGCGGAAACTGGGTAAAGGCATTGGAGCACTATAACGATGCGGCGGATCTGTTTTTCCGCAAGGCAGGTACCGGCGTTCCAGAGGAAATCCGGACGATTTATCAGCAAATGCTCCAGCGAGTCCACACTTCGGATTTTGACTTGTCCATGATTAAGGAAGAACTGCGGGAAGCGGATACCTTATTAGGCGCATTTTTCTGTGATTATGAAGTATTCAAAAATATTTACCGCCTGCAGGCCCGCACGCTGCTTCGGGAGGGTCGGTTTCTCTACATCGCGTTGGTTTCGATTGTGAGCCGGGACGGAGGAAGTCTGCCAGAACGGTTGCTGCGGGATGCGATGGAGGCGATGAAGGAAACGCTGATCATCGGTCTGCGGAAAGGCGATGCGGTTTCGGTTTACAGCCCCAGTCAGTTTGTGCTGATGATGCCGCTGGGAGACGCAACGGTAGGCGACCAGGTACTGTGCAGGCTTAAAGAAAACTTTTTTCAGAATTACCCCGGGTTCGCGGTTGATGTTGAGACGCATCTCAGTATAGTGGAACCGGCAGGAACAGAGGGACTAGTCAGTGTCGGCTCATGACGGATAGTGAGGGTTGAAATGTCATGAAGAAATTCCAATTGTCTGCAGTGTTGATTGCTTGCTGCCTGGCGTTTGGCGCCTGTGGAAATCAGGCGGCGGACTTCGACGAGTCTGCAGTTGCCTCAGCCTTGATGTCGGATCCAGACTATCTGGCGGCGGAGGGGCTTCCGGTAGATTATGAAATGCCGGAGGAGTACATTGTGGCGGAAAACGTTGCGTTTTCCGCCGCCTCCGGCAGCGGAAATTTCGGTTCTTCCGCAATCGGCGGAACCTATACCGGGACGATTTCCATCGTGGAAAACACTGCGCCGGGAACGCAGGTTTTTTCAAAAGGTGGTTCGGTCATCGACGTCAGTAACGCCAGCCAGGGGTATGTCATGGTGAAGCAGAGCGGCGTCAGCAAGCGGCTTAAGGTCCAGATCGTTATGGGGGATAAGAAATACAACTATGATCTGAACAATGCCGGAAATTTTGAGGCGTTTCCGCTTCAGATGGGAAATGGG
>CAJMLQ010000104.1 GCA_905214265.1 uncultured bacterium
CGCTTTTCTCGCAACAGGTTCATGATTTCTCGACATGCGGCGTCGAATTCTTCGAAATCCATCTTCATAGGACAAACGGGAAGGACCAGAAACAGCCCGCCGGCTCGGGCGCGAGCCGTGATATCGTCTTCAACGGAGTCCAAGAGGTCACGAAGCAGATGGGGAACCAGTCTTCCGGCATCCGGATCTGCCTCTTCCAGCAGGTGTCGGATGCCGTTCATGGCTTCTTCAAAGCGAGGCGGCTCCATCACCCAGATGCTTTCTGAAAGCACAGTGCACTGGGACAACCCCTTCCAAAGAAACTGCCGGTATGCTTCCTCTTCTTTCATCTTCTGCTTCTGCCGCGCTAAAATTTTGTCGATGCTCGCAAGCAGAGCCTGGGGATCAATGGGTTTCAGAAGATATTCCTCCGTTTGGAGTTGAAGCGCACTTCTGGCATATTCGAAGTCTGCATAGCCCGATACAATGATGAATTTGCAGTCGCCCCCAAATTCAGCAGTCCGTCGGATCAGTTCGATTCCGTCCATACCAGGCATTCGGATGTCCGTGATTACGATATCCGGGTGATGCTCCATGATCAGGTTGAAGGCGGATATTCCGTTGTCCGCCTCGGCAATTACTTCCACCTGTTCATGACCCGACAAAACCTGTGCGAGCATTTTTCGAAAGAGCCTTTCATCTTCTGCGATCAGGATCCGAATTTTAGAGCTTTCCATGTTCCTGCAAACCTCCTTTTGGCAAGATAATTTCCATGACCGTCCCATCTTGGCCGGAAGAAACGATGTGAAGACCATAGGGTACCCCAAAGGTTAACCGCATTCGGTAGTGGACGTTCCATAGTCCAATGTGCTGCATCCGCTGCATTATCTGCGCGTTGGTCTCCAACGTGTCGTCGGACAGTGAGGAAAAAATTTTTTCAAACTCTGCGGCCTGTTCCGGCTTCATTCCGCCCCCATGGTCACAGACGGAAACAACATAATGTGTCTCTTCTTCCCGGCCGAAGATTCCGATGTAAGAAGGCGCCAGCAGGTGTGCGTCATATCCGTGACGGAAGGAGTTTTCCACCAGAGGCTGTACCATTAAGCGGACGGCGGGAATGTTGCCGCTGTTTGCTTCGTTGAGGTTGGTCTCCACCTGCAGCGTTTCAAACCGCTCTTTCTGAATCTCCAGATACGTCAGGGTATGCTTGATTTCGTCCGCCAGAGATACGCTGTTTTGGGTACTGGAGATGCTGTAGCGAAAAAAGGCGGCCAAATTTCGGGCCATTCTGCTGATCTCCAGATTGTTTTCCAAAATCGCGTAGGAATTGATGATTTCCAAAGTATTATAGAGAAAATGCGGATTGATTGTGGACTGCATGAATTGCAGCATGGATTCCCGGATGGTGATTTCCATTTCCTGTTCTTTATACTGAGCACGCTGATTGTCTGCGATCAGCTTGTCCAGTTTCTGTACCATGGTATACTACCCAGAGCCGGATCAAGCTGGGAAACCGCCGGTGCGAAAGCGCCCTTCATGACGCGGAACAGCTCAATGCGTTATCCGCGCAGTACTATGGTACGATATATCGTAGCAGGCAATTTGAAAATGCTTGGCAGAAGGTGCTCTTTACCCACTTTCATGACATTCTGCCTGGCTCCAATATGCAGGATAGCCGTGAGTACGCGATGGGTCTGTTTCAAGAGGCAATGGCAGTAGCCAATACCCAGTATGGGAAGGCCATGCAAGCGATCACCGATCGCATTGACACCTCCTGCATCGCCGCAGAGGAGGATCCGGATTCTCAGTCGGAAGGCAGTGGAACCGGGTATGGGCTCACTTATTTTGCAGGCGTGCCCAATCCGGAGCGTGGCCTTGGAAAAACCCGAGTCTGCCATGTGTTTAACCCCAGCGCTCATCCACGTCGGGAACCGGTGGAAGTCACCCTGTGGGACTGGACAGGAGACCTGCGTGATCTGATGGCGGAGGATATGGGGGGCCGTCCGATGGCGCTTCAGCTCTTGGATCAGACACAGCAGTTTTTCTGGGATCACCATTACGTTCGGGTTTTGGTGGACTGTACGGTTCCCTCATGCGGATACACCACCTTTGTCATCCGGGAAGGGGAACCCCAGGAATACCGAATCTACTACCAGAAGGATTCCTACCGGGATCCTGCCGCTCAGCCATTTGTACTGGAAAATGAGCTGATTCGTGCGGAATTTGATTATCAAAACGGCCGGATGGTCTCCCTGCGCGACCTTCAGACGGGTGAAGAGCTGATCGCAGCCGGGAAATCAGCCGGACTGCAGTGCATCGAGGCGGAACGGAGCAGCTCCAGCGCTTGGGCCATCGGCAAGTACACCGACTTCCATTCGGAGCTGCAGCTCATCTCGATTCATCCACTGACCTCCGGTACACTGCGGCAAAGTTTCACCGCAGAATATAAGGTGCGAAATTCTACGGTCAAAGCAACCGTTTCCCTGGATGCCCATGCCCGTGGAGTACGGTATGAGTGGGAGGTGGACTGGCATGAGGAGACCCGCACCGGCGGACAGATCCCGGTCTTGGTCTATCACTTCCCAGTGGGATATGAGATCCAGCACTATCTGTTTGACGTCCCCGGTGGCGTACAGGCCCGAGGGCCACTCCATCTGGATATGCCGGGACTGCAGTTCGGCGCCGCGATCAGCAGACAGAGAAGCTCTGTAGCCCTGATCAGCACCTGCAAGTATGGATACCGATGCGCTGACCAGGCTCTGAACGCCACTCTGATTCACACGGCTCCCAATCCGGACCCGTATCCGGAACGTGGGATCCATAAGATCGTGGAGTTTGTCGCAGTGGAAAATCGGGACGTCAAATCGTTGTGTGAGATGGCCTACGACTGTAATCATTCAATGCCTACCCAGAGCGGCTATATACATCCGGGAGATCTGCCGGCTTCGGATTCCCTGTTCTCCTTCCAATGCAAGGACGCGCTGGTATCTTCTGTGACTCAGACGGAAGGTGGAAAGCTCCTGGTCCGGTTCTATGAAATTAATGGAAACCAGGCGGAAGCCGAGCTGACCTTCCTCCGGAAAGTCCGCACTGCTGCAGCGGTTGACCTGGAGGGGGCCCCCACCGGAATTCCGGTGCGTGTTGAAAAGAACCGGGTGTATGTAGCGATTCCCCCTTATGCGCTGGTTGGAATGGAAGTTTCGCTGGCTGAGGAAGATGCCGGGCAGTGATGCCGGAAAGGAATCGATATGGCAGAAGAAAATATCCGGCTAGAAACAAAAGGCGAGGTGCTACTGTTTGAGAAAAGCACGCTGCGGCTTGTTTCGTTTCAGCCGAAGTCTGTACCTCAGGAATTTATCGCATCTGAATCGGGGCATCCAGTTTTTCAGCTGGGTTTCTATGACAAGAAAAATCGGTACCGGCTGCTGACCTCTTTTGACGCGGGGAAGACCGAAGTCTCTGAGAGTCCTTCCGGGAAAGGCTGGACAGCCTGCTTTCAGGAACTGGCAGGTCTGCCGCTCACCGTTTGGTGCAGCGTGGAGGCGGATCCAGAGGAGCGGTTCGCCCGTTGGAAAGTCCGAGTAGACAATCAGGCCGGCCTGCGAATTGCCGACATGCAGTATCCCTTCCTCGTCTGCCGCTATGACTTGGGTGGGGAGGAACGCACCGAATCGATCGTCCTTCCCCACGGCTATGGCAGCGGGCAGCTTCTGACCGGCGACCTGCGGTACGGCGGCAGTATTACCAACCACAGGCTCCGTCCGGACAGTTATAAGGCATGGGAATTCTGCTCTCGGGAGTGGGACTGCAATCACTATCCGGGGATGCAATATGCCCAGTACATGGCATATTACAACGATCGAGCAGGTTTTTACGTCGCATGCAATGACACGGAAGGCGGATTGAAACGGTTCTTGGCGCTTCACCGGGAACCGGGAATCCGGTTTGGCATTTCTCATGTGGGGGACTGGCCGCAAAACGGCTCCCGCACCCTGGAATATGACGTTTTGACCACCTCCTTTACCGGCGACTGGTACGATGCCACGGACATTTATCGGGAATGGAGCCTTCAGCAGAAGTGGTTCCTTCCGCTTTGGAAGAAGAAAAACGTTCCTGCCTGGCTCCTGGACTCCCCGGTCTATGTCACGATCCGTCCCGGAGGGGTTCTGGACTGCGGACCCCCAACGCCGGTGGAAGAATTCCTTCCATATGAAAAATGTATCCCGTTGCTGGAAAAGCTGTCGGACGCAGTGGATTCTCCCTTGGCAGTGATCCTGATGGGATGGGAGAAGGTGGGACCCTGGGTGTACCCCGACTGCTTTCCTCCCTTAGGCGGCGAAGAATCTATGCGGCATTTTATTCAGCTGGCAAAAGAGCACGGCTGGCATACAGGTAGCTTCTGCAGCGGCACCCGGTATGCCTACGACCACGATTGGAGTGGTTACGATGGTCGGGATTATCTGGACCAGATCGACGCATGGAGCGGTATCTGCCGGGAGGCTGACGGCTCTTACCGGCGGGAGCGATGGGACGAATCCTTCCGTTCCAGCTACCTCGGCTGCGTGGGAAGTGAACGAATGCGCAGAACCTGCCTGGAGATCGTTTCCCGGCTGGTGGACTGGGGAATGGAGTCTATCCAATTTCTGGATCAGAACAACGGCTGCACTGCCTTCCCTTGCTTTTCATCCGAACACGGACACCCCAGCTTGCCGGGACGCTGGATGAATCAAGCGATGCAACGGCTGGTCGCAGACATGCAGGACGTTGCCGGAAAGCGGGGAATCCACACCGTCGTCCATTCAGCGGAATCTGGGCTCAATGAGACCAGCCTGCCGCTGTTTCAGGAAACCGAGCTTCGTGTGAATCCCATTGGTTACGGAAACGATCGGATTCCCATCTATCAGTACCTGTTCCACGAGTGCGTCGTTTTGCAGGGGATGATGGGGAATGCGCCAGAGCCGTATCATCTTGTCGTGCGCAATGCCCTCAACTGTGTTTGGGGTGCAATCCCAGGCGGAGTGATGCGAGGAGATGGCACGTTGCTGGATCAGGACACGGACAACTGGGCGCTTTGGGAACCCCATGTAGAGGACAACAAAGCAGCGTTGCGAATGATCCGAAGTGTCAACGCACTGCGGCGGACTGAAGGAAAGCCATTTTTGGTATTCGGCAGAATGCAGCGCCCAGCAGAAGTCAGCGGAATCCCCACGGTGGAATGGGAGTACCAGTCCCGGCACCGCAGCCTTCCGGCAGTGTTCCACGCCGTCTGGCAGTCGCCGGATCGGCGGATAGGCGTCGTCCTCGCCAACTGGACGGCGGTCCCCCAGAGGGTGTGCATCCGTGATCAACGGCTTCAGGAAAAAGCTGGAGTGGTTTTTGAATCGGCAGACACCATCCGGAAGCGCGAAATTCCGAACCTTGGGGATACAGAGGTCGAGATTCCAGCTCATGGCTGTGTTTTGCTGTGCAGCCTGTCCGATTCCGGAGATGCAGATGGAGGCACACGATGAGAGATGTTGTAAAAAGAAAACTGGCTGCAATTCAGGAACTGTACCCTCCGGAGAGAATCGAGAAAAGCAAGGAGCGCTGGCGTCGGCTGTGGCAGGGGGAGGCTCCGTTGGACCGGCTCCCCTTTGTCGCCTCGCCGGTCACCATCCCTTACTATGACTCGGTGGACACGGCGGAGGAGCGGCTGATGCGGTCCCTGGACGAGTTCCTTTACCGAGGCATCTTTCAGGATGATTTTATCCCGGCCTTGTTTCCAGGATGCCGTCAGGCGACGATTCCCAACCTGTTCGGCGCCCAGGAGATCGTTATGGGAAACGATCACGGCTGTGAGCGGCTTGTAAATACTGCGGAAGAGGTCGCAGCACTGCCGGAGCCCACGATCCGGCCGGGGTCCATCGCCCAGGAATGGCTGGATATGCAGGCCTATTTTGTGGAGGAGACAGCGGGGCAGCTTCCTGTCCACGTGGTGGATATGCAGGGACCTGTAGACGTGGCGGCCCAGCTTTGGGGATATGACAATCTGCTGGCGGCAGCCTATCTGGAGCCGGATGCTTATGATCGGCTGCTCTCTCTGACGTCGGAGGCGTTTCTGCTGTTTTGGAAAGCCCAGGAAAAGACTATTGGGCCGGAGAATTTCGTCGGGACGCATCTATTCGGATGGGATTGGGTTCCCCCGGGAACCGGCGCGACCCTTTCAGCAGACAGCATGGTCATGGTTTCCGCAGATTATTATCGGGAGTTTTACGAGCCCTACCATCTCCGAATCGGAGAGGCCCTGGGCGGACTGACCATCCACTCCTGCGGTGATTTCAGTAAGATGATTCCAGCGCTGAACAACACGCGTTGTCTTCGCGGTGTCAATGCCGGGCAGATGACGGTGGCACAGCTGGTGGAAGGAGGGCTGGACAAACGACTGGTCCTCATCGCTAACAGCTCCATGGAGAAAGCGCCGGCACTGTTTGAGCAGATCGGCCGGGAGAATCTGCGGGCAGACGTCAGCGTTCAGCCATGGCCGGCAAATGAGCGGGCCTTCCGCCCCTGGGCATGGACGAAGGAAGACCGCTTGGAAATCAAGCGCAACGAAGAGCTGCTTTTGAGGTTGGCATTTCAATTCGGAAAGAAATAACGCCTATGGCGGAAAGAAGGAATCCTATGCGCCGTGAAACGAAACTCTGTGACAAGACGGGTATCTGGCAGACTTATTTCTCTCTGCCGGATGCGGATGTAGTTCATGGCTATTTTACGGCAAATTGCTGGGCGGATGCGGATCACCTGGTCCTGATGAAACTGGAGGACCGAAATTTTTCACCGGGCGGATCTCTTTATTTGACGGACGTCCAAACAGGCGAGTCACGCTTTTTAACCAATCAAGCTATCTGGCCGCGGTATCTTGTACAAGATGGATTTCTGTACCAGGTCTTAGAACACGAGGTCTGCCGTACGGAGATCCGTACTGGAAAAATGGAACGGGTTTGGCAGGGAGAGGCCTGCTTCCAGCTAGACGGCCCGCCTAGTCTGACTGCTGACGGACGGTATCTGAGCCTTTACTGGGAGACCAAGGAGGGGAAAACCAGTATCAACCGGCTGGACCTCCAAACTGGGCAGATCGAGGAATTCTGTCGGATTTCCTTTCCGGCGCCGTTTCATCAGGCCAATCACTGTATGCTCAACCCACGTAATCCAAGTCAGATGTTTTTCAGTCACGAAGGTGCCTGCGATTATATTACCAACCGTCTTTGGATGGCAGAGTATGACACACACAGCGCGCGCAATCTTTTTCGGCAGAGACTGGATGCGTGCGGCGCAAATGGGGAACCCTGTGGCCATGAATCCTGGGCGCCAAACGGTAAAGGAATCTACTTTGTCAAGTATACCCGTGCAGCGGTCCTTCCCAAGGGTGTGTGGTATGTGGACTTGGACACCGGCGAGGGGAGGAGCATTGCCTCCAGATTTCCCTATTGGCACGTGGCCTGCTCGCCAGATGGCCGTTTCCTGGCGGCGGATACGCAGCAGCCGGGTGAATATAGCCAGGTGATTCTCATTGATCTCTCCGATGGGACGGAACGGGTCGTGGCTCAGGTCAAAACGGATTGGTCCCATCCGTGTCATCCTCATCCGCAATTCTCTCCGGACAGCCGCCGCATCTGTTATACCGCTCTGGGTGAAGACGGAAGAACTTGTGTTGGTATCGCAGAAGTCTGGTAAAGGGTGTTTGAATTCTTGGACATTTTGAAAATAAGGAGAACTTTATGAAGCTGACAAGGCCAGTTCCGAAACTTCCCCATTCCTATTTTTGGACATGGGACCATAGTACAAACTGGGTTCTCGATGATCCGGGTACTATGAATTTTGGATGTCAAAACCGCTATTTGAAAAAACCGGATACCTTCGTGGAAGATTACCGAAGGCTCACGGATTTCGCCGCTGACATCGGTATTGAAGGGATCGCGATTTGGGGATTCCTCAGAGATTCCCACCATGGCATAGAAGGGGCAAAACGAGTCGCCTCTTATGGGGCCGAAAAAGGCGTTCGAATCATGCCCGGTGTGGGGACCTCCCAATACGGAGGAGTCTACTATGAAGGGGAGCATCCCTATAATCTGGATACGCTTCTGCGTGACCAGCCGCAACGGGCAGCAATTGCTCCAGAATGGATCCGAGAGGATGGACAGGTCCATTCGTTGTGTCCATCTCATCCTCAATTCGCGGAATGGATCCAAGAGGGAATGGAGTGGTTGTTCCGCACCTTTGAAATTGGCGGCTGCAATTTGGAAAATGGTGATTTTTTCCGTTGTTTCTGCCCATCCTGCAGGGAAAAGTATGAGCACAGGCAGGATGGAGACTCAGAATTTTTCCATTTTCAAAAACTAGGCTATGAAGCAGCTTTTAATGCTGCAAAAAAGATTCAGGAAAACAACGCCAAAGAACTACTGATTACTTGGGCAACTTACTGCGGATTTGTTCCAGGTGGGGCTCCTGATGCCACAGATTTGATGTACACCCCTCAAATGCATTGCCAACGCCCCTCTATCTTTCAAGCCCACCCAGAACATACAGTACAATGGTCCTTGACGGGAATGATCCATCAGACACCGCTCCCGCTGTATCACTTTTGGGAGGACGGCACGCCGTCGGTCAGCACAGAGCGTTGGCCGGAAGGTCTTACTCCTCCATCTCAGCACAATGTTGGTTATCTCCATCAAGGGAGCCAGTGGTGTCATATTCCACGGTATGAGCTGGCTATCAGCAGTATCAAAGAAGGTTGCCTGTGCGCTTGGAAAGTTGGGTTTGAAGGAGTAGTCATCCAAGGTGAGGTAACACCCCAGCATATCCCCACTCTACTGAACTATCTTGCTTTTTCCCATTTTACGCATTGGCCGGAGGACTCGATCCGCCGTTTTGGAATGGTAACATTGGGAGAGGTACTGGGTTCTGAACGGGCGGGTGAGGTCTATGCGCGGGGACTTTGCGAACTGGAGCGTACCCCCCGCGATCAGGACTGTATCCAGCAGGTTTTTGAAGAATACCAGAAAGTTTATCCGCTTATCATGATGGGAAATAGGGAGAAGCTTTCCGGTCAGCTGATCCGCTTCCAGATGTGGAACTGGTTGTATAAGGCTATGAACGGTGAGCGCGGAGCCAATTGGCCGTTTTATTAATAAAAAATTCATGAAGTATTAATTGACCGATCAGTCTATTATTGTATAATATAGACTGATCGGTCTATATTTTTAGTTCGAGGTTGATGCTCATGAAACAAGAGGAACGAACCAGTCTGACAAGAGAACGGATTATCAAGGCGGCAATGCAGGAATTTGGCACCAAAGGCTACGCGGGGACGACTCTGAATGCGATCTGCAGCGAAGGAGGAATTTCCAAGGGCCTCTTCTACCACAATTTCAGCGGGAAAAACGCGTTATATCTTGCCTGTGTTAGTCAATGCTTTGCTAGTCTGATGGCGTATCTGCGGGAAAAGGCGGAGATAGAAAACCTGCAGATTTGCATGGAACTTCGCTTTCAGTATTTTGCGGAGCATCCTTTGTGCGCCCGCATTTTTTTTGAAGCAGTACTTCAGCCGCCGGAGGAACTGGCCGACAAGATCAGGGACTGCAAGCGGGAATTCGATGCGTTCAACAAAAAAATCTACCAATCGGTCTTGTCCGGGTTGACGCTGCGGCAAGGAATCACGGAAGCGGATGCGTTGGACTATTACGAAATGATGCAGGAAATGTTCAACGGCTACTACAGCAGTCCAGCCTACGCTGGAAAGGATTTTCAAACCATTATGATGGACCATGAGGAGAGGCTGGCAAAGCTGGTGGATTTTATGTTGTACGGAATTGCGGAAAGGGGAAATCATCAATGATCGGAATGCTTTTTCGGTTGATCGCCGCAGTTTTGATCGCATTTTTAGTAGGTAAGCTGGTAGCAAAGCTGAAGCTACCCTCCATTTTAGGGTGGTTGATAGCAGGGATGGTATTAGGACCTCACGCCCTTGCTTTGATGAATGACGCGCTTCTCGACGCCGTTTGGTATGAAAGCGTTCTGCATATTCTGGAATGCGGCGTGGGATTGATGATCGGCACGGAATTGGTCTGGAGAAAGATCAAAAAGTCCGGAAGATCCATTGTGATCACAACGCTGACGCAGTCTCTGGGCACATTTTTAATGGTATCACTGGTCTTTGGAGTCGTCTTTTGGATTTCGGACGTTCCCGTCTATCTGGCCTTTGTTTTCGGAGGTATTGCGCTGGCTACCGCTCCGGCACCGGCGCTTTCGATTGTACGGGAATTCAGGACGAAGGGTCC
>CAJMLQ010000105.1 GCA_905214265.1 uncultured bacterium
CACGCTGTTCCAGGCCTCCGCCGTCCTGAAGCTCCAGAGCCCCTCCGAACTGGTCAAGCGCTGCGAGACCCTGGCTGCCGAGGTCAAGGACAAGGATCGGGAGATCGCCCTCTTGAACAGCAAGCTGGCCAGCGGCAAGATTTCCGAGCTGCTCCAGAACGCCCAGCGCATCGGCGGCGTCGTCCTGCTGAGCGCGTCCATGAGCGGCACCAATCCTGAAATGCTCCGCACCATGGGCGACAAACTCCGCGACAACGAACCCGCGGTTTGTGCCCTCCTTTGCGGCGGCGACGCGGAAAAGCAGAATTTCTACTGCGTAGCTGGTCCCGAGGCTGTCAAAGCGGGCGTTCACGCCGGCAAGATCATCAAATCCGTCTGCCAGAAGACCGGCGGCAACGGCGGCGGCCGCCCGGATTCCGCCATGGGAGGCGTCGGCGATCCCTTTATGGTCGACGAAGCCATGGCTCTGCTGCCGCAACTGGTTCAAACCATGACGCAAAAATAAAAAGTCCTTAGATATGCAGAAAGGAGGATTGAAAATGGATTGTCTGTTCTGCCGCATCATTGCCGGGGAAATCCCCAGCAAAAAGCTCTATGAGGACGAGGACGTCCTTGCCTTTTACGACATCGACCCCAAGGCTCCGACCCACTTTCTGGTGATCCCCAAGGCCCACATTACCGGCCCTGATGCCATCACCCCGGAAAATTGCGCCGTTGTCGGCAAAATTTACGCGGTCATCGCCAAGCTTGCCCGGGAACTGAACCTGGACCATGGTTACCGTGTCGTCTCCAACTGCGGAGAGGACGGCGGCCAAACCGTCGGCCACCTTCACTTCCACGTTCTGGCAGGCCGTCTCCTTGCTTGGCCTCCCGGCTAACGGCGTGCCCCGCTCCAATTTTTGTCGCACATTCCAGAAACAAAAAGAAAGTTTTCGCATCAGCCTTTTGAAAAAGGCTGGCGCCGCCCCCTGGAAGACTTCCCAAAGAAGATCAGAAGGGGGAGCCGGGACATCCCGGTGGGATGTCCCGGCGTGGGGGAACCCTATCAAGGGGTTCCCCTCCGCGCCCCAACACGCTTATGCGTTCTTGATACCACTCCATAAAAAACATCCTTCCGCTAAGGAGGCGCCCTATGCAGCAGTATTACACCCTCAAGGTAGCCGGCCTCACCCGCCAGCTTCCTCTCTGCGCCGTCAGCGATAAAATGGACATCGCTGCGTTTATCATGTTTTCCGACGTAGAATTGACCGTCGCCTGCGCCAAGGAGCTCACGAAAATCGCCCCTCTCTGCGACGTCCTCATCACCGCAGAATCCAAAGGCATTCCCCTGGCTTACGAAATGGCCCGCCAGATGGGAATCCCTTATGTCGTGGCCCGCAAAAGCGTCAAGGTCTATACCATTGATCCCATCGAGGTCACCGTGAACTCCATTACCACCCAGAACACCCAAAAGCTGTATCTCGGCCGCGACGAGGTGGACATGCTCCGCGGCAAGCGGGTGCTGATCATCGACGATGTCATCAGCACCGGCGAATCCCTGAAAGCCCTGGAAACCCTGGTCGAAAAGGCCGACGGAAAAATCGTAGGGCAGGCCGCAGTCCTCGCAGAAGGCGACGCCGCCGACCGCAAGGATATCTTTTATCTGGAAAAGCTTCCGCTCTTTTTCCACGATTGATCACAAAAACCCGCGCCGGGCACAAGCCGGTGCGGGTTTTTTCACGCTTACAGATCTTCTGTTATTCTTTATCTTCGCCGTAATCGGCAGGATCAGCGTCAGGAATGGCTTCCGACTCCACCGCCGCCGTTTCGTCCGGATGCAGCGGAATGGTCTCTTCTTCTTCGCAGCAGCAATCAGAGTCCTCCCCTTCGCCGCATTCACCGCAGCAGCATTCACCATCTTCATCGTTTTCGAAGTATTCATCGGGGTCATAATCCAGGTGCTCGGAGAGCGCCTTGCTCTTTTTGCGGATGAACACCGTCACCGCGACCGCCGCAGCCGCGATTGCGGCCGCACCCGCCAGAAGAGAAACCCAAAAACCTTTTTTCATGTAAAATCAGTCCTTTCACCTTGATTTGGGCTTAAAAGCCTTTAAATATCCCCCAGCAGGCTCAGCAAAATGGAAAGCCCGCAGATTGGCGCCGTTTCGCACCGGAGAATTCGTTTTCCCAGTGTGGCCGGGCGTATCCCACGCCCCTGCAGCAGAGCGATCTCCTCCGGTGAAAAACCGCCTTCGCTGCCGACGAAAACTCCCAGTTCCGTATCTGCCGGTCCGACCAGCTCTGGAAGCCTCGCCCCGCCTTTTTCATAGAATACGATCCCTTTTCCAGGGACCATCTCCACCGCCTGTTCCAGCGTTGCCAGCCCGGCGACCTCCGGAAGAATCCCTCGCCCGGACTGCTTCGCTGCCTCGGCGGAAATTTTATTGTACCGCTCAACTTTTTTCGCCATGCTTTTCCCATCGGGACGGGAAACACAGCGGCTGGTCAGAACGGGGACGATCCGGTAAACCCCCAGCTCCACGCTCTTCTGAATGATCCACTCCATCTTGTCACCCTTGGGCAACGCCTGAAAAAGAGTGATTTTCGCCCGCGGCTCAGTGCATCCAGCACACTTCTCCCGGATCTCGACGATCACCTCGGCGCCGGTGGAGACGATCACTCCTTCGTAGTCAAACCCGCTCCCGTCGCAGAGAGTGATCGCCTCCCCGGGCCGCAGACGGAGGGATTTCGTAATATGGGCGGCGTCCTCGCCGGTGACGACCGTCCGATTCCCGGAAATGGGTCCGGTAAAAAAACGGGGCACAGCACATTCCCTTCCCTTCTAACCTATCCTTATTGTGTCACAGAAACCTTCCAGATTCCTAGCGGTTTTGTGAATCAATTGTGAATATTTCCGAAACGTTCCCCTCAGGAAAAAGAAGGCCCGTTTTCCGCCGGTTCCACGGGCTTCAGCAGCTTTTTGCTGTAGAAGAAAAAGATGGTTCCCGTAGTCAGAGAGGCCAGCACGTCGGCGATGGGCTCCGCATAAAAGAGCCCGTCGGTCCCGCTCAGCCCGAACATGCCCGTCGCCTGAAAAATCCTGGGCAGGACCAGCGCGATGGGGATCAAAAGGATGATCTTCCGCAGCAGCGCCAAAAACATGGAGATTTTCGCCTGTCCCAGCGCAACGAAGGTGGACTGGCAAGCGTTCTGGATCCCCATGACCAAAAGCCCGAACATGAAAATCCGGATGCCGTAAATGCCGATGTCCAGCAGGGCGGGATCGTTGTTGAACAGCCGGATCAGCGCCGACGGGAAAAGTATCACAAAGGCCCAGGCCGCCACCTCTAGGGCGATGCAGGAGATCAACGTGAGCTTAAAGCACTTCCGCACCCGGTCAAACTTCCTGGCGCCGTAATTATAGCTGCTGATGGGCTGCGAACCCTGAGAAAGCCCCGAGGCGGGCATCAGGATCACCTGCATGCAGGTAATCAGCACCGTGATGGCGCCCACATAGTCGTCATTTCCGTACTGCTTCATCCCGGATGTAAAGGTGATCTGCACCAGACTTTCGGTAGACTGCATGATAAAGGGGGAGAGCCCCAGCCCCAGTACCGGCAGCATCGTTTTCGCCTCCAGCCGTAGGCTGTTCCGCCGGATCTTCAGCCGGGTCTTTTTCCCAAAGAGGAACCGCAGCACCCAGGCGCAGGAGACCGCCTGGGCGGTAATGGTGGCCAGCGCAGCGCCGCGCACACCCATGCCGCAGCCGTAAATGAAGACCGGATCCAGCACGATATTGGTTACCGCACCGATCAAAACGGTGAGCATAGAGGTCGTAGCGAACCCCTGGGCGGTGATAAAGGCGTTCATCCCCAGGGAAATCTGCACGAACACCGTTCCCAGCAGATAGATCCCCAGATAATCATTGGCATAGGGCATGGTGTTTTCCGACGCGCCGAACCACTGCAGCAGCACGGTTTTCGTCGGCAGGAAAACCAGCGTCAGCACAACCGACAGTACGCACAGCGCCGCCAGACAGTTCCCCAGAATTTTTTCCGCCTGCTTCTGGTTTCCCTCTCCCATGCGGATCGCTGCCAGAGGCGCGCCGCCCATCCCCACCAGCGCCGCAAAGGCGGAGATGATCATGATGATGGGGAAGGTGATACCCAGCCCGGTGAGGGCTAGCTTTCCTTCGCCGGGAAGCCGCCCGATGTAGATCCGATCCACGATATTGTAAAGGGCGTTGATTATCTGGGCCGTAATCGTCGGCAGGGCCATTTTTATGATGAGCCTGCCGACCGGCTCCGTCCCCAGCGCATTTTCTTTTGTCTGCTGCACGATGTCTGCCATGTGTGATTCCCCTTTTAAACTGCTGTTTTATGATCGCGCGGCTGCCGCAGCGCAACAATACCATATTCTCAATATTCTCAAGAAGGGCCGCCAGACCCCAAAGGCCCCGGATGCGGGCTTCGCTTTTCCGCAAGGAAAAATCCTTGAGATTATTATACCATACTTTTCCCCCAAAAGCACGATTTTCCCAAACTTTCTAGCTGGCCGATTCTTTGCCGCTTCTGAAAATATACAAAATTTGTCTTTTATATTCTTGACAACTGCGCGCAAAAGGAGTATGATATAAATGTACCAAACGATACACTTTTTCCTTGTGACGGCGAATGCGCGGACAGGGCGTATCCGCCGAAAAAAACGGAAGGGCTGATCTCCATGATTCAGACGGCGAAATCCCCCTCCTGGCTAAAAGCCTGCGCGGCCTCTCCGCTGTTCCGGGAGCTTTCTTTGGAACAGATAGAGACGCTGCTGGACGGCCGGATAGAATTCCGGAGCCTTTCCCGGGGCCAGGTCCTGGACGGATACCTGCGCCGCCTGGGAATTGTCACAGAAGGCCGCCTTGCGGTGCGCAGTGCCGGAGGCGCTTTGCTGAACCAGCTTTATCCTGGCTCCATGTTCGGTGTTTCCACCATTTTTACCGGCTACAGCTCCCATATCACCGAGATTTCGGCGGCGGTAAATTCCAGCGTGGTTCTGATAGGGGAACAGGAGCTCGCCGCCATCTTTGCCGAGGATTTTTCCGTCAACCGCAGCTACCTGACTTTTCTTACCGACCGCATCCGGTTTCTCAACTGGAAGATCGACCTGTTTTCCGCTTCTACCGCGGAGCAAAAACTCCGGCTCTATCTGCTCCACCTCCGCAGAGAAGGACCGGACGTAACGGTGGAGCCCCTTGCCCGGTTGGGCCATACCCTGGGGATGGGACGCGCCTCCCTCTACCGGGTCATCGAAAAGCTGGAAGGGGAGGGGATCATCTGTCGAAAGGCCCGGAACTGCTGGCAGATCGACTGGGACAAATTGGAGCGTTCCCAAAAGGATACGCTCCTGCAAGATTCAGCAACATAGAAAAGAGGAAAATCAATGAAACGCAACAAATTACTTGCCCTTTTCACCGCTGCCGTTATGGCGGCAACCGTTCTGTCCGGATGCGGCGGAAGTGCCAATTCCTCCCTCCCGGAAAGCTCTTCCGCCTTGGAGACTGCCTCGGATGTCTCTTCAGAGGGTTCCTCCGAGCCCGCCTCCGCTCCGGAAAGCAGCGAAGCAAGCGACTCCATCCCGGATGTGGCCATGAGCATTGCCGGCCTGAAAGGCCCCACCGGCCTTGGCATGCTGAAAATGATGGATGGCAGCGACGCCATGGACTCCAGCCCCTACACCTTCACCCTGGCGGGTGCGGCAGAGGAAGTGGTGAGCAAAATCTCCACCGGCGAGCTGGACATTGCCTCCGTTCCCTCAAATCTGGCGGCCACCCTCTGGAACAAGACCGGCGGCGGGGTAAAGGTCCTGGGCGTCAACGCTCTGGGCGTGCTCTATCTGGTGACCAAAGGCGAGGATGTAAAGTCCCTGGCTGACCTGAATGGCAAGACCATCATCTCCAGCGGCAAGGGCACTACTGCCCAGTATGTCTTCGAATACTTGCTCAAACAGAACGGCATCGATCCGGAGACCGACGTCACCATCGACTATAAGACCGAACATGCCGACGCGGCGACCGCCATCGCCTCCGCTGAAACCGCCGTCGCCGTGCTGCCGCAGCCCTTCGTGACCACCGTCACCATGCAGAACCAGGATGTTTCCATTGCCCTGGACCTGTCGGCCGAATGGGAAAAGGCTACCTCGAAAAAGCTGCCCATGGGCGTGATCATCGGCCGGACCGAGTATGTGGAGGCCAATCCGGAAGCAGTCAACGCCTTCCTGGACCAGTATGCCGCCTCTGCGCAGTATGTCAATGAGAACCCCGCCGAAGCTGCTGCTCTTTCCGAGGAATACGGCCTGATCAAGGCAGCTGTCGCAGAAAAGGCCATCCCATACTGCAACATTGTCTGCCTGGAAGGGGACGAGATGAAGGCTGCCCTGAGCGATTTCCTGCAGGTGCTGTTCGACTACAATCCCCAAACTATCGGAGGGACGATCCCCAGTGAGGACTTCTACTACACCCGATAACCGATTCAAACGATTCTGCTTCAAAACGGCGCGAGAACTCCTCGTCGCCGTTTTTTGGCTTGCCCTTTGGCAGGCGGTCTGCCTAGCCCTGGACAATGTGCTGCTGGCCGTCTCCCCGTTTGCTGTGGGAAAGCGGCTGCTGGAACTGGCCGGAACCGGAAAATTCTGGCGGACCATCGGCATTTCTTTCGGCCGGGTCTTTCTGGGATATCTTATCGGAACGGCGGCAGGCGCCCTGTTGGGGGCCGCAGGCGGACGGTATTCCGCTGTCCATGCTCTTTTGAGTCCCATGCTGGCGGTGGTCAAGGCGGCGCCGGTCACCTCCTTTGTCATTCTGGCTCTGGTCTGGATCAAATCCTACAATCTTTCGGTGTTCGTCTCCTTTTTGGTGGTGTTCCCTCCGGTGTATATGAGCGTTTACAACGGCATCCACGACGCGGACCGGGCGCTGCTGGAGGTTGCCCGAGTCTACCGTTTTTCTCGGTGGAAGACCCTTCGTCTCTGCTACCTGCCTTCGATCGCACCGCTGTTCCGGACAGCGGTGTCCACTGCCGTAGGCTTCGCCTGGAAGGCCGGGATCGCCGGGGAGGTTCTGGCTCTGCCGCGGACGGGCATCGGGACCATGCTCCGGGACGCCAAGGTTTACCTGGAGACGCTGGACGTATTCTGCTGGACCGCTGTGACCATCCTGCTGAGCCTGCTGGTAGAAAAGCTGGTGCTGCGGCTGGCCAAGGGCCGCGCTGGAAGGGAGGACTCCTCATGCCCATCATTGTGACCGGTCTGACCAAGAGCTTTGGGGAAAAGCGGGTGCTGGACGGATTCACCCACACCTTTCCCGACAACAGCCTGACGGCGCTGATGGGACCGTCAGGGGTGGGAAAAACCACTCTTTTCCGCATCCTGCTGGGGCTGGAGCAGGCAGACGGCGGCACGGTCTCTGGCATGGAAGGCAAAACTGTGTCCGCTGTGTTCCAGGAAGACCGGCTGTTTCCGGGGTTGACGGTTCTGCAGAACGCCCAAGTAACGGGAACCGGCGGGGAAGTCTGGCTCAAACGCTTAGGACTGGGAGAAGAACTCCATTCCCGGCCGGACAGCCTCAGCGGCGGAATGCGCCGACGGGCGGCGCTGGCACGGGCGCTCTGCCGAGATGGGGATATTTTTCTGATGGACGAGCCCTTTCAGGGACTGGACGAAACCCGGAAACGGGACGTTATGGAGATCTTTCGGGAATTGAAGGCCCGCAAGACTATCCTGCTCATCACTCACGATCCGGAGGAGGCTGCCTTTCTGGCTGACGAGATCGTGACCCTCTGAAGAGAAAATGTAAAAAATTTGCCGCTGCAACCGCCAGTTGACAGATTTTCAAGCGCAATTGGTGGTTGTCAACCGCTTTTTCTGCTAAAATAATCTCAGGAAAACCGAAAAAATAACAGTATCGGAGGAATCCCCATGATTTTAGCTGAAAAAATTTCCTCACTGCGAAAGAAAAATGGCTGGTCCCAGGAGGAGCTGGCCATGCGGCTCAACGTCTCCCGACAGTCGGTCTCCAAATGGGAGAGCACTGCCTCTATTCCGGATTTGGATAAGATCCTACAGCTTAGCCAGCTGTTCGGGGTTTCCACCGACTATCTGCTGAAGGACGAAATTGAGGAAGAGACCGGGGATACGCCGGACACCTACACCGAAGAAGCGCAGCGCAGCGTCAGCCTGGAAGAGGCCAACGCCTTTTTGGAGAAAAATCAGCTGGCTGCCAAGCGGATTGCGGCGGGAGCCGCCGCATGCATCCTGTCTCCGGCAGTGCTGATACTGCTGGGCGGGCTGGCGGAATACGGAAATCCCCTGATTTCGGAGGATCTGGCCGGGGGGCTGGGAGTCGTGATCCTGCTGCTGATCGTCTGTGCGGCGGTGGCGGTTTTCCTGTTTACCGGCATGAAGCTGGAGCCTTACAAGTTCCTGGAGGACCAGGCATTCACGCTGCAATACGGCGTCCGGGGCCTGGCTGAATCCCGAAAAGCCGAATTTGAACCGGTTCACCAGCGGTGCACTGTCGCCGGAGTCAGCCTCTGCATCAGCAGCGTCATCCCTTTGCTGATCTCCGCCGCCTTTCAGGCGGGGGACCTGGCCTACATCGTCATGGTGGACGTCCTGCTCCTGCTGGTCGCCTGCGGGGCTGCCCTGCTGATCTGGACAGGCACTGTCCGAGGAGGTTATGAAAAGCTGCTCCAGGAAGGGGAATACACGCCGGAGAAAAAAGCTGAAAACAAGCGGAACGCGCCGCTGGCCGGCATCTACTGGTGCCTGATTACCGCCGTCTTTCTGGGGGTCAGCTTCTATACCATGCGTTGGGACCGGACATGGATCATTTGGCCCTGCGCCGGGGTGCTGTTCGCCGCCTTTTTGGGCATTGCTAATTTCCTGCGCAAAAAGAAATAACGGGTCAACCCGGAATTCTTTTGAGAAAGACCCTCCCGGAAGGCGGCTGCTTTCCGGGAGGGTCTTACCAACCATGGGCTGTGAGCTGCTCTACGACCTTTGCGAAGATTGGCGCGGCAGTGCCATTGCCGAAACCACTGTTTTCCGCCAGCACCGTGATAACGTATTTGGGATTCACAGCTGGATAAAACCCCGCAAACCATCCATGTTCATACTCCTCGCCATCCTTGTCATAGCGGCCGGTCTGGGCTGTGGCTGTTTTTCCCCCGGCGGTGTTATTGGACGGCAGGGCGTTCTGCCCCTCCTCCACCATGACACAATGGATGAGAAAGCTCTGGAGCTGTGCCGCAATATCCTGGGACAGAATCTGTACGGCAGGGGTATCCGCATTCCGAGTGAGCGTCCGGCCGTCCGAGGTGGTTCCCAAAACCAGTTTAGGCGTCACCAGCATCCCGCCGTTGGCCACTACCGCCATCATCCGGCAGATCTGCACAGGCGATGCCATCAGCGTCCCTTGACCGAAGCTCAGGTTTGCCACGGCCGCCGGACTCTGCAGTTCGGAGAGAGTGGGGACAGTCCCGGCGGAGACTGCCATTCCGTCGGCAAGCGAAACGCGGTTCCCAAAACCGAACCGTTCCGTCATCTCCAACAGCCGCTGGGCGCCTACTTTAAGACCGAGCTGGATAAAATACGGGTTGCAGGATTTCATCATCGCGTCGACCATGTCCACGTCTCCGTGGCCACCGCGATTATGGCAGCGGAAGATCTGGCCGCTGACGTCAATCTGCCCGGTACAGCAATAGGTTTCTGTCAGGGAGAGGCCCGCCTCCAGCGCCGCCGCCGCGGTCACGACCTTAAAGGTCGAGCCAACGCTATAACTCAAAAAAGCACGGTTGATCATCGGCGTGTTTTCCGTATCCTGCACGCATTCCGCCAGGGTGGACTGGGTATAGGAAGGAAAACTGGCCGACGCTTTGATTTCCCCGGTATAGGGGTCCATGACCACGATGGCCCCCTTTTCCAGGCCAGTCATTCCGGCGTTTTCTATTATTTTTTGTATATTTTCATTGATTGATAACACAACTCCAGCTCCGCTGTCCTCTGCTTCGCGGATCGCCGGTTCGATGCCGGGGATGCTGTGACCGAGTCCATCCAGCACGTACACCGCTTTCTGCTCAGATGATGCCGCTTCTAAAAGGGCGTTGCAGCTTTTTTCGATGCCGGTCACCCCCTTTCCGTCGCCGTTGGTATAGCCCAC
>CAJMLQ010000106.1 GCA_905214265.1 uncultured bacterium
GCTGCTTGAACAATTTTTATTTCGAATTATTGTCTAACTTTTTGGGGTCACTTCAGATTTGGATGCGGGGCCTTTGCAGCTTTTATGCAGATACTAGTTTTGACGGGCAGACTCCGTCTGACCTGCCAGAACACCGGCGACCTGTTGAACGTCCACGGGGCCGTCAGCGGAATATTTCGACTTTTTCAGCAGTTTCCGAAAATCCTTCAGGCTCAGAACAGAGAGCCCTTTGGGGATGTACAGCGTTGTTTTCTGACGGGTGAAAACAACATAGCTTTCAATATTGACCTTATAGATATTGTTTGCAGAAAGGACCTCCCGAATCGCGTCCACCGCCTGCTGATTTTCCAGGAGCGGGTTCGGGAAGGTGGTTTTGATCTCTTTATCCTTTTTGGTTACGACATTGGCCCAAGTTTTGCCGCGGCCATCTCCGTAGATACTGCCGGGTAGATTTTGCGTGTTGACGACCAGAATACCGAAAAATCCGATCAGGACATGGTCGATGCAGACCTCTTTCTTGGCTGTCTTCACTGTAAGATCGTTAAGAACCTGAAAGCTCCGGATACCGGCAAAATGCTTCAAAATTGCCGCGACCTTGCGCTTTCCGTCGACGCCGCGCTTCCGGTTTCGCCAGCGGATGAATAGGACAGCAAGTATAAGAAGCAGAACGGCCGCCAATATGGCAGCACCGAGAATCATCCATTGAGTTGGTGTCATGATACCCTCCAAATTTTTTCTATGATATCTTCTATCATAGCACAAACGAATAAAAATGAAAATACTTTCCATACTAATATCAGCCCAGCAAATGTAAATAATCTCTAAAAAATAATCAAGGAGGGGATCTGGATGCTGGATAAAATTGCGCTGGCATTGGTGATTATCGGGGGCCTGAACTGGGGTTCTATCGGAGTTTTCGGCTTTGATTTCGTCGGAGCGATTTTCGGCGGACAGGATGCGATTTTCAGCCGCATCATCTTTGCGGTGGTCGGGTTGGCCGCCCTTTGGTGCATTTCTCTGTTTTTTCGGAAAAATGACGTGGTGGACAATCAGGACTGACAAATGGGTGCTTGGGCGGTGGTCCCTTACGGGGCTGCCGCTTAATTTTTAAAAAGGTGTTTACAGAACGGCCCTTTTGCGGTAAGATAAAAACAGATTTACCGGAAAGGACGGATTTTTATGGAAAACAAAATCATCCAAAACGCTGGATTCCACCACATTGCGCTGTATGCTTCGGATTTTGAGCGGTCTTTCAAATTTTACACGGAGGGCCTGGGATTTAACTATGTCCGCGGCTGGGGTGAGGGACTCGGACGGATTGTCATGCTGGATTTCGGCGGCGGTGCGCTGTTGGAGCTGTTTGCAAAGGGCACTCCGGAGGAGCAGCAGAACGCAAAGTTTATCCATCTTGCCATTGCGACCACGGATCCGGACGGCGCCTACGCGGCGGCGCTGGCGGCAGGCGCTGTTTCGGTTGACCCGCCCAAGGATGTCACCATCCAGGCGGAGGAACCGATGCCAGTGCGGATCGCTTTCGTAAAGGGTCCGGACGGCGAAATTTTGGAATTTTTCTGGGCAAAGTAAGGAAAACGGCCCGGTCCCTCCATGCAAGGACCGGCCGTTTTTTGATTTCTACTACCCTTCGCCGGCTTGAAACGCCCCAAAAAAATGTGGGCGGAGCAACGGTGTGATTCCAAGAACCGTCGGTTGCCTTTAGAAAATTTGATTTTCTTTCAAATATAAAGTAGCTCATTTGGTATGAAAATCATGTAATACAGGCCTTTTCAGGGATTTTGAGCCGAATATTTTACTTCTATTGGCGTCAGAGCCTAAAAAACATGATAGAAAGAAGCACTTTTGCTATGCAGGGGTGCTTCTTTCTATCTGTTTTACCATCTCTTCATTTGAGAGATGAGTGCGCGTTTCCATTGGGGCTGTTGACTACAATACAAATTAATGGTTTCCTGAAAGTGACAGCAGATACCATCCATAAAGCCCAGGCGTTTCGCCCCAGCTTTGCAGAAGACGGATCTGAATCCGCTTTATTTTGCATAGCGGAAAAGAGAGAGCCTGCCTGCGAAGATGATTTTCGCGGATTCGATAGGTTGTTTCTTTGCCAGTATCTTCATATAGTGTCACGTCATAGCTACGGATCAAGGCAGGAGGGAGCGCGGAAAGGCGGTCGTTGTCCAGAAAACTATCCCAGATTAAAAGCAAGGTATCCGCTTGGACAGCCTTTTGTGCGGTCAATATCAGCTCCTGCGGCAGTTTTTCAGATGGCCGCCATAGATTGGGGATACAGTAGGGACGCGACATTCCCCCAGTTGTAAATTCCGGGGCGTACAAATTTCTCTGGATTCCTTGGAACAGGATGTTGCGCTTGGCATCAAAGCGGCAATCATATCCGATATAGCCGGTTTGCACTGGCAAGGGATAGCTTCGATGATCCATTCCTTCACAGCAGTCTTCCCGATACATTCGGAAAGTGACAGCGCCGGTTGGACGGTTTGGACCTATGGCTATCCGGAGAGCTGGATTGGCGCATAGGACCAGATAGACTTTTCCGTCTTTACCGACAGGCGCCTCTACCGGGAAGTTATTCCATCCACGGGCGTTGGCAGCAATGGGGAACTGCCTTTCCCCGGCGATTTTTTCCGGGCGAAAGGTCGTTTTAGAGGATCCGATAAGAATCCGGATTTTGAGAAACGTATCCGGGCCTGGATTATTCAGCGAAAGGGTGATGGAGGGGAGCGTTCCCTCGCCAAGCATCAGTGCCAGGCAATAATCGCGGTCCAGGGGCATTTCGCCTGATTTTTCCGTGTTTTCGAATAAGGCTGTACTGGAAGCGGATACGGAAAAAAGCTCTGTTCTACAGCTGTCGCAGTGCTGGCCGATTATGGTTTGGTCATCGAGCAGAAGCGCTTTCCGGAGCAGGGAAAAGGACTTTTGTCCAAGCTCCCGAAGACTCAGGTGATGGGAACAGCATAGGGCCGCGGCGGTTCCGGCCGCCTGACCGGTTACGCCGCAGGTAGCCAGGATTCGTGTGGAGCCCAGGGCAATGTGTGATGCGCTGATAATCCGTCCTGCCAGCAGCAGGTTTTCTGCATCTCGGGCAACGAGGCAGCGATAAGGAATGTCATAGATACCGTTGACCGGTACATTGCTGGCTGCTGGACCTGGATCGTATAGTCCCAGCGGCGCATGGACATCAATGGGCCACCCGCCGATCCCGATGGAGTCTTCAAACTGCTGGTTTGCCTCGATGTCATTTTGCGTTAGGGTGTATTCTCCGATGACGCGCCGGGACTCCCGCAGACTCGATTGAGTGTGAACGTGCTTTAAAATGTAGTTGGCAGCTTCCGGAAAGCAGCCGCTGTTCTTGATGTAATCCCAGATCCCATACGTGAGCCGCCGCAGCTCCAAATCTATGGCGCTGTAATCACGGACGGTATCGCATTGGCCGCCGTATTCATAAGTCCAGTGAAAGCCGCTGACAGAGAATTCCCGGAAATTTTCCGGACGGCGGAACCCTTGGATGAAATCCATTTTGGAGATGTCATATGCGAAAGCAGGCCGGCGAAAGACAACAGGATGTCCGACGTCCTCTGTTTCAAAAAGAACGGAGCTGCCCATGGTACACTGGTCCGCGGTTTGGGGCGCCAGGCTTTCTCCATAGGTTCCGGCGGCCTCCCGGCCCATGCGGCATTGACAGCCTGCCGCTTCTGCTAGAATGGCATTGCCGGTCGCATCAAGAAAAATCGGGGCCGACAGTCGAATTTCCTCCCCCGATACCAGATGGCGGGCAAAAAGCGTCCGGATTGTCCGCCCTTCCAATTCGCAGCCGTAAACACTGGTGGTCAGGTACAGGGTGATATTGGGTTCCTCCAGGAGAGTATCCAGCAGGACTGCATCCTGGAGCACTCCTTTTGCGTATCCGCCACCCTGTCCCTGCCAGAGGAGCCGCAGCCGCAGCTCTTCGACGATGCCGCCCTCTTTTACGTAGCAGGCTGGGTTCGTTCCGTAGTGGCTGGCTCCCATGATGCTGACACCGGTTTCACTGGAGGCGTTTCCACCCACAACAGCGCGGTCACACACAAGCGCTGTGCGGCAGCCATGCCGCGCTGCGGCCAGGGCAGCGCAGATCCCTGCGATGCCAGCTCCGGCAATGACGAAATCATAGTGTGTTTCCTGTATCAAAAAATCTCCTCCTTCTTAACCAGAGTATACGGCATCCTATAAAAACAAGCAATATGTACATTTTATTCGAAATATGTAACCGTTATAAAAGCAAATCTTACATAAAAATGTCAAAACACACATATTTACAAACGGCTTCTCCTATGGGAAAATTTGATTGCGGTTACCGTACCACAAAATCTTGAGGAGGTTTGATCATGGATCGTGCACATCAACGGCTCTGTGTCTGGAAACGGCTGCTGCGGAATTATGAGCTTTATCTGTTTCTGCTTCCCGCATTGGCTTACTTTTTGATTTTCAAGTACATTCCGATGTATGGAATTCAAATCGCCTTTCGCGATTATGTTCCGTCTTATGGATTTTGGGAGAGCCAGTGGGTGGGAATGAAACATTTCCAACGTTTCTGGGAATCCTACAATTTTTCGACACTGATCAAAAATACGCTGACGCTTACCTTTTATTCTCTCGTAGTGGGGTTTCCCATTCCGGTCATTTTGGCCATTATGCTCAACGAGCAGAATCACAAATGGTTCAAAAAGACGGTGCAGACGGTTACCTACGCGCCTCATTTTATTTCGTTGGTGGTTTTGTGCGGCATGGTGATTACCTTCTTTTCTCCGTCAAAAGGGGTAGTAAATAAGCTGATATCCTTGCTGGGAGGGGAGCCGGTCTACTTTTTGGCCAGTGTCCCGGCATTCAAGCATCTGTACGTCTGGACAGGAATTTGGCAGAATATGGGCTGGTCTTCCATCATCTATCTGGCAGCGCTGTCCAACGTGGATCCGGAACTCATCGAAGCTTCGGTGATCGACGGCGCCAAAAAGCTTCAGCGGATCCGTTACATATCACTGCCCTGCATTATGCCTACCATCATCACAATGCTGATTCTGAGGTGCGGCAATTTAATGGATGTGGGATTCGAAAAGGTCTACCTTCTGCAGAATGATTTGAACCTTTCAGCTTCCGAAGTCATTTCGACTTATGTGTACCGGGTGGGGGTCCAGGGAGGCGAATACAGTTTTTCTGCGGCAGTCGGCGTCTTTAACAGCGTTATCAATTTTATTCTGTTGATTGTGGTAAACCGGATTGCGAAAGCCGTCGGACAGGCTGGTTTGTGGTAAGGGGAGAAGACAGATGTTTCGTTTGGAAAAAACAAGGAGCGATCGAATATTTGATGCAGTGAACACCGTCCTTTTAGGATTGATTCTTATTGTTGTGTTGTATCCGCTTCTTTACGTGGCCGGTGCGTCGATTACAGATCCGCAGCACATCGCCCGGGGAACTTTTTGGCTGATCCCCAAGGACGTTACGTTGGAGGGCTATCGTCGGGTTTTTCAAAACAGCGACATTTTGCGCGGCTATGGGAACACGTTGTTTTATACATTTTTTGGGACCTTTGTCAATATTGCGCTGACAATACCGGCAGCTTATGCGCTGTCACGCAAGGACTTGGATGGAGCGGGAGCCATTTCTCTGCTGCTGGCCTTTACCATGTTTTTCTCTGGGGGGATGATCCCCACTTATTTGGTCGTCCGAGATCTGCATCTTTTGAACACCCGGTGGGCGCTGATTTTGCCCAGCGCCGTTTCGGTTTACAATTTGATCATCGCCAGGACTTTTTTCCAATCCAATATTCCGGAGGAACTGCGGGAGGCCACCTTTTTGGACGGATGCTCCTATACCCGGTTTTTTTTCAGCATTGTTCTTCCGCTGTCTAAGGCGATCGTGGCAGTCTTGGTGTTGTATTATGCCGTTTCGCATTGGAACGAATACTTTTCCGCCCTGCTGTATCTGCGGAAGCGGGAGCTGTGGCCGCTTCAGAACTTCCTGCGGGAAATCCTGATCGTCCAGGAAATCTCGGATGCGATGATGGCGACAGAGGGAGAACTGGATTCCTATGGGGAACAGGTCCGTGCGGCGGAGCTGATCAAATATGCAGTTATTATTGTATCCACGCTGCCGATCCTCTGCCTATATCCACTTCTGCAAAAATATTTCATGAAAGGTGTGATGATCGGTGCGATAAAAAGTTGAAATTTGTGGAAAATGTAAGTTTTTACTTGCAGACAGTGGGCCTTTCCGATATGATAATTATAGGAGGTACTGAAATGAAAAACAGATGGATTCGAATGATGTCCTTGACGGCGGCGCTGGCCCTTTTAGCGGTGCTTCCTTCCGGGTGCGGGCAGGCTCCGCAGACGGAAGACTCTTCGGTAGTTTCAGAAGATCGTTCGATGGGGAATTCATCCGAAAGCGTTTCCCCTAAAGCAACGATTGACGCAGATCCCTTGATCCCTGTTACCTCGGATACGATTGAAAATTTCAATATCACGGGATATCCCATCGTCAACCAACCGATCACCCTGAAGGTCATGTTCCAGGCCAACGCCCTTTGCGGGGATCTGAATGAGATGAAAGTGTTTAAGGCGGCCGAGGAATTGACGAACATCAAGATGGAGATCGACTATTACACCGAAGTTTCCGCCTGGGATACCGCAAAAAATCTGGCCTTTGTTTCTGGAGACCTGCCGGATATTTTCCTCTCCGCTAACCTTTCAAGCGATGACGAGATCAAGTATGGTCAGACCGGATATCTGCGGCCCCTTGGCGAACTGGTGGAGGAGTATGCGCCGTTCGTTACCAAAGGCTTTGCGGATTTCCCGGATTATCTGAAGGCGGTCACCGCCTTGGACGGCAATATCTACTCTCTTGGAAACGTCAACAAGGGAACCTCCCGCGCTTCGGCGATCCTTTACATCAATGAAACCTGGCTGGGACGGGTCGGTATGGAGCTTCCCACCACTACGGATGAGTTTTACGAAGTGCTGCGCGCCTTCCAGACCGGCGACCCGGATGGGGATGGGGATCCCACCAATACGATCCCGCTTTCCTGTGTTGGGACCTCCATGCTGTTCCAGACCATTCTTCCGGCTTTCGGCGATCCCGGCGGCGGTACTTGGCGTCTGGTGGACGATGAGGTCTCTTACAGTCCAGCCTTGGATTCTTACCGTCACTGCCTGGAGTATCTGAATAAGCTGTATGCGGAAAAGCTCCTGGACAACGAGTTCCTCACACAGTCCAATGCAGAGCTTTATGCAAAAGGGCAGGACGGCACGGCGGCAGGGATCCTGACGGTCACGCCTGCCTCTATGATCAAGACAAATCCGGAAAATCAGTATGACACCTACTCTATTTTGCAGCCGATGACTTCCGAGTATTGCTCGACGAAGTGGGCAAAAGATACGGACATTTACAATATGGGCAGCTTCGCCATCACCAGTTCCTGCCAATACCCGGAAGCCGCTATCCGCTGGGCGGACCTTTGGCACCGTGACCGTGAGCACATCGTAAACGGCCTTTACGGAGAAAGCTGGCTTCGCGGCGTCCTGGGAGAAGACTGGTGGTGGACGGACGAAGAAGAAACCCGCTTTGCCATGGCTGAGGATCCAACCGGGGAGCTTTCCCAGTCAAACTACCGGTATAAGTACATTTCCCCCGCCGGCAACGGCACTCGGATCGGGGATACCAGCGGGATTATCTGGGACGAATACTTCCAGGTTTTGAAGGCCACTCAGAGCGAACTGAATCATTTCCCCTTTACAGTAAACGGGTACCCCAGCACAGCGCGCTATACCGCTGAGGAACAGGAGCGTCTGAACATCCTGCAGGCAAATCTTGACAGCTATGTTGCGCAGATGACGGCGAAGTTTATCACCGGAGAGGAAAAAATCGCGGAGAAGTGGGATGTATATGTGGCGGAACTGAAAGCCATCGGGTATGAGGAATTGACGCAGATTAAACAGGCTGCATACGACCGATGGAATCAGAACTGATCCAGCCAAGGAGGACACCATGAGAGCGATCGTCATTGATCATGTAAGACTGTTGGATGTGAATGGAGCAGGAAGGGTTTGGGAAGACCAGATGGTCCTTGCAGAGGACGGGAAGATTGCATACCGGGGAGATTCCGGGAGTATTCCCATCCCAGGCAGCGCAGAGGTTGTGGACGGAAAGGGCAGACTGCTGATTCCGGGGCTGATCGAAGGCCACGCCCACATCGGCGGCGATCCGGCCAGCGTCAGCACTCTCCGGAAATCGCTGCAGCGGGGAATTACCACCTGCTGTTCGGTCAGCGCCAACCTGACTGGAATTGAAATGCGCAACGCTATTGAGGCCGGAAGAGTGCGGGGCTGTGCTTCGCTGGTGGCAGGCTGCATCGTCACGCCAACCTTTGGGCACGTCAGATTCCGTACGGCGGACGGCCCCTGGGAAGTGCGGAAGGCCGTGCGGGAGATGGTAATGGCCGGAGCAGACTTTATCAAGACGGCTGCCTCCGGCGGCTTCTGGGCTGCTGATGAAAACTGTGCGGTCCGCAATTACACTCTGGAGGAACTTTCTGCCCTGTCGGACGAAGCCCACGCTTGGGACCGGCCCTGTGTGGTTCACGCCCATACCCAGCCCGGCATCAACAATTCCATTGAGGCGGGAATCGACCAGATCCATCACGGTGCCTTTATCGACGAGGCCGGTGTGCGGGGAATTCTGGAGCGCGGACTTTGGTACATGCCGACCTTGCGGGTCACCTCCGACCGCAATATCAATGCCTGGCCGGATCGGCCCTGGATGATGGAAGAAATGAAGAAAAGTCAGCCCATTCATCGCGCCGGTGTGCGGCTGGCCCACGAATTGGGCGTGAAACTGGCTTTTGGAACCGACTATCCGGGTTCCGCTTTTGGCTGGCAGGATGCACCGAATAAAACCGGGGACGCCGCACTTTTTGAGCTGCAGGAGATGCAGTCCTGTGGTCTGACGCCTATGGAATGTCTCATTTCTGCGACGCGGATCACGGCGGAGGCTTATCGGATCCATCGGAAGGTGGGCAGCATTGATGTTGGGAAAAAGGCAGATATGGTTCTGGCTTTTTCGAATCCGCTGGAGGACGTGTCCAGGCTCTACGGCCATGAACAGATTGCATTGGTGATAAAAGGAGGCCGTGTGGAGTACGCTGCAGGTGAATACGTCCGCCACTATTGCATCAGCGATTTTGATTAATTGGAGATTGGATAGAAAGCGGGGAGGCGTCTGGACGCATCCCCGCATGTCCTTGATGAGGTGAACCATGCGGTTGTTTCAGATTCTTCGCAACGCGAGATTTGGGAGCGTCCTATTTCGGTACATGCTATCCCATTGCGTGGTTTTTATCCTGCCGATGACGGTTTTAAGTTTTTTCCTCTACCAGCACACCGTCGTGAACCTGCGGATTGAAGTCATGCGGTCGCGCACACAGCTTTCTGAGCGTCTTGCTCAGGAGATGGACGATAAACTGATGGAACTTTCCAATGTCGCGGCACTTTTGTCCGGCGATGAGGCGCTCATGCCCGCCAACGTTGTAATTGGAACAACAAAATCCATGGAAGCAGTGGAGCGCCTGCAGGATTTTTCGGCTTTGATTTCTATTGCAGAGTATATCAGCGTGTATTTTGACGAGCAGGATCGAATGTATTCCATGGACGGGACAAATTCCCGACAGACCCTCGTGAAAAACGTTTATTCCCTGACGGAAGAATCCAAGGCGGATTTGTTTTCGGCCCTGCAGAGTGAAAAGGTCTGCGAATACCGCCGTCTGCTTCAAAACCCTAACTCTATTGCGTCATCCGGAAATTTGGTGGGGGTTTTTTATCGGATTCCTGTGGGGAGCGCTTCACCTTACGGTACGATCCTGTTTGTCCTGCGGGAGTCAGTTCTGCTGAAGCTTCTGAGCGAAGACGGGAGCGGCGAAAGGGTTTGGGTGTATGATGCGGAGGGACGGCTGCTTGTTTCTTCCGGGGAGATGCCGGAAGGAATTTTAGGCCAGGGGCCTGGAACACAGATTTTCGATGACGAGTACGCGAGGACTTG
>CAJMLQ010000107.1 GCA_905214265.1 uncultured bacterium
TCGAGTTGCGCCGCCTCATCATATTCCGGCGGAACATCGGCCAGCGCCGCAATGTAGATGATGCTCCCCCAGCCAAAGCTCTGCCACACCCCTGACCAGACGTATAGGTGCTGAAAGGCCGTGGGGGAACCGAACAGGTCCTTGGGATATTGTCCGAATAGCTCCATCCACAGGGCGCCGTAAAGCCCCGTTCTGGAGTGGAACACTTGGAAAAGAATCCCCACCAGGACCGTAACCGATATAAAGTGGGGCAGCGAAACAATGGTCTGCACAACCTTCTTGAAGCCCTCGCTTTGCAGGCTGTTCAGAAACAGCGCAAAAAGAACCGGCACCGGAAATCCCGCCAGAATCGTATACAGCGACAGCCGCACGGTGTTGAGCAGTACCCGTTCAAACTGGTAGGATTGAAAAAACTTGATGAAATTCTGAAGGCCCACCCAATCGGAACCGAAGATTCCCTTTCTGGAGTTGAAATCCTCAAAGGCGATGGCCAAGCCGCTCATGGGAACATACGCAAACAGGAGGATGTATGCCAGCGGCAGCAGGAGAAACCCATACAGCTGCCAATCACGAATTAGATCCTTTCGGACTGCCTTAAAATTCTGCTTCACTTTTCGAGTCCACTCCCCGGTATTTCAAAACAGTGGAGCAAGCGCCTCCGCGCCTGCTCCACACCTCATTTTTCCCAATCGATCGAGAGCGCCGCATTAGTGAACGCGATCGTAAGCGCCCTGGTAGATTTCCAGGAGCTCCTTAACGCCCATCTTTTCCAATTCATTGAGGTAGGCGTCCCACTGGCCGTCAATATCCTTGATGCCGGTGAGGAATTCCGCCCGGGACTGCGAAACAAAGGACGTAATGGTAGAAGTCAGCTCGCTGATTCGTGCAGACTCTTCGCCGGTCAGAGGCATGTACCCCACAACCTCTGTGGGAGCGTATTTGGAACACTCCACAATGGCGGTGTTCAGGATCTTATCCGCCCGCGCCTGGAGCTTTTCCTGCTCTGTAGCGCCTTCCTTCAGAACTGCCTTGCCGGAGGGAACCCCTACGTCAAAGATAAACGGGCATTTTTGCAGGTAGCAGATTTCTTGGGCGTCGGTGCCTGCCCAGAATTGATCGTTGTCATACAGAAAAATGGAAATCTCATAGCCGGGGAACGCGCTTTCATAGGCGTCCCGGTTTTCGACCTTGGCGTCCTCCCAATGATCCCAGTTGATGCCCTGCTCGCCATAGCGCTGGGAGATGCTGATATCCTCGTCACACAGATAATCGCACACCAGGAAAGCGGCATCCGGATTTTCGCAGTCGGCGGAGATTACAGCGCCGGGATTGGTGGCGTTGGGGAATCCGGGATTGTAATAGGAAAGGGCCCTGCCGTCTTCGCCGTTTTTCAGCGCGGGAATACAGGCGTAATTTACGCGATTCTCCAGCTGGGCGTTGGCGTAATGATAACCGACAAAGGAGAACACGCTGGGAGTTTCGGAGTACACCTGGGCCCAGTACTGATCCGGGTCCTGGGTAAGGACCTCCTGGACGAACAATCCCTCGTCAAAGAACCGGTGGATGTACTTCAGGCCTTCCTTCCACCCCTCGCTGGTGTAGGCGAAGCTCAAGGTTCCATCCTCCACTACCAAATACCGGCTGTCGTGAGCGTAAACGAAAGGCGTCATCAGATAGTTCATCCAGGTCTGCCCGCCGCCAGTGTTGCATCCGGAGATCATCAGCTCATCAGCGATGCCGTTGCCGTTGATATCCTTGGAAGCAATCTGCTTGCAGACTTCATAAAACTCTTCGGTGGTAGTCGGGATGTCCGCGCCAATGGCATCCAACCAGGGCTGATAAACCCATAGCTTCTGGGCGTACTGCCCGCCAAGAGATCCGCCGTACTGAGGAACGCCGTAAATAATGCCGTCGGCGTTGGCCATGTACTCGGAAAGATCCTGATTCAGTCTTTCGCCGGCAGCCCGGATGTTGGCAGAGAAATTCGGATCCTCATAATACTTGTTCAGGGGAATAATGGCCTCCTGCTCCGCCCAGCTGACCAGCTTATTGGTGGGCATGAAAATGATGTCGGGCAGCTTGTCGCCGCTTTCCACCATGATATTGATCTTGCTGGCATAGTCCGCAGCGGGGAAGGTAACAAATTCCAAGTCGACGCCAAGGTCCTCCTCGATTCGTTTAGTGATCGCATTGGTTTCATAATCCACGATCTTGCTCTGCTCCTGAGCAGAGATTACCAGCTTGACACCTTCCGTAATCTTACGGGCGTCAAAGGTCTCCGTTGTCTCCGCCTCGCTGGAAGATACCGTCTCGCTGGACTGGCTGGACGCGGGCTCGCTTGCAGGCGCGTCCTTTCCGCATCCGGAAAGGGCGGAGACAGCGCAGGCCAATCCCAACAGGGCCGCCAGCAATTTTTTTGTCTTCTTCATTCTGTTTCCTCCTCAAGTCGATTGAATTCGATGCCCAACACAGCATCGGGCACTGTCCCCATTATACTTTGGATCCGCCAAAAATTCATCAGGACATTTGTGGAATCAGATGGAAAATCGTGTTTTTGGCCTGTTTATCCCACCGTGACAATTGCGGATTGGCCGGAAAAACGCAGAATTCCCCGGAATCTCCCTCGGAAATCCGAAAAGTCAGCAAAACAAAGGCCGTTCCGCTGTCAAGCTGGTTTTCAGCATAGAAAAACCGGCACAGCAGATTTCTCTGCTGTGCCGGTCTGGCGCTTTCTGAACCCAGCCCATGGGGCCGGGAAATCTCAAAGCAAGAGATTAGGAGTTGATCTTGGAAACAACACCGGAACCAACCGTTCTGCCGCCCTCACGGATAGCGAAACGGAGGCCTTCTTCGATGGCGATCGGGGTGATCAGTTCCACGTCGAATTCCAGGTTATCGCCGGGCATAGCCATCTCAGTGCCTTCAGGCAGAGTGATGATGCCGGTAACGTCCGTGGTACGGAAATAGAACTGAGGACGATAATTGTTGAAGAAGGGTTTATGACGGCCGCCCTCTTCCTTTTTCAGGACATAGACGGAGCAATGGAATTTGGTGTGCGGATGAATGGTGCCGGGTTTGCAGAGAACCTGGCCGCGCTCGATTTCGTTGCGCTGCACACCACGGAGCAGAGCACCGATGTTATCGCCAGCTTCAGCAAAATCGAGGAGCTTACGGAACATCTCAACGCCGGTAACAACGGTTTTGCCTTTTTCTTCCTTCAGGCCGACGATTTCAACCTCGTCGCCAACCTTAACGGTGCCACGCTCAACACGGCCAGTCGCAACGGTGCCACGGCCGGTGATGGTGAATACGTCCTCAACAGGCATCAGGAAGGGCTTGGTGTCATCACGCTCAGGAGTGGGGATCCACTCGTCAACAGCGTCCATCAGCTCGAGGATAGACTTGTAAGCAGGATTATTGATATCATCGGGAGCTTCCAAAGCAGCCAGAGCGGAGCCACGGATGATGGGGGTATCGTCGCCGGGGAAATCATACTCGTTCAGGAGCTCACGGATTTCCATCTCAACGAGGTCCAGCAGCTCTTCATCGTCAACCTGATCACATTTGTTCATGTAAACAACGATATAGGGAACGCCGACCTGACGGGAGAGCAGGATGTGCTCGCGGGTCTGGGGCATGGGGCCGTCAGCAGCGGATACGACCAGGATCGCACCGTCCATCTGAGCAGCGCCGGTGATCATGTTCTTAACATAGTCAGCATGGCCGGGGCAGTCAACGTGGGCATAGTGGCGCTTGTCGGTCTCGTACTCGACGTGAGCGGTGTTGATTGTGATACCACGGGCTCTTTCCTCAGGAGCCTTGTCGATCATATCGTAGGCTTCGAATTTCGCCTTGCCCTGCATCGCAAGGGTTTTGGTGATCGCAGCGGTCAGGGTGGTTTTGCCATGGTCAACGTGGCCGATGGTACCAATGTTCACATGGGGCTTCGTACGTTCGAATTTAGCTTTTGCCATTGGTTTTTCCTCCTTTTAATTTTGCACAATACGGTTCAAAAAAGCATACTATACTAAAGAGCGGCAAAACTTAGTTCTGCTTTGCTCTCTTGGACATAATGTCCTCTGCAACAGATTTGGGGACCTCTGTATAATGACTGGGTTCCATCGTGTATTGACCGCGGCCCTGTGTCTTGGAACGCAGGTCCGTCGCATAGCCAAACATCTCCGAAAGCGGAACCATCGCTCGAATCTCCTCAACGCCGTTCCGGGCTTCCATACCCTGAATCTGTCCGCGGCGGGAGTTCAGGTCACCGATGACGTCACCCATATAGTTCTCCGGAACAATAACGACCACTTTCATGATCGGTTCCAGAATTACCGGACTCGCCTTGCGCATTGCGTCTTTCAGCGCCATAGAACCAGCGATCTTAAAAGCCATTTCCGAAGAGTCGACCTCATGATAAGAACCGTCGTACAGTTCCACCTTGATATCGACGACCGGATAGCCCGCCAGCACACCAGACTGCATTGCGCCCTGGATACCAGCGTCAACAGCAGGAATATACTCCTTCGGGATCGCGCCGCCGACAACCTTGTTGATAAATTCATAGCCCTTGCCGGCCTCGTTGGGGTAAACACGGATTTTAACGTGACCGTATTGCCCCTTACCGCCGGACTGACGAGCATATTTATTTTCAACATCGACGTTCTTGCGAATGGTTTCACGATAAGCAACCTGCGGTTTGCCGACATTGGCCTCAACCTTGAACTCGCGGAGCAAACGGTCGACGATAATCTCCAGATGGAGCTCGCCCATACCGGCGATAATGGTCTGACCGGTTTCCTCGTCCGTATAAGTCTTAAAGGTCGGGTCTTCTTCAGCCAGCTTGGCAAGGGCAATACCCATCTTTTCCTGGCTGGCCTTGGTCTTGGGTTCGATAGCAACACGGATAACCGGTTCCGGGAACTCCATGGACTCAAGGATAACCTCGTGCTTAGGATCGCAAAGGGTATCACCAGTCGTGGTCTGCTTGAGGCCGACCGCAGCAGCAATATCGCCTGCATAGCAGGTTTCAATATCCTGGCGGTGATTGGCATGCATCATCAGGATACGGCCCATACGCTCGGATTTTCCCTTGGTGGAGTTGTAAACCGTAGCGCCGGCATCAACCGTGCCGGAATACACACGGAAGAAGCAGAGTTTGCCGACAAAGGGATCCGTCGCGATCTTAAAGGCCAGCGCAGAGAAAGGCTCGGTATCAGAAGAATGCCGGACAGTTTCTTCTCCAGTCTCCGGATCCACGCCGTCGATAGGCGGAATGTCAACAGGAGAAGGCATATAATCCACAATTGCATCCAACAGCTTCTGAACGCCCTTGTTGCGGTAAGCGGTGCCGCAGCATACGGGAACCAGGTCGTTGGCAATTGTAGCCGCACGGAGTGCTTTTTTCAACTCGTCAATGGTCAATTCCTCATCTTCCAGGAACTTTTCCATCAGCGCGTCGTCCGTCTCAGCAATTGCTTCGACCATCTCCGCATGATACTGTTCCGCTTTTTCCACCATGTCGTCCGGAATATCGATGATGGAAATATCGTTGCCCAGCTCATCATTATAAATGTAAGCTTTCATCTCCATCAGGTCAATGATGCCTTTGAACTCATCCTCGGCACCGATGGGGAGCTGGATAGGCAGCGGGTGGCATTTCAACCGGTCCTTCATCATATTGATGACATTGTAAAAGTTTGCCCCCATAATATCCATCTTGTTGACAAACGCCATACGGGGGACTTTATATTTGTTCGCCTGATGCCATACGGTTTCAGACTGAGGTTCTACGCCGCCTTTGGCGCAGAAAACGGTAACGGAGCCATCCAGGACGCGGAGAGAACGTTCCACTTCTACTGTAAAGTCCACGTGACCGGGGGTATCGATAATATTAATTCGATGGCCCTTCCAGAAAGCAGTCGTAGCAGCAGAAGTAATCGTAATACCCCGTTCCTGCTCTTGTGCCATCCAGTCCATCGTCGCAGTGCCCTCGTGGGTGTCACCGATCTTGTGCGTTTTTCCTGTATAATACAGGATACGCTCGGTAGCGGTGGTTTTACCTGCGTCGATGTGAGCCATTATACCAATATTACGAGTCATTTCTAGAGATACGTCTCTTGGCATAATTTCCTCCTGATTGAATAGAGAATGCGCCCCGCTTTTCTTGCGGAGCGCCCACCCTTGCTCCCGGAGGACCGGGAACAAATGGTGGGGGCATGGATTAGTATGCCCCAAAAAAGAAAGACGGCAACCTTACCATCTGAAGTGCGCGAACGCCTTATTGGCCTCTGCCATCTTGTGAGTATCCTCACGTTTCTTGCAGGCGCCGCCGGTGTTGTTCAGCGCATCCATAATTTCTCCGGCAAGCCGTTCTTTCATGGTTTTTTCAGAACGGTTTCTGGAATAGGTGGTCAGCCACCGCAGGCCCAGAGTCTGGCGCCGCTCCGGACGGACCTCCATGGGAACCTGATACGTGGCGCCGCCGACACGGCGGGACTTGACCTCAAGAACGGGCATAATGTTCTCCAAAGCCTCCTGAAAGGCCTCCAGAGCATCTTTCCCGGTTTTCTCATTGACGATTTCAAAGGCGCCATAAACGATTTTCTGCGCAACGCCCTTTTTTCCGTCGTACATGATGTTATTGATCAAGCGGGTGACCAATTTAGAATTGTACATTGGATCCGGCAAAACATCGCGTTTTGCAATTTGACCTCTTCTTGGCACTTTACTTCCCTCCTTCATAGAATGAATTCATCGGTACTCGAAAGTAAATTCTCCCGTCAGCCAGGAAACACCTTGCATAACGCAGGTTCTGCATTATTTCAAAGCTGCCATAGCCTACAGGTACCAGGAAGTGATTGCTCACTTTCCGGAATGGTTACTTCTTCGCACCAGCTTTCGGACGCTTCGCGCCGTACTTGGAACGGGCCTGCATTCTTCCGTTGACGCCCTGGGTATCGAGGGTTCCGCGGATGATGTGGTAACGCACACCGGGAAGGTCCTTGACACGGCCGCCGCGGATCAGCACCACGGAGTGCTCCTGCAGATTGTGCCCGACACCAGGAATATAAGCTGATACTTCCATTCCGTTGGTGAGCCGGACTCTTGCGATTTTCCGCAGAGCGGAGTTCGGCTTTTTCGGGGTCTGAGTTCTGACTGCCGTGCAGACACCGCGCTTCTGGGGAGAGCTCTGATCGGTGGGCTCCTTGGTCATGGAGTTGTAGCCGCGGTTCAGAGCAGGGGCGGTCGACTTGGTAGCCAGAGTCTCTCTGCCTTTTCTGACGAGCTGGTTAAAGGTTGGCATATGGCACCTCCTTACACAAAATATTATACAAGGAAAAAGTGCATACTCTTTCCTAGCATACTTGTTAATTGTAGCATTATTTTCAAAGGTTGTCAACAGTTTTCAAGTAAAATCTTGAAGAATCGGGAGCCGCTGAGGCCCCCGATTCTGTCAAAACCGCTGTCTCTTTTATTGTGCTTCCACGATATCCGCCGTGTCCGGCTCGCTCTTTGCCGCGACAACCTCCACTTCGTTGTAGCAGGACATTCCGGTGCCGGCAGGAATCAGTTTGCCGATGATGACATTCTCCTTCAGGCCCATCAGATGGTCGACTTTGCCCTTGATGGCCGCCTCGGTCAGGACCTTGGTGGTCTCCTGGAAGGAAGCAGCCGATAAGAAACTTTCAGTGGCCAGTGAGGCTTTGGTAATACCCAGGAGTACCGGCTCGTAGGTAATCAGCGAAACGCCTTCCTCGCCCGCGTCGATCCGGTCCTGAAGCAGTTTGTTCTCGTGGTAGATATCACCGCGATCCATGATAGAGCCGGAAAGCAGCTCGGTGGATCCGGGACTAATGATCCGGACCTTCTTCATCATCTGACGGACGATGACCTCAATGTGCTTGTCGTTGATATCAACGCCCTGGAGACGGTAGGTCTTCTGCACCTCCGCGATCAGGTAGTCCTGAACCTCCTGCTCACCCTTGACAGCCAGGATGTCGTGAGGATTGATGGCGCCCTCTGTCAGAGAATCGCCGATGGCGATCTGCTGGCCCTCCTGGACCTTGATCTTGAAGCCATAAGGAATGGTATAGCGTCTTTCCTCCTCGGAATTGGTGACCACGATGACCCGCTGACGCTTTTCCTCGTCGAACCGGACGGTGCCGGGAATCTCAGAAATAATGGCGCTGTTTTTCGGTTTGCGGCCTTCGAACAGCTCTACGATTCTGGGAAGACCCTGGGTAATATCCTCCGCGTTGGCGATACCGCCGGTGTGGAAGGTACGCATAGTCAGCTGGGTGCCAGGCTCGCCGATGGACTGTGCGGCGATTACGCCGACCGCTTCACCGACCGCCACGGGCTTGCCGTTGGCAAGGTTGGCGCCGTAGCACTTGGCGCAGATGCCCTGGGTGGAGCGGCAGGACAGGATCGACCGGATCTTGACCCGGTCCACGCCGGTGGCAATGATCTTTTCCGCGTCCTTATCATCCATGATCTTGTCTTTGGAAACCAAAACTTCGCCGGTGTTGGGATCGCAGAAATCCTCCACCAGGTACCGGCCCTGGAGACGCTCGACGAAGGGCTCGATCAGCTCGTTGCCCTCCCGGATATCGTGAACCCAGATGCCTTCGTGGGTGCCGCAGTCATTCTGCCGGATGATGACGTCCTGAGAAACATCGACCAGACGCCGGGTGAGGTAACCCGAGTCAGCCGTACGAAGCGCGGTGTCCGCCAAGCCTTTCCGCGCGCCGCGAGAGGAGATGAAATATTCGAGGATATTCAGGCCTTCGCGATAATTGGCCTTGATGGGTAACTCGATGGTGGTGCCGGCGGTATTTGCAATCAGGCCGCGCATACCTGCCAGCTGCCGCAGGTTGTTAATGGAGCCGCGGGCTCCGGAATCCGCCATCATATAAATCGGATTGAATTTGTCAAGATTCCGCTGGAAGGCTTCGGTGACCCGGTCGGTGGCCTCGTTCCAGATTTTAATGACGTGGTTGGTCCGTTCCTCCGCGGTGATCAGGCCGCGCTCGTACTGACGAACCACCTTGAGGTTGGCCTTTTCAGCCTCAGCGACAATCTCCTTCTTCTCGTCCGGGATCACCGCATCGCAGACCGCGACGGTGATGCCGCTCCGGGTGGAGTACTTGTAGCCCTGCGCCTTGATGCGGTCCAGAACTTCAGAGGTCTTGGCCGTCCCGTGGATTCGGATGCAGCGTTCGATGATCTTGCCCAAGGTCTTCTTGGTCACCAGGAAGTCGACCTCCAGATTGAACTGGTTCTCCGGCTTGGAGCGGTCCACAAAGCCCAGATTCTGGGGAATCGGATCATTGAAGATCAGGCGGCCGACAGTAGTATCGATGAGGCGGCTGACATTGCCTTTGGTCATCCGCACCTTGATTTTTGCATGAAGGGTCACAACGCCTTCCTGATACGCCATCAGCGCCTCGCTGACGTCGCGGAAAACCTTGCCCTCGCCAGGCTCTCCGTCCTTGACCAGGGTTAGGTAGTAGGAACCCAGCACCATGTCCTGGGTGGGGACAGTGACCGGCCGGCCGTCGGAGGGTTTGAGCAGGTTGTTGGCAGCCAGCATCAGGAACCGAGCCTCCGCCTGAGCCTCGGCGGACAGAGGAACGTGAACGGCCATCTGGTCGCCGTCGAAGTCAGCGTTGTATGCGGTACAGGCCAGGGGGTGGAGCTTCAAAGCGCGGCCCTCGACCAGCACCGGCTCAAAGGCCTGGATGCCCAGACGGTGAAGTGTCGGCGCGCGGTTCAGGAGGACAGGATGGTCCTTAATGACGATTTCCAGCGCGTCCCAGACCTCCGGACGAGCGCGATCCACCATCTTGCGGGCGGATTTGATGTTGTTGGCAGCGCCGGTTTCCACCAGGCGCTTCATGACGAAGGGCTTGAACAGCTCCAGCGCCATCTCTTTGGGCAGGCCGCACTGATACATCTTCAGCTCCGGCCCGACGACGATAACCGAACGGCCGGAGTAGTCCACGCGCTTGCCCAGCAGGTTCTGGCGGAACCGGCCCTGCTTGCCCTT
>CAJMLQ010000108.1 GCA_905214265.1 uncultured bacterium
ATGGTAGGTGCGAATGCATGGGCTTCGGAGGTCATACCGTGGGTGATGAATGCGTTCATCTATTACGATAATTCTAGCCTATATGCCTTGAAAGATGGAAAAGTTGATGTTATATACCGTCAGGAAGAATATAGGCAGGGCCTCACTTATCTGAATAAGCTTTGTACGGAAGGCCTCCTATCTCCCCTTTCCTTCACGCAGAAGGCGGATCAGCTCAAACAGCTTGTGGACAGCGACGGTGAAACTCCTGTTGCCGGCCTTGTAACAGGTTTTGCCACATCAATGATTTTAAATAATGTTAAGGAAAATCCATTTACCAAAGACTATGTCGGCCTGCCTCCCATTAAAGGACCAGAAGAGGTTGCCTACACTACTTATGTGCAGCCATCCGTTACCCTGCGCTGGTTTGTGACAAAAGACTGCCGGAACCCGGAGCTTGCGTTCCGCGTGGGCGATTTTATGTGGTCGGAGGAGGCTTACTGCCGCGCCCGTTTTGGCGTGGAGGGGCAGGATTTCAACTACATTGACCCCCAAGAAAACAAGCCCGCTAACATCAAGGGCTTTACGGCACTGATCGACCAGCCAAAGAGCAATTGGAACGAAGGACAGAACTCTCACTGGAGAGCGGAAAACCCCTGCTTCTCCTATGATTATCTCGATTGCAGACTGTTTAGCGGAGATGTGCTTAACGCGACTTATACAGCAGGGTTAGCAGCTGAGGAATACAACAAATATCTCCCAAAGGAAGGAGAATATGTTCCGGCATTAAAGTTTACTTCAGAAGAGACAAAGTCCATCAATGAGATCCAGACAAATCTGAAAACCTATGTTGGAGAATCGGCGGCGCGGTTTATTACCGGCGATCTGAGCTTGGATAAGGATTGGGAGAAATACGTGTCCGAGCTGGAAAAAATCGGGCTGGAAAAATTCCTGGAAGTTTCACAGACCGCATATGACCGAATGAAATAGGCAGTGCTGACAAACATCTGCACGGTCTGGCGAGAGCCAGGCAAGTGAAAAAATAAAGCCTCCTGACGGGAGGCTTTATTTCCATGATACGCCCTTACCTTGATGGCTTTGAATTTTGTCTGAGTATAGAGCGGCTGAAAGAGAATACTACGCAAAACAGCGGGAGGAGCAGGAAAAGCTCCTTCCGCTGTTGTCTGGGGTGGCAATGGATCAGGCCATTAAAGCAGCCAGCCGTTTGGCGATCTCGTCCAGGAACTCTTCCGTCCCGGCCACCCGCTTGTTGGGCAGGGTGGAGAGAGCGGCCAGGTCGCCGGACATGATGCCATCCTGGATAGTCTGGATGGTGGCTTTCTCCAGCTTGTCGGCGTAGGCGATCATGTCGGGGAGGTTGTCCAGCTCGCCGCGCTTCCGGAAAGCACCGGACCAGGCGAAAATGGTGGCCACTGGGTTAGTGGAGGTGGGCTGGCCCTTGAGGTACTTGTAGTAGTGGCGCTGGACGGTGCCGTGAGCGGCTTCGTATTCGTAGATGCCGTCCGGGGAGACCAGCACCGAGGTCATCATGGAGAGGCTGCCGAAGGCGGTGGCAACCATATCGGACATGACATCGCCGTCGTAGTTCTTGCAAGCCCAGATATAGCCGCCCTCCGACCGGACAACCCGGGCAACGGCGTCATCGATGAGGGTGTAGAAATACTCGATGCCGGCGGCTTCAAATTTTTCCTTATACTCCGTTTCGTAGATCTCCGCGAAAATGTCCTTGAAGCGATGGTCGTACTTTTTGGAAATGGTGTCCTTGGTGGCGAACCAGAGATCCTGCTTCTGATCCAGGGCGAAGTTCATGCAGGCCCGGGCGAAGCTGGCGATGGATTTGTCGATGTTGTGGAGGCCTTGGATGATGCCAGGAGTCTGGAAATCGTGGATCAATTCCCGGGTCTCGGTGCCATCGGGGTGGGTGACGACCAGCTCCGCCTTGCAGCCGGCATCCACCCGCATCTCGGTGTTTTTGTAAACGTCGCCGTAAGCGTGACGGGCAATGGTAATGGGCTTTTTCCAGTTGGGGATGTAGGGGTGGATACCTTCCACCAGGATGGGTGCGCGGAAAACGGTGCCGTCCAGCATGGCGCGGATTGTGCCGTTGGGGGATTTCCACATCTCCTTCAGGTTATACTCGGGCATCCGGGCGGCGTTGGGGGTGATGGTGGCGCATTTGACCGCAACGCCGTACTTTTTGGTGGCGTTGGCGGAGTCGATGGTGACCTGGTCGTTGGTTTCGTTGCGGTGGGGCAGCCCCAGGTCGTAGTATTCACTTTTCAGGTCGACATAGGGGAGGATCAGCTGATCCTTGATGAGTTTCCAGAGGATGCGGGTCATCTCGTCCCCGTCCATTTCGACTAGGGGGGTCTTCATCTGAATTTTTGCCATGGAAATCCGTCCTTTCTTGGGGAGAGTCAGTCTTTTCCGTAACCGGCCGCATAATAGTTGATGAGGCAGCCTTCCAGGATGATGGCCTTTTCGTCCTCGGTCAGGCCTTTGATGTGGAGCAGAATCTCCTTGACGCCGTCGGCCGTAACCATCCTGCCGGGGATGTCTTCACGTCCCTCCAGGACGGCCTCCCGGATGCCGGGAACAAAGAGATAGTCGCCGGACTCATAGGGGAAAGGCGTAGACTCGTCCAGGGTGAAGGGGAGGATGCCCCAGTTGATGCAGTTGGAGCGGTAGCGTTTGGTGGCGTAGCTGTAAGCAATGTTGGCCACGCCGCCCAGCACCTTCTGGCAGGAGGCGGCTTGTTCCCGGGCGGAGCCGTCGCCGGGGCGGTTGGCGAAAACTCCGGAACCGATGGTCGTGGACTTCAGGGCGTCGGCGGGGAGGCCCAGCTTTTCCATGACGGCGGCCAGTTCCGCAGGGATTTCCCCGGAACGGACTGCGTCGGCATCATCCCGGGCAGCCTTAGAGCGGCCCACATATTCGGGCACGCGGCGGGAAAGGGCAAATTCCGACAGCTTGATCGGGTTGGAGCGGTAGGAAGAAGTCTCGCCGGAGGGGATCAGCTCGTCGGTGGTGGTGACCGGGTCGTCGATGACGGCGGCCAGTTTGACCAGCAGGTCCTCCTGGAGGGGATACATTTTGGGCCAATCGGCGATGTTGGGGCCAAAGCGCAGCTCGGCGGAAGGATCAGCCTTGCCGAAGCCGTAGTAGCAGCGTTTTTTGTAGATGTCCCCATCGTAGTGGTAAGGCAGCTCCGGGACGGTGTAGTCAACGTCTGCCGCGGAGGTGAGGACGCCGCCGTTTTTAGCGGTGGCCGCGATGGAGCGGGCATCCATAAGGGCCACGGAGGAAATCTGGCCTTGGCCGGGCTTGGAGCCTTCCCGGTTGGGGAAGTTCCGGGTGGTGTGGCGAATGGAGAAGGCATCGTTGGCGGGGACATCCCCAGCGCCGAAGCAGGGACCGCAGAAGGCGGTCTTCATGATCGCACCGGCTTCCAGCAGATCGGCAGCCACACCGTTGCGGGTGACGGCCATGCTCACCGGGACCGAGGCGGGGTAGACGCTCAAGGAGAAGTAGCCGCTGCCGGTGGAGGCGCCCTTAAGGATCGCAGCGGCTTCCACCAGATTCTCGTAAAGTCCGCCGGCGCAGCCCGCGATAATGCCCTGGTCGACAAGAATCTTGCCATTGACGATCTTATCGGTGAGGTGGAATTCCACTTGGCCGGCAAATTTCTTGTTGCCAGCTTCCTCGATCTTGCTGAGGATCGTGTAAGGATCAGCCTGCAGCTCCCGTATGGTGACGGCGTTGGAGGGGTGAAAGGGCAGGGCAATCATCGGCTCGATCTCCGACAGGTCGATCTTGACCAGACGGTCGTAGTAGGCGGTTTTGCCGGGGGCCAGCTTCCGGTAGTGTTCGGGTTTGCCGTGGGTTCTGTAGAAGTTTTCGATGACTTCGTCGGTCTCCCAGATGGAGGAGAGACAGGCGGTTTCGGTGGTCATGACATCGATGCCCAGGCGGAAGTCGGCGGAGAGGTTCTTCACCCCGGGGCCCGCGAACTCCAGGACCCGGTTGGTGACAAAGCCCTGCTCAAAGACCGCACCGCAGAGGGCGATGGCTACGTCGTGGGGTCCGACGCCGTGACGGGGCTTGCCAGTAAGGTAGACCAGGACCACTTCCGGCGCGTCCACGTCGTAGGTGTTTTCCAGAAGCTGCTTGACCAGCTCCGGGCCGCCTTCGCCGACGCCCATGCAGCCGATGGCGCCGTAACGGGTGTGGCTGTCGGAGCCGAGGATCATCTTGCCGCAGCCCGCCATTTCTTCCCGTGCGTACTGGTGGATGACAGACTGGTGGGCGGGCACATAGATGCCGCCGTATTTTTTCGCCGCGGAGAGACCGAAGACGTGGTCGTCCTCGTTGATGGTGCCGCCGACGGCGCAGAGGGAGTTATGGCAGTTGGTCATGGCGTAGGGGATGGGAAAACGGGTCAGGCCGCTGGCCCGGGCGGTTTGGATGATGCCGACGTAGGTGATATCATGGGACATCAGGGCGTCGAATTTAATGCGCATCTTCTTGGGGTCGGCGGATTTGGAATGGGCGCGCATCACCTGGTAAGCAATGGTGGCCTCCCGGGCCGCGTCCGGCGCGGGAAGGTCCGCTCCGGCGGAAGCAGGGACCAGGGTCTCGCCCTCCAGCAGATAGACGCCGTTGGAATCCAGTTCAATCATGAAAAAACCTCCTGTATGTTTTATCGCTGCCTGCAATCAGACTTTCAGAGCCGCGCCCTCGCCGAGTATGTCCTTGTTGGCGTCGAGGATGGGCTGGACGCAGTCCCGGAGAAACTCCGCGACCTGTTCCGGCGCGCGGCCGACGAAGTGGATGGGCTGCATTTCAGCCAAGATCTCCTCTTTGGTCAGGTGGAAGCTCTCGTCGGCGCAGACCCGGTCGATGAGATCGTTCTCGCCGCCCTCTTCCTTGACTACTCGGGCGGCCGCCTGGGAGTGCTGCCGGAGCTTTTCGTGAAGCTCCTGCCGGTCGCCGCCCTTTTTCACGGCCTGCATCATGATGTTTTCGGTGGCCATGAAGGGCAGCTCCTTCATTACCCGTTGGGTTACGACCTTGGGATAGACCACCAAGCCCTCGGTGATGTTTAAGAGAATGTTCAGGATGGAATCCACGGCCAGGAAGCCCTCGGCCACGGAGATGCGCTTGTTGGCAGAGTCGTCGAGAGTGCGCTCGAACCACTGGGTAGCGGTTGTGAAGGCGGGGTTCAGGCAGTTGATGATGACATAGCGTGAAAGGGCGGTGATCCGCTCGCTGCGCATGGGATTGCGTTTGTAGGGCATGGCCGAGGAACCGATTTGATTTTTTTCGAAGGGCTCCTCCATCTCCTTGAAGTTCTGGAGAATCCGCAGGTCGGTGGAGAATTTGGAGGCAGATTCCGCCACACCGGCCAAGGTTGCCAGGACCTGGGCGTCCACCTTCCGGGAATAAGTCTGACCGGAAACGGGAACCACAGCGTCAAAGCCCATCTCCTCGCAGATGAGGCGTTCCAGTTCCTTGATTTTCGCGGTATCGCCGTCAAAAAGTTCCACAAAGCTGGCCTGGGTGCCGGTGGTGCCCTTAGAGCCCAGAAGCTTCAGATTGCGGATGCGATAGTCGATCTCGTCCAAATCATAGAGCAGTTCGTTCATCCAGAGAGTGGCCCGCTTGCCCACGGTAGTCAGCTGGGCAGGCTGGAGGTGGGTGTAGGCCAGGCAGGGAAGCTCTTTATACTCATCGGCAAATTTTGCAAGGTTTGACAAAACATTGATCAACTTGCGGCGGACCACCTTCAATGCGTCCCGCATGATGATCACATCGGTATTGTCACCCACGTAACAGGAGGTCGCGCCCAGGTGGATGATCCCCTTGGCATTAGGGCACTGGACGCCGTAGGCGTAGACATGACTCATGACATCGTGGCGAACCAGGCGCTCGCGTTCCTCCGCGACGGCGTAGTTGATGTCGTCCTTGTGGGCTTCCAGTTCCGCGATCTGCTCTTCGGTGATGGGGAGACCCAGTTTATGCTCCGCCTTGGCCAGTGCGATCCAAAGAAGCCGCCAGGTTTTGAACTTCTTGTCCGCGGAGAAGAGGTACTGCATCTCCTCACTGGCATAACGGGTGCCGAAAGGGCTCTCGTAGGTGTTGTACATAGTGTTCTTCCTTTCCATTATATAGTGGCAATCATTTTTATTTTATCATAAACCCGGACTGGATTCAATGAAACACCAGGATATTTTCAAAAAAATCACAATGCCGGAGGACGATAGAAAAAGCTCTTGAAAAACTGCGGGTTTGTCCGTATAATAAAAACAAAAAACAATCAGATGCGGGGGAGAAAAAGTGAAGCGGGAGGATTGGATTGCGTTCTGCCGGACGCTGCCGGGGAGCTATGAGGACTACCCTTTCGGGGAGGAATGGACGGTGATGCGGCACTGGGAGAATCAAAAGAGTTTCGCGCTGCTGTACCAGCGGGAAGGGATCCTCTGGGCCAACCTCAAATGCGAGCCTATGGAGGCGGATTTTCTGCGGAACGCCTTTTCAGGGGTGCGGCCGGCCTATCATATGAACAAAAGGCACTGGAATTCTGTGGCGCTGGATGGCTCCGTTCCCGAGGAGGAGGTCCGGCGGATGATCCGGTGCTCCTTTGAGCTGACCGCAGGCCAGCGGAAACGATAACAGAACCGGGACGGCATCCGTAAAACGGACGCCGTCCCGGTGATTTAGTACAGGTCAGGCGGTTTCCTCACAGGATTCCTGTGCAGAAAGCCTTTCCGCAGCGGCCAGCTTGACGCAGAGGCAGAGCACCTTTGCCGCCTTTTCCAGATCGGCGAGGGAGGGGAAGGTGGGGGCGATGCGAATGTTCCGGTCGTCTGGGTCCAGACCGTAAGGGAAGGAGGCCCCCGCTGGGGTCAGGGTAACGCCGGCATTTTTGCAGAGGGCGACTACTCGCTTGGCGCAGCCGTCCATAACGTTGAGAGAGAAGAAATATCCGCCGTTTGGCACCGTCCAAGAGGCGATTCCCAGGCCGCCCAGCTCTTTCTTCAGGGTAGAGAGGAGCAGTTCGAATTTGGGGCGGATCAGGGCGCGGTGTTTTTCCATATGGGCCTTCATGCCTTCCGCGCTGCCGAAGAATTTGACGTGGCGGAGCTGGTTGAGCTTATCGAAGCCGATGGTCTGCATTCCCAGGAGCTTTTTGGCCCAGGCCATGTTGCGGGGACTCATGCAGATGACGGCTACGCCGGAGCCGCTGAAGGAAACCTTGGAGGTGGAGGCGAATTCATAGACCAGATCCTCGCTCCCCAGCTCTTTGCAGGCGTCAAAAATGTTCAGAAGCTGATCCGGGGTATCGGTAATATCGTGGATGCAGTAGGCGTTGTCCCAGAAGATCCGGAAGTCCCGGGCCGCAGGCTTCAAAGCGGCAAACCGGCGAACAGTCTCATCGGAATAGGTGTAGCCGTCGGGGTTGGAATATTTGGGTACGCACCAGATCCCCTTGATGGCGGGATCGTGAGAAACGAGGTCCTCCACCAGGTCCATATCTGGGCCAGTGGGGGTCATGGGGACGTTGATCATTTCGATGCCGAAGGTTTCGGTGATTCCGAAATGCCGGTCATAGCCGGGAACCGGACACAGAAACTTCACCCGGCCCTGACGGTTCCAGGGTGTTTCATCATCCGCGACGCCGAACTGCATGGCACGGGCGACGGCGTCGTACATCAGATTGAGGCTGGAATTTCCGCCGACGAACACCCAGGAGGGCTCCAGACCCAGCAGCTCGCCAAACAGGCGCTTCGCTTCCGGCAGTCCGTCCAGAAGGCCGTAATTTCGGGTATCCAACCCGTTTTCCGTCCGCAGCAGTTCGGCAGCCGGGATATCCAGCATGCCAAGGGAAAGGTCCAGCTGGTCAGGGGACGGTTTGCCGCGGGACATATCAAGCTTTAGGCCCTGTGCGCAAACGGACCGGTACTCTTTTTCCAACTGTTCTTTCGACAGCTCTGCATACGATGTCATCAAAACATCACCCTCCAAATTCTGATCGGATACCGGCTGCGGCCAGTTCTCGGTTACGAGACGCAGCTGGCAAATTGCGTTATTCCTATCATACACTATTTTTTGTGATTTTGCAAGATTTATTTTAAAATCCTGCAAAGATGTCTGACAAAGAATTCTATGCCGCAGCAGGATGAATTGTTCATTTTTTACGAAACTGGCCCATTCAAGGGGAAGCACGACATTTTCTGGGCGAAAATCACCGGAAAATGCTATGCTTTATTTCGAGTGAACGATTGGAAATGCAATATGATAAGCTAATACTTTTCATATTTGCGTCCGAAAAGGTCACAGTCAGGGAATCTCCATCCATACGCGTGAATGAAGGGAAGGCGTCGAGATGGTCAGCAGCCATTATGCTGGATTTTCAAATATCCGGAAACTGGAAGTTCCTCTTGTGAACATGGTGGTTTTGTGGTAAAATGAAAATGAAAAAATGGAAAAAGGATGATCAGAATGCTTTCACAGACCAAACGGGAATTCATTGAGTTTATGATGGGAGCGGATGTGCTGCGGTTCGGTGAGTTTAAAACCAAGAGCGGGCGGCTCTCCCCCTATTTTGTCAATACTGGAAACTACCGTACCGGCGGCCAGATCGCGGCGCTGGGTAAGTTTTACGCCGCCTGTATCCGGGAAAACTGTGGACGTGATTTTACTGCGATGTTCGGTCCCGCCTATAAGGGGATTCCCTTGGTGACAGCCGCTGCGGGCGCACTCTCCAGTCAGTACGGGATTGATAAGCCATATTTCTTCAACCGCAAGGAGGCCAAGGATCACGGCGAAGGAGGAAGTCTGGTTGGATACCAACCCCAGGACGGTGACCGTATCATTATCATTGAAGACGTCATCACGGCAGGAACGGCTGTGCGGGAGACCGTCCCTGTTCTGAAAAGCGCGGCAGATGTTCGAGTCACGGATATGTTTATTTCGGTTAACCGCTGTGAGGTGGGCAAGGACGGCGAAAAAACCGCGGTCATGGAGGTCAAGGACGAATTTGGAATTGACGTGCATGCCATCATCACGGTTCAGGACATTCGAGAGTATCTGGCGGAGAAGCCGGAGTACAGCGGTGTGTTGGAAAGCATGGATCGATATATGGCGCAGTACTGTCGGTTTTAAAAGAAGCCGGGTGCGCACTTGCGCACCCGGCCGGATATTTTTGAAATTTTTCCTGGAAGTCTTGACAAAAGTGGGAGAATTCGCTATAATAAAACATGCGTCAAATATGTCGGGGTGTAGCGCAGTTTGGTAGCGTGCTTGGTTCGGGACCAAGAGGCCACGAGTTCGAGTCTCGTCACTCCGACCAAATAAGTCCGATAGTTTTGATACAAGAGTATCTGAAACTATCGGACTTTTCCTTTTGCCGAAAATCCTTGCAGGACAGGGGTTTTTGGCTTTTTCTGTTTTAGGGTAAGTTTCATTGTGCTGTCGGAGACACAGTTTTTATGGGGATCGGAGAGCCGCTTTCAGCCCCTGCTCAACTCACGATGAAACTATTTCAAGGAAAAAGTTTCATTGTGCCTGTAAAAGTTTCATCGTCATAGGAAAAGTTTCAGCGTGAGTGTTAGCGCGCGGATTGCCCATATTCTATTGCAACTCGGATTGCACTCCGCACCTTAGTCTTCAGTTAAATCACCACCACGGCAGAAATCGGCAAGTTCAAAGTCTGAATGATGTTGCTTTTTGCCATTGCCGAAAATTTCGTTGTACCAGGTAGATTTTCCTTCTATAATTCTCACCTTGTCTCCACATTCTGGGCAGGTGTACCAAAAGAAAGCGATTTTGCATTACCGGCTCATCGGGCGGTCGCAGAACTATTATC
>CAJMLQ010000109.1 GCA_905214265.1 uncultured bacterium
ATCCAGGACGGCGCGGGCGTCCTCTGCCTCCCGGCGGGCGGCGGCGATTTTCTGGCCGCTCTGGGCCTTCTGCCGCTCCAGCTCCTCCCGACGGGAGGTGAGCTGGGACTGGTTCTGCTGGTAGCGCCTGCGGTCGCCCTCAAAGCGGATTTGATCCTCACCGGCGGTGATCTGCTCGGCCCGGATGCCCTCGATGTGGGCGGCCAGAGAAGCGATCTCCTTCCCTAACTCCGCGGCCCGACCGTCCAGAACGGCTTTCTGGGACTTCAGCTGCTCCGCTTCCGCCTGCAGGGCGGCGGTCTCGTTTTTCCGGCTGAGAATTCCGGCGTTTTTGGCCGCCGAGCCGCCGGTGAAGCTGCCGCCCACGTTGACCTGCTGGCCGTCCAGGGTGACGATGCGGAATTTGTAGCCGTACTTCCGGGAGATGGCGATGGCCGTGTCCAAGTCCTCCACTACAGCGACGCGGCCCAGCAAAAACCGCACGACACCCTCGTAGCGCGAGTCCGCCTGAACCAGGTCCGAGGCCACGGCCACGAAGCCGCCGTAGCGGTCCAGCCCCGGCTCGTTCAGCATACTCCCCTTCACCGAAGTCAGGGGAAGGAAGGTGGCGCGGCCTGCCTTCTGCTCAGAAAGTAGGCGGATGCCGGCCTTGGCGGCGGCTTCGTCCTCCACCACGATATTCTGGAGAGCGCCGCCCAGGGCGGTCTCCACGGCTATGGCGTATTCCGGCTTCACGTCCAGAATCTGGGTCACCGTGCCCAGGACTCCCCGGAGGGCGCCATTTTTCGCCGCCCGCATGACAGCTTTGACGCTGTAGTTAAAGCCCTCCATGTTCTGTTCCAGATCGGTGAGGAGCTTGGCGCGCTGGAGTTTCTCCTTCACGGCCAGATCCAGGCGCTGCTGCTCGGCGGCCAGCTCCGCCTGCTTTTGGCGGCGGGCAGAGAGCTTAAGCTCGTAGCCCTTCCGGGCGTTTTCCAGGGAGGCTTTCTTTTCGGCGATCTCCGTCAGAAGGCCGTCAATGCCGTCCATGGTCTCCCGTTCGGAATCCAGCTGGGCAGCCAGGGAGGCAATCTCGCCCTCCATGCCGGAAAGCCGGGTCTCCTCGTCGGCGGCGGCGTTTTCCCGGGTGAGAATCAGCATATTCTGACGGGAGATCTCCAGGGCGATGCGGTTGACCTGGGCGTTTGCTTCCTCCAGCTTGCCGCTGTAGCCGGCCTGCTCCTGGGAGAGGGCCAGCAGCTCCTGCTGCCGCTCCTCCACCTCCCGGCGCAGGGCCTCGCCCTCGTCTTCCAACATGGCCTTTTCCGTTTCCCTCCGGGCGGCCTCCTCCTCCCGGCGGACAGAGGATTCTTCCAGAGCGGCCAGTTCGCTGTCCAGACGGGAAAGGGTCTCCCCATTGTGGCGGATGTCGTTTTCCCGGACGGCGATCTCGCTTTTCAGATCGCCGATGCGGTTCTGGAGGTTCTGCTTGATGCTCTGGCACTCCTCGCTCTGAGTCAGACAGGCCTGCATCCGCTTGTAGACCTCCTGGATCTGCTCCTCCAATCCTTGAATCTCCCGGGACAGGTGCTCGTCCTCTCCCTTGGCGATAAGGTATTTCTGCTCCTGCTCCCGGAGGGCGGCCTGGTATTTTTCCAGGGTCAGCAGCCAGAGAGAAACCTCCAGCACCTTTTTCCGTTCCGACAGTTCCAAAAACTCCCGGGCCTTTTCCGACTGGATCCGCAGAGGCTCCACCCGGCCCTCCAGCTCGGCGAGAATGTCGTAAAGCCGGGTCAGGTTCTCCTGAGCCCCGGCCAGCTTCCGCTCCGCCTCAGCCTTACGGTAGCGGTACTTGGAGATGCCCGCCGCCTCCTCAAAAATCTCCCGCCGCTCGCCGGATTTGGCGCTGATGATCTCGGCGATCTTGCCCTGGCCGATCATGGAGTAGCCGTCCCGGCCCAAGCCGGTGTCCATGAACAGCTCGTTGATGTCCCGCAGCCGCACCGGAGCGCCGTTGATGGCGTACTCGCTCTCGCCGGAGCGATAATAGCGCCGGGTGATGGTCACCTCGTCCGCGTCAAAGGCCAGGGAGCGGTCAGCGTTGTCAAAGGTCAGGGAGACCGCAGCGAAGCCCTGGGGCTTCCGGGAAGCGGTGCCCAAAAAGATGACGTCCTCCATCTTTTCACCCCGGAGGGTTTTCGTGGACTGCTCCCCCAAAACCCAGCGCATGGCGTCGGAGAGGTTGCTTTTCCCGCTGCCGTTGGGGCCGACCACGGCGGTCAACCCTTTGTTGAAGCGGACGACGGTCTTGTCGGGAAAGGACTTGAAGCCCTGCATTTCCAGCGATTTTAAGAACATGGTTTCATCCTTTCTCGAAAAATTGTCTATTTTTATACATCAAGTATAAAATCATTGAATTATGTCGATTTTTGCAGGCTTTTCGGAGAAATCCGCAGCTCTCCCGCCGCCAGCGCGGCATCGGACCGGAGCTTCAGTCGGTATCCCTGCGCCTCGGCCCAGCGGAGGTTTTCCCGCTTCTGGCCCGCTGCCTTGGAGAGCTCCCGGGGCGCGGTGAACAGCTCCAGGGCCGTGCCTGGCGAATATTTTCCCAGCTCTGCCGCCAGCTTTTCCCGGTACAGGCGACCTTCGCACAACTCCCGAAAGGCCGGATGATAGGCCCCGGCAATCAGCTTTTCCTCCAGGCTCCGGGATGCGTGGAGCCCCACCCGGATGACCCGGATCCCCGCCGCCTCAAACCGCGGGAGCACGTGGGCGACCCAATCCACGGCTTCATCCGTGGTCAGAGGTGTGTAAAGGCGTTCTCTTGTCAGCCGTTCCAGCTCCGTCCCCCGCAGAACCACCGTGGGATAAATCCGCAAGGTGTCCGGCTTCAGCTGAAGGACCTCCTCCACCGTCCTCTCCCAGATTTTCCGGCTGTCTCCGGGCAGGCCAACCATGATTTGCAGGCCTAGGGAAAACCCATACCGGCTCTCCTGGATGACAGCGCAGGCGCGCCGGACGTCCTCCGCCGTGTGGCCCCTGCCGTTCTGGGACAAAACCCCATCGTCCAGGCTCTGAGCCCCCAGCTCGATAGCCGTGACGCCGTAGGCACCCAACAGCTCCAGCACCTTCGGCGAGATGCCGTCGGGCCGGGTAGAGATCCGGATACCCGTACAGGCCTTTGCCTTTACATATGGTTCCGCCGCCTGAAGGAATGTCTCCATCTCCGCCTGGGGAATGCAGGTAAAGCTGCCCCCGAAAAAGGCGATCTCTGTGCTGGCAGGATCGGGCTCCCGGGAAAAGGCCTCTTTCAGCAGGGTGGAGACCTCCTCCGGCGTCACAGGCTTTTCCGTGCCGGAAATGCTCCGCTGATCACAGAAGGAGCAGGCGTGGGGGCAGCCCAGATGGGGGATAAAAATTGCGATGTTCCCGTGCATCAGGCTTCGTCGTGGTAGCCCATGAGGAGCAGCGCCTCATGGGCGGCGTTCTGTTCCGCCTGCTTTTTGGAGCTGCCGGCGCCTTTTCCAATGACGTTGGAGTTCAAAAGCACCTCGGCGGTGAAGACCTTGGCGTGATCCGGACCGTGCTCATCCACCAGGACGTATTCCACCCGTTCCTCCCGGTTCTGCTGGATGATCTCTTGGAGAGCGGTCTTGTAATCGGCCAGCTTGTTCTGTCGCCGGACGTCCAGATCCCGGGGGATAAAGCCCAGCACAAAGGCCTGGGCGGCCTCGTAGCCGCCGTCGATGTACATGGCCGCGATCAGCGCCTCAAACGCGTCGGCCAGGATAGAAGGGCGCTCCCGGCCGCCGGTCATCTCCTCCCCTTTGCCCAGGCGAAGGTATTTTCCCAAGCCGATCTGGGCGGCAAAGCCGTCCAGGGCCTTCTCGCAGACCAGGCTGGCCCGGAGCTTGGTCAGTTCCCCCTCAGGCAGGTCCTTATAAGTGAGGAACAGATAACGGGCCACGATGACCGACAGCACCGAATCCCCCAGAAATTCCAGCCGCTCGTTGTTGCGGCCGTGTTTTTTCCCTTCGTTGGCAAAGGAAGAGTGGGTCAGGGCCTGCTCCAGCAGTTGAGGATTCCGGAAGGTATAACCGATTTTTTCTTCGAGTTCCAAGAGAAACGCTCCTTCTTGTCATTCTGCGGAAGCCGCAGCGGGTTTCATAGCCTGGACGGCCCGCTCGATCTCCCCGGTCAGATCGGACTGGGTGAAATCCCGGGCCTGGCGGATGGCGTTCTTGATGGCCTTGGCGTTGGAGCTGCCGTGAGCCTTGATGACCGGCTTGGTAATGCCCAGCAGCGGCGCGCCGCCGTATTCGGTGTAGTCCATAGACTTTTTGAACGCCTTGATCTTGCTCATGACCAGCGCCCCGGCCAGGGTGCCGGATACGCCGGTGAACATCCCCTTCACCTTTTTGGCGAACATGGAGCCCAAGCCCTCGGTGAGCTTCAGGATCACGTTTCCGGTAAAGCCGTCGGCCACCGCCACGTCCACTGCGCCGCCGGGGATCTCCCGGGCTTCCACGTTTCCGGCAAAGCGGATGGGGGCGTCCTTCAAAAGCCGCAGGGCTTCGATCTGGGTCTCGCCGCCCTTGGTCTCCTCGGAGCCGATGTTGACCAATCCCACCCGGGGGCTTTCCACCCCCTGGACCTTCTGCATGTAAAGGCTGCCCATGACGCCGAACTGGCAGAGGGCTTCCGGCCGGCACTCGATGTTGGCGCCGGCGTCCATCAGGAGGTAGCAGCCGCTGATGGTGGGGATGACTGTGGCCAACCCAGCCCGTTTGACCCCCTTGATACGCTTGAGCAGGAAGGTCGCGCCCACGACGATGGCGCCCGTGGAGCCGCCGCTGACAAAGGCGTCGCCCTTTCCCTCCCGGACCAGTCCAAAGGCCGCCGCCATGGAGCAGTCCGCCTTTTCCTTGAGGATGGAGGAGGGGTCGTCCTCCATGGTGATGACACCGGGGGCATGGACGATCTCGATCCCCTGCAGGGAGATCGCGTTGTCTGCCGCCGTCTTCCGCAAAACAGCCTCATCGCCGGTGACGATGAGTTCCACGCCGTATTCCTTCACAGCCAGGGCGCAGCCCTGAAGCACGGCCAGGGGGGCGTTGTCGCCGCCGAAGCCATCCACTACGATTTTCATTCCGCCACTCTCCTTACGATCAAGCGTTCCAAAATTCTTCAAACTTTTCCTGGTCCAGCCGGAAGGTGAGTCCATCATAGGTCCCGCCCCGGACCTGACAGACCCCCAGTTTTCGCCGGTATTCAGCAAAGCCCAGCTTTTCCGCCGCACGGATCATCCGCAGGTTCCCGCTCCAGGTCTGGGTGAAGATCTCCTCCTCCCCCTGTCCCAGCAGGTAACGGATAAAAGCCGCCAGCGCCCGGCTTCCGGTGCCGCCTCGGGCATCCGGTTCGCAGATATCGATGCCCACGGTAGTGTTGCCCGCGCCGTTGGTGATAGAGCAGTCTTCATCAATGGAATAGGAGGAGACCCAGCCCACATGCCGTCCATTCGCCAGACAAACCTCAAAGCCGTCCCGCCGGGCATCTCCTGCCGGAACCGCCTGAAGCCAGCCCTTCATTCGTTCCCGGTAGGCGGCTTCGTCAAAAGGGTCTTTCCGCTTCCAAGGGGCGTCCCATTCCTTCCAGTCGGTTTCCACCGTATTCCAACGGATATAGTCCTCACAGTCCTCCGGGATCATATCCCGGAGGATGACTTTCTCATCCTGGTATGCGATCATTTCACGTCCTCCGTTTCGACGGTCAGTTCCGCGCTGCCCTTGGCCTCCAGCCCCACGGATTTCAGCCGCCATTTTCCCCCGGTCAGGACGATTTCCGTATCGAGATCGCCGCTTCCCTCCAAAAGGATGGTCACGGTATCGTCTGGCGATATGAGGGCCAACTTCCAGTCCCCCTCTTCGATGTCCGCAGAGCAGAACAGCTCCAATTCGGTCCCATCCTTTACCGTTTTGCTCCAAATGGTGTCGCTACCGGTAAAGGATCCGAAGGATTCGCTGTACAAATTTCCGGAGTGGTCCGCGAGATGTTTGACATAAAAATACGTGTCACTCTGCCGGGCAATTTCTTCATCGTTGCCGTATACAACCCTCTGAGCCGCGGAGGGGCCGCAGCCAGTGAGACAGAAGCAGAGGACTGTTCCTGCCAGAGCCGTGCAGATCTTTCGTTTCATTAGGCGTTCCTCCATTCCAGGGCCTCCAGGGTACGGGCTAAGGCACTCACTCCCCGCTCCGCCAGTAGCCGATACCGAAGCTTTTTGTCCCGGGGCGGATCGGTCAGGGGCGGCAGGATCCCCATATTGGCCCCCATGGGCTGAAAATCCACCGTTTCGGTGCAGACGTGATCTGTCAGAGCCTTCAGCATGGTTCCCCCCGGGAGAACCAGGGGCGGCAGGCCCAACAATTCCCGGGCCAGATAGTGCCCCGCCAGCAGCCCGCTGGCCGCGGATTCTACATATCCTTCCACGCCGGTCATCTGCCCGGCGAACCGGAGGTTCGGGCGGCTTTTCAGCCGGAATTCCCGGTCCAGCAGCCGGGGCGAATCCAAAAAGGTGTTGCGGTGCATGACCCCGTAGCGGACGAACTCCGCGTCCCGCAGCCCGGGGATCATGGAAAACACCCGCTTCTGTTCGCCCCATTTCAGATTGGTCTGGAACCCTACCAAATTGTAGAGAGTCCCTTCAGCGTTTTCCTTCCGAAGCTGCACTACGGCCCAAGGCCGGTGACCGGTCCGGGGGTCCCGGAGCCCCACCGGCTTCAACGGCCCGAAACGGATGGTATCCGGCCCGCGCCGCGCCATAATCTCCACCGGCATGCAGCCCTCGTAGACCCGGAAATCCGCCTTCTCAAAGTCCTTCAACTCCACGCTCTCTGCGGAGATCAAGGCCTCATAGAAGGCCTCGTACTCCTCCTTGTTCATGGGACAGTTGAGGTAATCATCCTCCCCTCGGCCATAGCGGGAGGCCGCGAAGGCCACCGAACGGTCAATGGTGGCCGCATCGACGATGGGAGCCGCCGCATCGAAAAAGCTCAGGCCCTTTTCCCCGGTGATCCGAACGATCTCACCGGCCAGCGCACTGCTGGTCAAAGGGCCGGTCGCGACGATGGCCGGACCATCGCCCAGCGTCGCCGCCTGCCCTTCTGTGAGATGGATGCGGGGATTTTCCCGGATTGCCGCCGTCATCCGGTCGGAAAACTGCTCCCGGTCCACGGCCAGAGCACCGCCTGCTGCTACTGCCGTCTCCTCTGCGCAGGGGAGGAGAAGGGAGCCCAACAGCCGCATCTCCTCCTTGAGCATCCCCGACGCCGAGTCCAGTCGGGAGGCCTTCAGGGAGTTAGAGCAGACCAACTCGGCCAGGCCCGGATATTTGTGGGCAGGAGAATAGTGCAGGGGCTTCTGCTCGATGAGCTCCACCTCCACACCATACCGTGCCAGAATATGGGCCGCTTCGCAGCCTGCCAGGCCGCCGCCGATTACCGTTGCCTTCATAGATGCTCCTTTCCGCCTTAGGCGAGAAAATCCAGATACCGGAACACAATCTCACACTCCCGCAGGAGCATGAACCGCAAGCCCTAGTCCCCGGACATGCAGAAGCCCCGTTCCATCCGCTTCAGCGTCGCCTCCGGGAACGGCGAAAAGAAGACCCTCGCCGCCGTCGATTTCCGCATCGGTGATGACCCGCTCCCACATGTCACATTCTCTTTTGCGGGAATCAGTCCTCCCCGCCTTTATCCGGACTCACTGTCCGCTGATAGCTGCACTCCGGATTGGAGCAGTGGATCCGTGCACCCCGGCCGGCCTTCTGCAGCAGCGTCTTGCCGCACATGGGGCACTTTTCCTCAATGGGAGGGTCCCAGGAGAGGAAGGAGCAGGTAGGATTGTGCTCGCAGCCATAAAATTTCTTGCCTTTTTTGGACTTTTTCTCCAGAATCTTGCCGCCGCACAGCGGGCACTCACCGGGCATTTCCACGGCGATGCGCTTGGTGTTGCGGCAGTCCGGGAACCCGGGGCAGGCCAGGAATTTCCCGTACCGCCCGGTCTTGATGACCATGTTGCGGCCGCATTTCTCGCAGACGATATCCGTTTCCTCATCCGGGATCTTCATGTGGACGTCCTTCATGTCCTCTTCGGCCTTTTCCATGGTCTTGGCAAAGTCGCCGTAAAACTCCTCCAGCACCGAGACCCAGGGCTTTTCGCCCTCCTCCACCTTGTCTAGGTCGGCTTCCATCTGGGCGGTGAATTTTTCATCCACCACCGAGGCAAAATGCTCCTCCATGAGCTGGGTGGTGATCTCCCCCAGCTGGGTGGGCTTGAGCTGCTTGCTTTCCAGCTCCACGTATTTGCGCTTGAGGATGGTAGAGATGGTTGGGGCGTAAGTGGAAGGCCGCCCGATGCCGTTTTCCTCCAGAAATTTAATGAGGGAGGCCTCGGTGAACCGTGGGGGCGGCTGGGTGAAATGCTGGCTGCCCTCGACGCTCTGGGTCTTGAGAGGATCCCCTGCTGCCAAGGGAGGCAGAACGCCCTCCTTTTCCTCCGCGTCGTCCCGGCCCTCCTCATAGAGGACGGTAAAGCCGTCGAACCGGACGGAAAAGCCGCTGGCCTTGAAGGTGTACCCGGCGGCGGCGATATCGGCAGAGACAGTGTCGTATTCGGCGCCCGCCATCTGGCTGGCGATAAACCGGCCCCAGATGAGTTTATAGAGCTTATACTGGTCAGCGGTCAGGCTCTCTTTGGCCTCCTCGGGGGTCAGCTCCGGCATGGTGGGCCGGATCGCCTCGTGGGCGTCCTGGGCGCTGTTTTTGGTCTTATAGACCCGGGGCGTTTCCGGAAGATATTTGTCGCCGTACTTTTCCCGGATATACTCCGCCGCAGCGTCCCGGGCCTCGTCGGAGATTCGCAGGGAGTCGGTACGCATGTAGGTAATCAGACCCACCGCGCCCAACTTCGGCAGCTCCACGCCCTCGTAAAGCTCTTGGGCGGCAGCCATGGTCCGCTGGGAGCGGAAGCCCAGCTTCCGGGAGGCCTCCTGCTGGAGGGTGGAAGTGGTGAAGGGCGGGGCAGGAGATTTTTTCCGCACGCCCTTTTTGACACTGGCGACGCTGAAGGGGGCGTCCTTCACCGCGGCCAGCACCGCGTCGGCATCCTCTTTGCATTTCATCTCCATTTTTTTGCCGTCCCTACCGTAGAATTTGGCGAGGAAGGCCTTCTTGGCCCCGGCGGCCAGGAGCTTTGCGTCGATGGTCCAATATTCCTCCGGCTGGAAAGCGCGGATCTCATTCTCCCGGTCCACGATGATGCGGACCGCCACCGACTGGACCCGCCCTGCGCTGAGGCCGGGCTGGATCTTCTTCCAAAGGAAGGGACTGATCTTGTAGCCCACGATGCGGTCCAGGATGCGCCGGGCCTGCTGGGCGTTGACCAGATTCATATCGATCTGCCGGGGATGGGCCATGCCCTCCTTGACGCCGCTTTTGGTAATCTCGCTGAAGGTGACCCGGTTCAAGTCGTTCAAGTCCAGCTTCAGAATGTGGGCCAGATGCCAGGAGATCGCCTCGCCCTCCCGGTCGGGGTCCGTCGCCAGGTAGATTTTGTCCTTGCCCTTGGCCTCGGCCTTCAGCATTTTGATAATCTCCGCCTGCTTTTTGATGTTTAAGTATTTGGGCTCAAAATGGTTATCCACATCCACGCCCAGCGTGGACTTGGGCAGATCGCGGACATGTCCTTTGGACGCCACGACCTCGTAATTTTTTCCCAGATATTTTTTAATGCTCTTGGTCTTGGTGGGAGACTCCACGATCACAAGATTCGCCATCTTTTTCCTCCTCTGTCC
>CAJMLQ010000110.1 GCA_905214265.1 uncultured bacterium
TGGACACGGACGGAAAGTGGTACTACCTTACTGCCAGCGGTGCCATGAAAACCGGGTGGCTTCTGGACACGGACGGGAAATGGTACTACCTTACTGCCAGTGGGGCCATGAAAATTGGATGGTTCCTGGATACCGACGGAAACTGGTACTGCTTCTCCCTCAGCGGCATGATGTACTGTTCTGCCAGAACGCCGGACGGCTATAACGTAGACACCTCCGGTAGATGGATTCGCTAAGCACAAAGCCCTGGCCTTGGCCGGGGCTTCCCCATATTGTGGAAAGGTGGACAAAGATGAATTGGAGATTGATTCAAACTGGAGAGGCAGCGCCGGTTGCCTATGCTGTGGAGGAGCTTACCCGCTGCCTGCGTCGAATGGAGCCGGAGTCTCTTGTCGACCGCATCTGCCAGACCGATGCCGGCCCGCAAGCACAGGGCATCCGTGTCGGCGTGGGACTTCTGCCGCTCCCTTTTGTCGAAGATCCAGAACTGGACGACGTTATCCGCATTTCCGTCCAGGATCAAACTGGAATCATCACCGGCAGCAATCCCCGGGCCGTACTTCTGGCGGTTTACCGTTTCTTGCGGGAGCTGGGTTGCCGATTCCTTCGCCCCGGCCCGGAAGGAGAGCTTTTTCCCCGGCTGACTCAGCCTGTGCCGGCTGTAGAACTCTGTGAGGTACCTTCCTATCGCCACCGGGGAATCTGTATTGAGGGAGCAAACGCCGCTCAGAATATCGAAGACCTGATTGATTGGATGCCGAAAGCAGGTCTGAACGCCTACTTTACGCAGTTTCATTCCCCCTACGGCTTTCTGAAAGGATGGTATGCCCATAAGGACAACCCTTTTCTGACACCGGAGCCATTTACGCCGGAGGATGCCCAGGGGATCTACCGGGCGTATACGTCCCAGTTGAAAAAAAGGGGGTTGCTGATCCACAGTGTGGGGCATGGCTGGACCTGCGAGCCCTTCGGCGCCAACTTGGATCATTGGGAACGCGGTGTCACCCAGCCGGAAGAAGGCTATCGTCGCCGGTTAGCCCTGATGGACGGAGAGCGAAAACTGTTCGGTTGGACGCCGGAGACAGTCTGGCCCGGGGACACCAATCTCTGTTACTCTCAAGAGGATACGCGAAAAAAAGTTGTTGAAGCTGTCGCGGATTACTGTCGGAGCCACCCGGAAACGGATTACCTACACCTCTGGCTGGCCGATGGCATGAACAACCACTGCGAATGTCCGGATTGCGCCAAAATGCGTCCATCGGACTGGTATGTCACTCTGCTCAACGAAGTGGATCAAAAGCTCTGCGATGAGGGGCTGCCCCACCGCATCGTCTTTCTCATCTATGTAGACTTACTATGGGCTCCGGAAACCGTCTCGCTCCAGCATCCGGAGCGGTTCGTGCTGATGTTCGCGCCGATCACCCGAGAATTTCACCGTTCCTTTACGCCGGGCGCAGAGAGCACTGCTCCTCTCCTTCCCTATTCCCGGAACCGGCTGGAAATGCCGGTGCACGTGGAGGAAAACGCTGCCATGCTTCACAGCTGGCAGACAGTCTTTGCAGGAGATAGCTTCGATTATGACTATCATGGCGTGGGTGCCCATCACTGCGATCCGGGCGAAATCGAAATCGCCCACACCATGGGAAAGGACATGGCCGCCCTGCGTAGCCTTGGCCTCAACGGCATGATGAGCTGCCAGGAACAGCGGCTCTTCTTTCCCAGTGGGCTGCTGATGCAGACGATGGCCCAGACTCTCTGGAATCGGGAAAAACCTTTTACCGAAATTTGCCGCGAACATTTTCAGGCCTGTTATGGAGGCCGCTGGCAAGAGGTCCTCCAATACCTTCAGGCCATCTCGCACCTGTTCGATCTCGGATTTATACGACGGGAAAAAAAGCGAGTCGTACGAACAGAGCGGCAGGAAGCCCTGCGGAAAGTCGCGCCGCTGGCGGAGGCCTTTCTCCCAGTGATCGAGGAGGAATGCAGGCAAGCGGAATCCATTCCCCGCAGGCGCTCCTGGGAGCTGCTGCGGGATCACGCGGCGCTGATCCGCGGAGAAGCGGAGATTCTCCTGCTGGCGCTGGATGGTCTTTCCGAAGAAGCCCGCCGTCGAGCTGAAACCCTCTGTTTGTTTCTCGCCGCCGCAGAGCACCGTCTCCAGGCGGTGCTGGATGTTTCGCGGCTGCAGGTCCGGATCCGGAAGCTCCCGGCAACGCTGGACGGCATAACGGTGGAATAGTGCCTCTTCTGCCACGGAACGATATTTTCCAATTCGGAAAAATCAATGCAAAAAGCCCAGAAACAGGCTGTTCTCACACAATTGGAAGGGAAAAGCAAATATTGTGCCTTGAAAAGCCTATGACAATTATGCTACATTTACAGTGCGGAGATCGAAATGTTTTGGAAAAGATGCCGCTTTCGTTTGACTTTACCAAGGGAGGAATTCAGTTGGAGACCAGCGCCAAATCCGGACGCCCCATCCGGGAAAAAAATTCAGAAAAAATCCGGAAGAAAAGCCTTCTGCAGCGGCTGACCAACGAGAAGGCTCGGGAGCAATATCAGTTGTATCTCATTATGGCTCCGGTCCTGCTGCATATCTTTATCTTCTGCTATATTCCCCTTTACGGCATCCTCATCGCGTTCCAGAACTACGTTCCGGGCGCTCCATTTCTAGCCTTTGACGGCAGCGTGGAGTGGGTGGGACTGCGATGGTTCATGGAGTTTATCCAAGGGCGCTATTTTGGTCGCCTGATTCGCAACACCATGGTCATGAGTTTGATGAATTTGGTGCTGGGCTTCCCCCTTCCCATCCTTTTCGCGCTGCTACTCAATGAAGTCCGCATGCCGCGGTACAAAAAGGTGGTCCAGACGGCCAGTTACCTACCGCATTTTATTTCCACTGTGGTCGTAGCAGGTATGGTGCTCTCCTTTATCGACACGGAGGGACTGATCAACAATATCCTAGGTGTCTTTGGCCGGGCTCCCATTTCTTTCAGCACCTCGCCCCAATATTTCTGGGGGATCTACACCATTACTGTAATCTGGAAGAGCTTCGGATGGAACAGCATCCTCTACCTTTCCTCCATGTCCTCCATTGACAGCTGCCTTTATGAAGCGGCCCGGTTGGACGGTGCCAGCCGTTTCCGGCAGATGCTTCATGTGACTCTGCCCGGGATCATGCCCACCATCACGCTGATGCTGATTTTCGCCGTAGGCGGTATCCTCAGTTCCAACACGGAACTCATCCTGCTGCTTTACAATCCCGCCACTTATGAAACGGCGGACGTCATCGGGACCTATGTTTACCGGGACGGTCTCCAGGGCGGACGGTTCAGCTTTGGATCGGCAGTGGGTGTATTTACCAATCTGATCAACTTCCTGCTGGTATTTGCCGCCAACTTTATCTCACGGAAATGCGGCGAGAACTCGGTCTGGTAAACAGGCCCTCGCCTGGAAAGGAGCGCAACGATGACTGTATCAGCTTCCACGCCCGCGCCCAAGCCCCATTCCCACATCCGGGAAGGCTCCCGGGCCGCAGATGTTGCAATGCTGCTGGCCACGGCCGTCATCTGCATCATCACTCTCTATCCCATGTACTACGTATTGGTCATGTCCCTATCGTCTGCTGAGCATGTCTTGGCCATGGACGTTTATTTCTTCCCAAAGGACATCCAGTTGGATTCCTATCGTCTGATCTTTTCAGACAACGCTATGTGGCGGTCCTACGGCAACACCATTCTCTACACCGCCTCCACCACGGTGTTGCAAATCATCACCTGCTGTCTAGGTGCTTATCCCCTGACGGTATCCTATTTGAAGGGGCGGAAGTTCCTGGTGTTCTTTTTGCTAGTCCCCATGTATTTTGGCGGAGGCATGATTCCTTCCTACCTGCTAATCTCCCGCCTGGGGCTTTACAGCACCATCTGGGCCATCATCATCCCCTCGGCAGTCAACATCTGGAACTTGATTCTGGTGCGGACCTATTTCAGCAATCTGCCTGATGCCATGCGAGAGTCAGCCTTTATCGACGGGGCCAACCACTTCCAGGTGTTGTTCCGGATCTATCTGCCTCTCTCCAAGCCTATTCTAGCGGTCATTGCCATCTATGCTATCGTAGCCATGTGGAACAGCTGGTTCTCGGCCCAACTCTATCTTCCCACCACCGACCTGCACCCCCTTCAGATGTACCTGCAGCGAATTCTGGTCCAGCAGTCAGTGGATCTGACCAAGCTTTCCTTTGAGGAATACGAAAAGGCTATGGACAAAATGTTCAGCGCCATGCAACTGAAGTACTCCATGATCATTTTTACCACGCTACCCATTATTTTTACGTACCCATTTTTCCAAAAATACTTTATAAAAGGCATTATGGTCGGTTCTCTCAAGGGCTGATCTGCTCCGTTGGAAACGGGCTGGCGCGCGGTCTGTTTCTGCGGACAAAGCGATTCCGACAATTTATGATGGAGGTTTTACCATGAAAAAGCACTATCTGCGCACGATCGCCTGGATTCTCGCAGCAGCGTCTGCGTCCGCCATTGCCCTCTCCGGCTGCGGCAGCCAGGAAACCAGCTCTCCCAGCAGTTCTTCCGGAAGCGTCCCCTCCAATTCTTCCGCGAGCTCCTCCCAGGCGGAGCCCATTATCCATAAGCTGCGCCTTCTGGGGGCCCATAATGGCGGCGAGATCTGGGACAACCGGGAAAATTATGACGTCTGGGAGGTCTGGCAGGACCTTCTGGCCGAAAACGGCTTGGAACTAGATTACGAGATGGTAACCAGTGAGCAATATCCCACTGTTATCCAGACCCGGATGTCTTCCGGCAGCAACCTTCCGGATCTGGCCAACGTTTCCCCTCTGGATGACGCCATGCTACTTGGTCTGGCGAAGCAGGGCATCATTCTGGAGCTGAACGGGCTTCTGGAACAGTACTCCAACGGCAACGTCACCAAAATGTACACCGAAACCTACCCCTTCGCCAACGGCCTGGTTCTGACGCCTGAAGGACAGCGTTACTGGACCACCAACCTATACATCAAAACCTACCAGGGAGATCAGCTGGCCAATACTGGCATGACTCTCATGGTCCGGGGCGACTGGATGGACAGCCTCCAGCTGGAAGTTCCCAAGACCCTGGACGACTTCACTGCAGTCCTCCGCACCTTCCGCGAGAAGGACGCCAATGGTTCTGGTTCTGCAGACGAGATCTTCAATCTCAAGGTTCAGACCTTCCAGAATGGCCTTGCTCAATGCTTCGGCCTAGGCGCAGACGTGGTGTCCATTGATCCCAACAACCGGAAAGTGGTTTCTCCCTGGTACCAGGAGGGCATCCGCGAATATTTTGTCTATGTCCAAGGCCTGGTGCAGGAGGGCATCATAGACCCGGCTTTAGTCGGCTCTAATGAGGTTGCCAATCAGCGCACCGCAGAAAACAAGGTAGGCGCATTCTTCAGCTATGGCATGGACGGTTGGACCCAAAGAAAGATTGTCGATGTGGAAAATGCACACTTCCAACCCCTGATGCCCCTGACCGGCGCCACAGAGGGCGTTACCCCCTACGCCGTGGTGGAACCGGGCGAACTGTGCTGGAACCGTTATGTCGTTACGAAGGGCTGCAAGGATCTGGAGGGCGCCGTAAAGCTGCTGGACCTATTCTATTCGGAAGAATACCGCGATATGATGTTCTGGGGGATCGACGGCAGTTATTCCAGTGAGACAAACGGCATTCGTTCTAAAATCAAGTACGAAGAGGGCGCCAATATTAAGGATGGCAAAACTATAGGAAACGGCGAGCAGATTTTCGGCGATTATATTCCCAATCTGCGCTATGCATTTCTGGAAGCCGAATTGGACGGCAACCGCGCGATGAAGCCCAAAGCCGTGGCTTACCAGGAGGAATTCAACTCTTACCCCAACTGGTACACCAACATGAATGGTAACTACCTGGCCGTGGCCACCGATGCAGAAGCCGAAGAAATGAGCAACCTGTCCACCGCCATCAACACTTATTCCCAGGAGCTGTGCACCAAACTCTCTCTGGGTCAGGCTTCCTTAGAGGATTGGGACAGCTATATCGCCGAGTTTGACAAAATGGGGCTCCCTCGCCTGTTGGAAATCTATCAGACCCGGATGGAACGGTACTACGAGCTTCGCAAATAAGTTGCGCGAAGCGTCTGAAACTGGTATAATAATCTCAATACCTTTTCCTGACAGAAAACAAAATCCGTTTCCGCGGATTTTGTAACTGGACAGTTTCTCTCTTGCAGAAGATGGTTAAGCGTCCCCGGCGGGCATTCAGCCCTCCGGGGCTCTGCGCCGCGAAAAAGACCCCGTCCGAAAGGACGGGGCAGCTGCGGTTTCATAAGGAGGCGGCGACAATGGCAACCCACGACAAACGACCCGCATTCCGAAAAGCGTTTCTCACCTATCTCATCATCTTTCTTGGCCTGATCACTGCCGCAATAGGGGTCTCCCTGAGAATTCTGAAACAGCAGCAGCTCCAGCGCGTCTGCCAAAGCTATCAGGATGACGCGGAAAAGGTGGTCATGATGGCAGAGACGCAGCTTTCCCAACTGCTGGATATCCGCGCGGACTACGCCAACGCCCGATGGGTCAACAAGCTCAGCGTGCAAACAGACACCTTTGACGGAGAATTTGATACCCTGGCCCGGATGGAGTATTCGGACATGCTGCTCCAGACTCTCATTCTGGCTCCGTCGCTGAAGGATATTGCTCTCCTGATTCCACAGAAGGATCTGGCTGTGTCCCAAAAGGGCTGGTTCAGCTTCACCGACTACAACAGCTATCTGTGCTCCGCCTACGGCCTAAGCGCAGAGGATTGGCAGGAACTATACGAACAGTCCAATAACTTTCATCCTGCCGGCTCTTTTGCCACCTATCCCTATAATTTAGAGGGCCACTCCGACCTGATGATCCTCCAAAGTATCGACCCAGTCTACCCCTCCCGGGGAACGCTGCTGCTCATTGCCGGCCGGGAGGAGCTGGCCGCCGGCGCAATGTTGTATTCCGGCCTGGATTTGGCCGCCTTCGCCATCTTCAACAATTTAGACGAACCGCTGTTGGAACGCCGCACCGCTCAACTGGACAATTCTTATACAGTGGAGCTTTCCTCCGGCCTGCTCAACCTCACCTATCGGTTGGAGTATCCAACTCCGGAAAGCCGGATCCCGCCGTTGCTATCCTTCAACTGGCTGCTGGCCATCCTTGTGCCGCTGTTGCTGGTGTTATCAGCGGCAATCTCCTATCTGCTGGCCGACATCTACTACCGTCCCCTGCGAAAGGTCCTGGAACTGGCACGAAACCTGGAGTGTCCGGAGGGGGAAAACCTGGATGGTGGAGAGTACCGCCAATTAGAAACCGTCATGCACAGCCTTTACGGCGAGACCCGTTCCCTTCAACGGGACTTGGATTTTTACTACCGCGCAGCTCGAAACGATTTCCTGGTCCGGCTGCTTAGAGGCTGCTTCGGGGACGACATCCCGGAAAGCATGTCGCGGTATCGGGTCCCTTTCCGCGAGGACGCCTTCTATGCGGTACTGCTGGTGGAGCAGCCGCTGCGTTCCACGCTGTCGGCCCAGGAGCACGAACGGCTGGAGATGACGCTATGCGCCGAACGTTTCTTCAAAGATCGAGGGTTGGAACCTCAGAGCGCCGAGACTGTCAACTCCGACTTGGTGTTCATAGTGCCCTTTGAAGGAGGGCTGCCGGAACAGAAATTGCTTCCTATTCTGGCGGAGGAACTGCGGGACGTTCTTTTCCAAGAGTGCCAGTTTATGGCTGACGTCCACGCTGGCGATCCCTACCCCGGCATTCTGGGCATCAGCAAATCCTATCAGGAACTGGAGGAGCGGCTCCGGCGACGAGACTCCGGCTTTCTGTTCGGACTGGGGCAATCCCAGGAAGGCATCCGCTACTATTGCCCTACTGATTGGCAAATGCAGTTGGTCAAACAGCTGAAGATGGGGAACCAAGCCACCGCTCAACAGATCCTAGAGGCCCTCCGTACTGAAAACCAAACCCGTGCTCTTTCCCGCAGCCAACGGATCCACCTGCTTACCCTTCTGGCAGAAACGGTGCAGCGGGCCGCTGGAGAGGTGGATTTCACCCTGGATCTGCGGGAGTTCGGCCGGATCCGGCGGGACGTCCATCGTGGACGCGAAGACCCAGAGGCGCTGTGGGCGCCTATGATCCGGCTGATGGAACAGTTCTGCGCAGAAGTCAACCGTTCGCGCCAGCACGGAATGATCTGCACGGACAATCCCATTCTCCAGTACGTAAACGAGCACTTTGCCAGCCCGGAAATGTCCCTGAAGGAGGTGGGCAGCCGCTTTTCCATGTCGGTGTCCAGTGTCTCCAAGGCTTTCAAGGAGTGCAGCCACATGAATTTCTATGACTACGTCACCAATCTTCGTATGGAGAAGGCCAAGGAGCTGCTGCGAGACTCGGATATGGAAATCTCCCAAATTGCCCGGGCGGTGGGATATGAAAACGACTACTCCTTCCGCCGCGCCTTCCAGCGGTATGAAAAGGCAAAGCCCAGTGACTACGCTCGTGCTTTCCGGATCATCCGCGAGGACGGATTGCAAGATTCCTGATCCGCTGCAAAAGCTGTAACACATTTTAGGGCCTCCACATAGTATGGGATACATCAATTAAAGGAGGTTCTCTTATGAATTGTTTTGGCGGAAATTGCAGCTGGATCATCATCATCGTTCTTCTCCTCGTCTGCTTTGGTGGCTGTGGCTTTGGTGGCAACAACTGCGGCAACGACTGCGGCTGCAACAACGGCTGCGGCTGCAACAACGGCTGCGGGTGCTGACGATCCCCTGCGCAACTCCCCTGTCCGGCGGCGGAAAACTGCCGCCGGACAAAACGAAAACCGCCGGAGACTCTCCGGCGGTTTTTTCTGTCTGCTGAAAAGGCCGATTATTCGTACAAAGGGTGCTTAGCGCAGAGGGCCTCCACCATGCCGCGGACTTCCTCCTTGGAAGCTTCGAAATCCGTCGCGACCTTGTAGATGCACTCCGCAATCACCTCCATATCTTCGGTGGTGAAACCGCGGGTGGTGACGGCCGGGGTGCCGATGCGGACGCCGCTGGTCACAAACGGGCTCTGGGGATCATTGGGAACGGCGTTTTTGTTGGCAGTGATATAAACCTCGTCCAGGTTGTGCTCCAGCTCCTTGCCGGTCAGGCCCAGGTTCTGGAGGTCCACCAGCATTAGATGGTTGTCCGTGCCGCCGGAGACCAATTTGAAGCCCCGCTTCATCAGACCGTCGGCCAGGACCTTGGCGTTGGCCACGATATTCTCTGCATAAGTCTTGAAGGAAGGCTGTAGCGCCTCGCCCAGGCAGACCGCCTTGGCGGCAATGATATGCATCAGAGGGCCGCCCTGCGTACCCGGAAAGATCGCCTTGTCAATGGCCTTGGCCAGAGACTCCTTGCAGAGGATCATACCGCCGCGGGGGCCGCGGAGGGTCTTATGGGTGGTCGTGGTAACGACGTCGGCATACGGGACGGGATTCTGGTGCATCCCGCCGGCCACCAGACCTGCAATGTGGGCCATATCCACCATCAGGTAAGCGCCGCAGGCGTCAGCCACTTCGCGGAACTTGGCAAAATCAATGGCCCGGGGATAGGCGGAGGCTCCGGCCACGATGAGCTTGGGCTTGACCTCCATGGCCCGGTCCATCAGCTTGTCGTAATCGAT
>CAJMLQ010000111.1 GCA_905214265.1 uncultured bacterium
CCCAGATATTTACTGACGATCTTGGAGGTGGTGCCGCCGCTGACGATTTTAATGCCGTCCTGAGCCAGGAATTCCCGAACGACCCGTTCGTCGTCCGCCGGGTCGGAAGGCGGTCCGAACATAATGCTGACGTTCTGCCGCTCCCGTACCTTCATCACCGCAACGGTAGTATCATCGCCCGGCTCCCCCAAATAGAGGGCTTTGGCGGTATCCGCCAGCTTGGCGGCGGTGCTTTTAGCCGAATCGTTGGGATCATACTGCTGCTCCAGATGAGAGATTACGTTCTCCTGCTGCCATCCCAGGTTCATGGTGATCCCAATGCCCGCATGGGGGACACCGTCGCTGAACATGACGAATACATCGCCCAGCTCCACCTGCATACGGCTCTCATAGATGGTTTTCCCATCGATAATATTGACCTCAACCGGATATTCCACATGCTTCCCATTACGCAGGAGGACGCAGAGCGGATTGTCGAACTGGACCATATACGCGCTGCCATCGGTCCGGATCTGCAAAATGGTGAAGGTGGAATACGCGACCTGACGGATTTTACAGATCGGCAAAGTCTGTGCAATCGTCTCCACACAGTCCTGGATATCCATCCCGGAGGACATCATGGTGCTGATGATTTTAGAGGTCAGCGTGGAGAGGATATTGGCCTTGACGCCGCTTCCCAGCCCGTCGGCCAGCACCGTCGTCATCGTGTCCTCATGATAGATGGTCTCGACCCGGTCGCCGCAAAGTTCCTCCCCTTTTTTGTTCAGGCTGACATAGCCGGCTTCAATGAAATACCGCATCTTGTCCCGCCTTTCCTAGTCCGCCATGGAGTTTTTCAGTTTTGTCAGGGCGATCTTGGTCTCCGCCGTGGTTTCACCCAGCAGCGAGGCGATCTCCTGCACCACCCGCATCTGCTTGCTGATGACCTGATCCGTGATCTCAATGGTATCCCGACGCATGGCGGCGGCCTTTTTTGCTTCCTGTTCCTCTTTGTTGATATCCTTGAGGAAAATTAGAAGCAGCCGGTGCTCCTCGTCGTACACAATGGATTTTTCCACATAAATGCCCCGGCATTCCAGCAGGCAGCGTTCCGACAGGATGTTCTGCCGGGAGTCCACCACTTCGGCCAGTTCCACCACATCATAGACCTCATCGGCCGGATGTCCCACCATGTCGATGCTGGGATCAATGCCATAAAGAGCGTAGGCGGCCCGGTTGAACTGCTGAATCACCAATGTGTCGTCCACCGCAATAATCGCATTGGGCGTGGAGTCCAAAACGTTGTTGGACACGGATTCGGCCCGCTCCTTCATATAGGGCAGACACATTTCCAACTCTGCCTTACCCTGGTAAACGGCGATAGCCTTGTCCCGACAGGTAGGATATCCGCAGGCGCCGCAATTGAGCATGTCTTCCGGGCGGTGTTTGCCGATTTTCGCCAGGATTTCCTCGATAGCACCCTCGCCTGGCATCTCCAAATCAGGGCGGTCCATGACGATCTGTTTCTCCAGCGGCTCCCGGAGGGAGGCGTCATAGTCCCGCACCGGATCGGCGCTGTCTTCCACATAGGTCTGGGCGGCTAGCATCCCGCGGACAGATTTCGGCATAGCGGGGCCGTTGATGCAGCTTCCTGTACAAGAACTCATCTCGATAAAGTAGCCGCGAAGGCCGCCAGCCTGAATCTCCTCCAGCGCGTGACGGCAGTTTTCTACCCCATCCACCGCGAGGTAATGATAGCCCGGATCCTTATCCATGGATTTGAGGATGCCGCCAGTTTCCGGGAAAAAGCGGCTGCGGTAGCGCCCGTCATCCTCCAAAGAGCGGTCGACTTCGATGCCCTCCTCCTGAAGCCAGTCATAAAGCTCGTCGAAGGTAATGGTGCAGTCTACGCTGTTGTCGCCGCAGTACTGATCCACTTCATCTTTTTTGGAAATGCAGGGACTGACAAATACCACCTTCGCGTCGGGATGCTCCTCTTTCAGGAGCTTGGCATGGGCGTGCATCGGGGAAATCACCGGTGCCAGGTAGGGAATGCAGTCGATGTAGTACTTTTGGACCAGCCGCACAATGGAATGACAGCAGGTGGAGATAATCAGCGGATGTCGCTCAGCTACCAGGCGCTCATACTCTGTTTTCACGATCTTGGCGCCGATGGCGGTTTCCGACACATCCCATACGCCGAGCTTTTTCACCGCTTCCGCCACAGGCACCAGGCTGGTCACGCGAAATGCTGCTGCGTAGGAGGGTGCCATAGCCATAATGACCTTTTCCCCCTGGCGGATATACTCCTTTACAAGATGGGTGTCGTCCCGAACTTCCTTGGCGTTCTGCGGACAGACACGCACGCAGCGGCCGCACAGGATACACTCATCCTTGATGATCTGCGCCTGATGTTCCCGAAATCGGATCGCTTTTATGGGACATTCCCGGATACATTTATAGCAGTTTTTGCAGTTGGCTTTTTTAAATCTCAGAATTTCCATAACGATCCCCTCTTCTTCCCCTTCCGCGGATTATTTCTGCAGCGGTTCCAAAACATACTTATGGAAAATTTCCACAGCATTTTCAGGGGAAACGTGGTCAACTAACTCCCCGTTAATCATCGTTGCGACGCCGTCAGTGCAGTGACCCAGGCAAAAGGATGCTTTCAGCTCGACCTGATCCTCCAGATGATACTGATTGATCAACTCCTGAAATACGTGGATAATGTTGTAAGAGCCTTTCAAATGGCAGGAACTGCCGACACAAATGTTAACATCCATTGTGAAACCTCCCAAATCTCACCCAATCACTGTAATACAGCAGATTGTTGATTTATTATCAAATTGGCATTTTAATTATACTGTTTTTCTATAAATTTGTCAACGATCGGATCGGAAAATTTCCCTTTTTGCCAAAAAAGCACTTTTATTTTCATATTCCCTGCAATCTGCATAAAAAAAGCCCCGGTCACTTTCGCGTGACCGGGGGTTCTTCAAAATTCAGGCATTGCTGCGGCGTGCCAAATCGTTCATCGCATCTTTGCGGGAAAGGTTGATGCGTCCCTGATCGTCGATCTCCGTCACCTTAACATAGACTTCGTCGCCGACCGAAACTACATCCTCGACCTTCTCGACACGGTGATTCTCCAGCTTCGAGATGTGAACGAGTCCCTCTTTACCGGGGGCGATTTCGACAAAGGCACCGAAGTTCATCAGCCGGGTAACCTTCCCCTTATAAATTGCGCCGACTTCCGGGTCCTTTGCAATGGTCTCCACGATATACATGGCACGATCCACGTTCTCCTGATCAATACCGAGAATAAAGACATGCCCATCTTCGTTGATATCGATCTTGACGTCGCATTCCGCGCAGATTTTCTGAATGACTTTTCCGCCGGAACCGATGACGTCGCGGATCTTATCCACCGCGATCACCGTGGATTTCTGCTTGGGTGCATACTTGGAAACATGGTCACGGGGAGCCGGAATCGCCTTCAGGATCACTTCGTCAATGATATAATCCCGAGCCTTTTTGGTCTTTTCAAAGGCGTCGGCAATGATGTCCAGCGTCAGGCCGTCAATTTTGATATCCACCTGGATGGCGGTAATGCCCTTATGGGTTCCGCCGACTTTAAAGTCCATATCGCCATAGAAGTCTTCCAGCCCCTGAATGTCCACCATGGTCATCCAGCGGTCGCCTTCGGTGATAAGGCCGCAGGAAATACCGGCAACCGGCGCTTTGATCGGAACACCCGCATCCATCAGAGCCAGCGTAGAGCCGCAGATGGAAGCCTGGGAGGTGGAGCCGTTAGAAGACAGGACCTCCGATACCAGCCGCATGGCGTAAGGGAACTCCTCAACAGAGGGGAGCACCGGCACCAGTGCCCGTTCGGCAAGGGCGCCGTGGCCGATCTCGCGGCGTCCGGGCCCGCGGGAAGGCCGGGTCTCGCCCACGGAATAGCTGGGGAAGTTGTACTGATGCATATAGCGCTTCTCTTCGTCCTCATCGATGCTGTCCAACATCTGGGCATCGGAAACGGAACCGAGAGTAGCCACCGTCAGCACCTGGGTCTGGCCACGGGTAAACAGACCGGAACCATGGACCCGGGGCAGCAGAGCAACCTCCGCGGACAACGGCCGCATCTGGTCCATACCGCGTCCGTCCACGCGCTTCTGCTCGTCCAGGAGCCAGCGGCGGACAATGACCTTCTGCGCCTTATAGATGACCTCGCCCAACAGGGTGGGCTGGTCGGCATATTGCTCGTCGTATTTTGCATGGATGGCATCGGTGATGGGAAGGAGCCGCTCCTCGCGAATGTTCTTGTCATCGGTGTCCAGCGCATATTTGAACTGGTCGCCGAACTCCTCCAAAACTGCGTCCAGCAGGTCGTGAGGGACCTCCTTGGATTCAAAGGCAAACTTCGGCTTGCCGATCTCGGCCTGGATACCGGCGATGAAAGCTACCATTTTCTTGATCTCTTCGTGGCCGGCAGCGATGGCTTTCAGCATGGTCTCATTGTCGATTTCGTTAGCGCCTGCCTCGATCATGACGATCTTTTCAGCGGAACCGGCGACAGTCAGATCCAAATCGGATTTCGCGCGCTGGGCGGTCATGGGGTTGAGGACAATCTCACCGTCCACCAGACCGACGCTGACCGCAGCGATGGGTTCGCGGAAGGGAATGTCAGAAATGCCGATGGCGATGGATGCCGCAATAAAGCCTGCGATTTCCGGAGCGTTGTCGATGTCGGTGGAAAGGACAGTCACCACAACCGAAACATCGTTACGCATGTCCTTGGGGAACATGGGACGGATCGGGCGGTCGATCATACGGGATGTCAGGGTTGCTTTTTCCGTAGGGCGGCCTTCCCGCTTCAGGAAGGAGCCAGGGATCTTGCCGACGGCGTAAAGCTTCTCCTCGTAATCCACAGAGAGCGGGAAGAAATCAACACCTTCGCGAGGTTTCGCGGAAGCGGTGACATTGGCCATGACAACGGTTTCGCCATAGCGGACCCAGCAGGATCCATTGGCGAGTTCGCTGGTGCGGCCGGTTTCGACGGTCAATTCACGGCCGGCGAAGGTGGTGGTAAAGGTTTTCACTTCTCTTGCCATTTGTTCCTCCAAACCGCGCGGAGCACAGGCTTAGCAATAAATCCTGCGTCCGGATACCCGGGCGTACGAGTTAATGCTAAACTCCCATCCTTCGCGCTAACAAAATTGTGTATGGCTGCTGTTTCCGGCATCCGCCGGAAAAACTGCTAAAAGGCAGATGGTTCCCCATCTGCCTCTCAGTTCCAGAGTTTACTTGCGGATACCGAGCTTCGCGATCAGGGTGCGGTAGCACTCGATGTCCGTCTTCATCAGATAGTTGAGCAGGCTGCGGCGGCGGCCAATCATTTTAAACAGGCCACGACGGCTGTGATGGTCGTTTTTGTTGGTCCGCAGATGCTCGGTCAGGTCGTTGATCCGCTTGGTGAGGATCGCGATCTGGACCTCTGGGGAACCAGTATCGCCATCATGGCGCTTGTTCTCCTCAATAACCTGGTTCTTTTCTTCTTTTCTCATCATAAGAAGTCACCTCTTTTAAAATTTTACCAGCACAATAGCCAAGGGCAGGCAACATCCCCGGCACGGGGCTTACACCACAAAGCCATCTATGCGGCACATGGTTTAGTATAACACAAAACATTCCCTTTGTAAAGAAAAAACACAAAATCCCAAAAAAATTTTTCCCGTTTTCTCCAAAACATTTCTCAGCGGACAGTTCCGAATCGAAAATCCGGCATTCGGCTGTCAAACCGATAAGTCACGCCGGAAACGCCCGGCGCCGAAACGAAATACTCGGCCTGATAGTAAAACGGCAGAAACAGCCCCTCGCCGATCAGGAGCTCCTCCGCCTGCCGGTAAAGCTCAGTCCTCTCCGTCACCGCGCTCTCTGCAGCCGCTTGATCCAGAAGCCGGTCAAAATTCTCCAGCTGGTAGACTCCGCCCTCTGACGCAAAATAGGATAGCGCAGCGGCCGGACTATTGCAGCTTCCAGAAAGGCTGACCAGCGCACATTCGTATTCTCCAGCTGCCAGCCGGTCAGAATAGGTGCCGGCATCCAGCACCTCCACCGTCAGGTACAGCCCGAAATCCCGTTGCCAGATCTGGGAAAGATAGGCAAAATATGTTTCATGACCATAACCTTCAGGCACGATCAGCCGGACACCGGTCAGGCTTTCCGCCAAAATCTCCGCCACACCGGCGCTGAAAGCTTCCTGCGCCGCCTCCCGGTCTAGGGATGGCATCAGATTTTCCCCCGCCGTGCTGCGGTAATTTTTTCCTTCTAACGTAACGTTTTTAGAAATTACAGCCCGCGCACGTTCGTAATAATCTGGCAGTGCCGCCTCCATCGTGGAAAAATCCGCATCCAGAAAAAGTGCCCGCCGGATCTGTGCGTTGGAAAATGGCTCCCGATCTGTCCGAAAAATCATTCCCCAAACCGCATTGTCACTTTGAAAAACCTCTTGCCCCGAAACATCCCCCAACGAAAGAAAATCCGCACCGTTGAGAGCAACGGAGGAGGTCACCCCCTCCCGAAACCGCTCCAACGGCGTACCAGAAGAGGGTACCGCCAGGGTCAGAGAGGTCGCCGTCACTTCCGTCCGGCTGTGATACGTCGCGCTGGGCCGGAGCCTCACCGTACCGCTTTCCTGCCAAGAGGACAGATAAAATGCTCCGTTTCCCATGATTTTATCTCCTGCCAGCCCATATTTTCCCTTGGTCGTTCGGAAAAAGTCCTCCTTGCAGGGCATGGCGGGCGCTGTGGACAGGAGTTCCAAAAACCGGGCGTTATACCGCTCCAGCCGGATGACGACCGTGTTCTCTCCCTCGGCCCAGACACCCAGCTCTTCAGCCGGAGAATCCCCGGAAAGGACTGCCTTCCCGCCCTGAATGCAGAGAAAGTCCGACACGCCGGGAGCGTTGGTAGCAGGGTCAAACAGGCGCCGGAAACCGTAGACAAAATCCGCCGCCGTCAGTGGGTCGCCGTTGGACCAGGCCCCGTCCTCCCGCAGCTGGAAGGTATAGGTCATCCCGTCCGCCGATTCCGTCCAGCTCTCCGCTGCGCCAGGCTGGACAACGCCGTCCTCATCCACCGTCACAAGCCCTTCAAAGAGGTTCGCGATCACCAGCCGGGAGGCCGCGTCAGAAGCCGATTGAGGATCCAGGTTTTTGGGAGCGCCGTCCAAATCATATAAAAAGTCATTTTCCTCTCGCATGCAGCCGGCCAAAAGGACCACCGGAGCCAGAAGAAAAAGAAACAGAAATGCCGTGGAAATCCTGCGCATAATGTCCTCCGGAAAAAATGATGCCGGCGGACCCTGCCGCCTCTCTGTTATTGTACCATGAAAACCGCTGCAGGGCAAGGGAGAAACCCACATTTTCAGAAAAGCTTCAGAAACGGGCCAACTCCTGAAGCCGCGCCACTATCGCAGGATCCGCAGCCGGATATTTCTCAAAGGGAAACGGAATGCCCAGCTGCCGGTACTTGACCGCGCAGATTTTATGGAACGGCAGCAGCTCCACCTTTTCAACGCAGTGTTTTCCCACAAGAAGTCCATTGAGCCGCTCAATATTTTCTGGCGTGTCGTTGATCCCGGGCACGATCACCTGCCGGATCCAGACCGGGATCCCCCGTTCCTCCAGCCGGTCCAGAAATGCCAGGGGTTTTTCTATGGGACAACCGGTATAGCGAAGATATTCCCCCGCTGTAGTCATTTTCAGGTCCAGCAGTACCAGATCCGTTTGGTCCAGCACCCGCTCCACCGCCGCATCCAGGCGGCAGCCGCTGGTGTCCAGCACAGTGTGAAGTTTCTCCTCTTTACACAACCGTAGCAGTTCCGCAGCGAACTCCGGCTGCATCAAAACTTCCCCTCCGGAAAGGGTCACGCCGCCCTTCGCTCCAAAATAGGGCCGGCAGCGGCGGATCTGCCGGAGAAGCCCCTCCGGTTCCGCCGGCATCCCCCCTTGCGCATCCCAGGTATCCGGATTGTGGCAGTACCCGCACCGCAGCGGGCAACCCTGAAAAAATATGACAAACCGAACCCCCGGCCCGTCCACGGTGCCGAGGCTCTGAACCGAATGAATTCGGCCGGTCATAGGCGCGCTCCTTTCTCAAAATGGACCGCGCCGCCAAATTTCTCCGGCGGCGCAAAAACTTCACATGCTTTCGTGGAAGGTCCGGCTGATGACCTCCCGCTGCTGCTCCCGAGAGAGCTTGTGAAAATTGACCGCGTAGCCGGAAACGCGGATGGTCAGGTTCGGATACTTGGAAGGATCGTTGTATGCGTCCACCAGCTGCTGCCGGTTCATGACATTGACGTTGAGATGATGGGCCATCTGGCGGAAATATCCGCCCAGCACCAGCACCAGGTTCTCCACCCGTTCTTCCCCGCTCCGCCCCAGGGCCGAAGGGGTAATGGAGAAGGTATTGGAGATGCCGTCCCGGCACTTCTCATAGGGCATCTTAGCCACGGAGTTCAGAGAAGCCAGGGCGCCGTGAGTCTCCCGGTTGTGCATGGGGTTGGCCCCCGGCGCGAAGGGTTCGCCTTTCTTTCGCCCATCGGGGGTAGAACCAGTCTTTTTGCCGTACATGACGTTGGAAGTGATGGTCAGCGCCGAAAGGGTGTGGATGGCTCCCCGGTAGGCCGGCGTCTTTTTCAGCTCATCGGAAACGTCCGTGAGCATCTGCTTAGCGATACCGTCCACCCGGTCATCGTCGTTGCCGTATTTGGGAAAATCGCCGACAGTCTCGAAGTCCTCGATATACCCATCCGCGTCCCGGATGACCCGGACTCGGGCGTATTTGATGGCGCTGAGAGAATCGGCGATCACCGACAGCCCCGCTACCCCGAAAGCCATGAACCGTTCCACATCCGTATCGTGGAGGGCCATCTGGATCTTCTCATAAGCGTATTTATCGTGCATGTAGTGGATGACGTTCATGGTGTTGACATACAGCCGGCAGAGCCACCGGCGGTAGACGTCCAGTCGCTCCATAACCCTTTCATAGTCCAGATATTCTTCCGGATACGGCTCCATTTTCGGCCCCAGCTCCGTCCCGGAAAGCTGGTCGTGGCCGCCATTGAGAGCCAGCAGCAGCAGCTTAGGCAGATTGCACCGGGCACCGAAAAACTGCATCTGCTTGCCGATCCTCATAGCCGAAACGCAGCAGGCAATCCCGTAATCATCCCCGTAGATGGGCCGCATCAGGTCGTCGTTTTCATATTGGATGGAATCGGTGTCAATGGAGACTTTGGCGCAGAATTTCTTGAAGGGCTCCGGCAGCTTTTCCGCCCAGAGAACTGTCAGATTCGGCTCCGGCGCAGGCCCCAGCGTATACAGCGTGTTGAGCACTCGGAAGGAATTCTTCGTCACCAGCGGCCGGCCGTCCTCCCCAACGCCGCCGACGCTCTCGGTGATCCACATAGGATCGCCGCCGAACAGCTCGTTATAGTCCGGTGTCCGCAGATGTCTGGCCATCCGCAGCTTCATGACGAAATGGTCCATGAGCTCCTGGGCGCCCTCCTCCGTCAGGATTCCCCGGTCCATATCCCGCTGGAGATAGATGTCCAGGAAGGTACTGGTCCGCCCCAGGGACATGGCCGCACCGTTCTGCTCCTTGATGGCGGCCAGATAGG
>CAJMLQ010000112.1 GCA_905214265.1 uncultured bacterium
AGGAAGAGATTACCGAAATAGACGGGTTTGGTGATGTCATGGCAGAATCAGTCGTTCAATACTTTCAAAAGCCGGAAACCCGGGAGTTGATTGAACGGTTTCGGGAGGCTGGAGTCAATCTGCGGGAAGAACCGCAGCAGACCGGCGCTGCCCTCTCCGGCAAGACCTTCGTTCTGACGGGGACGCTTCCTTCTATGACCCGCAGTGAAGCCAAGACCTTGATCGAGCGGAACGGCGGAAAAGTGGCGTCGGCAGTATCGAAAAAGACCGACTATGTGCTGACCGGCGAAGCCGCCGGAAGCAAGCTCGCCAAAGCGCGGGAGTTGGGCATACCAATTATCGGCGAGGAGGAATTCCGCGCCCTGATTGAGATGGAAAGATAAATGAATTTTGAATTTGATGGAGGAACAGATGATGAATATTGACATCCAGCACCTGGCGAAACTGTCCAGACTGAAATTTTCGCCTGCGGAAGAAGTGAAATTTGCCGCAGAAATGAAAAAAATCGTGGAATTGGTTGAGAAACTCCCCAATCTGGACGCCAGCGGCGCGCTGATCGACCCCAATAACCCCATGACACTACGGCCGGACACAGTAGAAAACTCCCCCAACCGCAAGGAGCTTCTTCAGAATGCTCCGGAAACCCAGGCAGGCTGCATTGTCGTGCCCAAAGTCGTGGAATAAAGAAAGGGGATCTGAAAAACCATGGAATTGTATCAGCTGACCGCGGAAAAGCTATCCGATATGCTCGTCAAAAAAGAATGTTCCAGCGTGGAGGTCACGCAGTCTGTTTTGAACCGCATTGAGGCGAAGGAACCAGAAATTGGCGCCTATTTGGCTGTCTGCGGAGATGGAGCACTGAAAAAAGCAGCGGAAATCGATGAAAAGCGTGCGAAAGGGGAAACTCTGTCAAAGCTCGCCGGCATCCCTATGGGCATCAAAGACAACATTTGTACGCGGGGAATCAAAACGACTTGTGCGTCCCATATTCTGGAGAATTTTGTGCCGCCTTATGACGCCTTCGTTATGGACAAGCTTAACAGTGTTGGTGCGGTCATCCTGGGCAAGCTCAACATGGATGAGTTCGCTATGGGTTCTTCCACGGAAAACTCCTATTTTCAAAAGACCCGCAATCCCTGGAATCACGATTATGTTCCGGGGGGATCTTCCGGCGGAAGCGCTGCTGCTGTGGCGGCCGGTGAAGCGGTGGTCAGCCTGGGGTCTGATACCGGAGGCTCCATCCGTCAGCCCTCCGCCTATTGCGGAATTGTCGGCTTGAAACCGACATACAGTTCGGTTTCCCGATATGGTCTGGTCGCGTTTGCCTCCTCCCTAGATCAGATTGGACCCCTTGGACGCAGCGTGAAGGATGTGGCGATGCTGTATTCTGCCATCTGCGGCCGGGACCCTCATGATGCGACTTCCGCGATACGGGAATATCCGGATTTTGCCGCCGGTGTAAAAGGCGAAGTCAAGGGGTTGCGGATCGGCATCCCAAAAGAGTACTTTGGAGAAGGTGTGTCGGCGGATGTAAAAGAATCCGTGTGGAAGGTCGCCAAAACTCTGGAGGGTGCCGGGGCGACCTTGGTAGATGTTTCTCTTCCCAGCACAGATTACGCTCTTTCTGCCTATTACATCATTGCTTCTGCGGAGGCTTCTTCGAACTTGGCCCGTTTCGACGGTGTGAAGTATGGGTACCGCGCTACGGAGTATGCCAATCTGACGGAAATGTATGAAAACACCCGCAGCGAGGGCTTCGGGGCAGAGGTGAAACGCCGGATTATGCTGGGCACTTATGTGTTGAGTTCCGGTTATTACGATGCTTATTATAAAAAAGCGAAGTTCACCCAGCTGCGGATTCAGGAGGAATTCCATTCCGCTTTCCAGTCCTGCGATCTGCTTTTGACTCCCACAACACCGGATACGGCTTTCCGACTGGGCGAACAAGTCGATGATCAGGTGAAAATGTATATGAACGATATCCTCACGGTCACCGTCAACATTGCGGGACTTCCGGGTCTGAGCATTCCCTGCGGATTTGATAAAAAGGGACTGCCGGTAGGCTGTCAGCTGATTGGACCGAAATTTAGCGAACAGGTTCTGTTCGACGCCGCAGCCTGCTGGGAAAAGTCGCTCGGTGGATTCGACCTGGCTGCAACTCTGGCATAAGAAAGGGAAGGGGATACCATGGATTTGAAGAATTACGAATTGATCGTGGGCCTAGAAGTCCACGCCGAATTGAATACGGCTTCGAAAATTTACTGCGGCTGCCGCAATGCCTTCGGCATGGAGGTCAACACCCAGTGCTGTCCCGTCTGTATGGGGATGCCTGGCACTCTGCCGACGCTGAACGAGCGGGTTGTCGAATATGCTGTGAAAATGGGGTATGCGCTGAACTGCACCATCAATCCTGTCTGCAAACAGGACCGGAAAAATTATTTTTATCCAGACCTTCCCAAGGCGTACCAAATTTCCCAATTTGATATTCCGCTCTGCGAACATGGCCATTTGGATATTTGGGTCGACGGCCAAGAACGTCGGATCGGCATTACCCGGATTCATATTGAAGAGGACGCCGGCAAGCTCATCCATGACGATAGCTTTTCAGGGACGCTGGTGGACTTCAACCGTTGCGGTGTTCCGCTGATTGAAATCGTTTCTGAACCGGACCTGCGGAGCTCAGCGGAGGCAAAGGCTTATCTGGATACCATCAAATCGATCTTGGAATACATCAATATTTCTGACTGCAAAATGCAGGAGGGCTCGATCCGGTGTGATATCAACGTCTCCGTTCATAAGCCCGGCGAACCTTTCGGCACCCGCGTAGAAATGAAAAACGTGAATACCTTCAGTGGAGCGGTCCGAGCTATCGAGTATGAAGCGGCCCGTCAGATTGCAGTTTTAGAGGCAGGCGGCACGATTTCTCAGGAAACCCGCCGCTGGGATGACCTGAAAGGAGAAAACGTTCTCCTCCGCAGCAAAGAGGACGCACAGGATTACCGGTATTTTCCGGAACCGGATCTGTTGACCATTGTGCTGGACCAAGCCAAGCTTCAGGAGATTCAAGCCTCTATTCCAGAGCTGCCCAACAAAAAGAAAGTGCGCTATATTCGGGAAATGGGTCTTCCGGAGGCAGATGCCGTCCTCTTGGTCGAAACTAAGGAGAAATCAGATTTCTTTGAGGCGATTCTCGCCGCTTCGCCGGTAAAAGCCAAAAACGCTGCCAACTGGGTTTTGGGCGATATTTCCCGTCTGATGAACGAACAGAATCAGTCTATCGACGCGTTAGGGTTGGAGCCTGCGAAGATCGCAGCGATTATTTCTTTGATTGAAGCAAACAAAATTTCCAGCTCAGCAGGCAAGCAAGTCTTTGACGAAATGCTGAAAACCGGAAAATCTCCGGAAGAAATTGTCCGGGAAAAGGGATTGGAGCAGGTTTCTGATGCGTCCGCATTGCAATCCATTGTGGATGAGGTCCTGACAAAGAATCAAAAATCCGTCAATGACTATAAAAATGGAAAAACAAACGCCTTGGGCTTCTTAGTCGGCCAATGCATGAAGGCCTCTAAAGGAAAGGGAAATCCAGCACTTATGAAAGAGCTGTTGATGAAGTATTTGGAGGGCTGATATGCAGGATGTTGAAATCACCAACATGTGCATGGTTCTGGATCCGGCGACTCAGCGAGTCGTCGTCCAGAACCGTGTCAAGTACTGGACAGGACTGGCTTTTCCCGGTGGACATCTGGAAAAAGGCGAAAGCCTTGTGGATTCCGCAATTCGCGAAGTCCACGAAGAAACCGGTTTGACGGTATCCAATCTGAAGCCCTGTGGAATTGTACATTGGACACGGACCGATGCGGAAGAGCATTATTTTGTTCATCTGTATCGGACGGAGACGTTTTATGGCGAGTTGCTTCCAGCCACAGAGGAAGGTTCTGTGGCATGGATGCCGCTTGAGGATTTGATTTCCAAACCATCAGATGTTTTGTCACCACATTTTCGAGATTATCTGCGGCTGTTTCTGGATGACAATCTATTTGAAGCGCATATACCATGGTCGCAGAATAGCGATACACCTGAAATCTTTTATTTTGGCAGCCATGCGTAAGGACTGATATAGGTAATATTATGTGGAACGAGAAGGTGCAGATGAGCCGTTGGATATAATTTTTATATTTCGCAAAATATAAATTTAGCGAAATGGAGAGGAGGGATTTTGGGCTTATGTCTTACACATCCAGCGATTATTCCGAATGTCCTAGCTTTCTGCGGGACTATCTTTATTACATGCTGACAATCAAAGGCCGTTCAAAACTCACAGTGGAAGGCTACTTCATCGATTTGCGCACCTTTTTTCGATTCCTGAAAAAGTACAAAGGATTGGTTCCTGAAAAAACCCCTCTGGAAGAAATCACGATTCAGGATTTACCGCTCAGTCTGATTGCTGAGGTATCCCTTTCCGACGTTTATAAATTTTTAAACTATACGTTTTCTGAAAAATCAAACAACGCCCGTACCCGCGCCCGAAAGGTTTCTGCACTTCGCGGGTTTTACAAATACCTCACCAATAATGTCGCTTTGATTCCCACAAACCCGGTGGAAAAACTAGAGTTACCAGCAGCCAAAAAAGCGCTTCCGACTTATTTGTCTTTGGAGCAATGCTATGATTTGCTGCGGGCTTTTGATCAATCCGATCCATTTTATCCACGGGATTTCTGCATGGTCACGCTGTTTTTAAACTGTGGCATGCGCCTTTCTGAGATGTCCGGCCTGAACCTGAACAGCTTTCGGGACAACACGCTTCGCGTTCTGGGCAAAGGAAATAAAGAACGGATCCTATATCTAAATGAGGCTTGTATGCATGCGATGAAGGAATATTTGGCTTTCCGCAGCCAGCAAACTCCGATTGTCGATAAAGAAGCCTTTTTCTTAAGCCAAACTGGGCACCGCTTGGGTCAGCGGCGCATACAACAGATCATTACCGAACATTTGAAGCGCGCCGGGCTTTCTGATATGGGGTTTTCGACCCATAAGCTCCGTCATACAGCTGCAACAATGATGTATCAGTATGGTGAAGTGGACGTAAAGGTTCTGCAGGAAATTTTGGGGCATGCGAACCTCAATACAACGGAGATTTATACCCATGTTTCAAATAAACAGAAGGAAGCGGCTTTGTCGAGCAATCCCCTTGCCAGTTATAAGGAAAAAGAGAAAAAATAAAAAACAGCTGCGGAGAAGATGTTCCGCAGCTGTTTCACTTTTGGCTTTCGTTTCGCTATGCTTCGTCCTCTGGATCAATCCAGCATTTTGACCGTTCAACTGCCCGATGCCACCCTTTTAGGAGCTGTTTCCGTTGGAAATCTTCCATTTTGGGCGTATATACCTTTTCAATCTTGCCCAAGGATTTCAATTCTTCAGGGCTGCTCCAGAATTGCACAGCCAGTCCCGCCAAATAGGCTGCGCCAAGCGCAGTAGTTTCCCTTATTGCTGGCCGGCAAACTGGTTTTTCGATCAGATCAGCCTGAAACTGCATAAGAAATTCGTTTGCAGAAGCGCCGCCATCTACCCGCAGTTCTTGAAATTCTACTCCTGCATCTGCGGAAATCGCATCCAGCAGGTCCTTCGATTGGTAAGCAATCGCCTCCATACAGGCACGTATGATATGCGAACGTTTGGTCCCGCGGGTAATACCGATGAGCATTCCGCGTGCGAACATATCCCAATGGGGAGCTCCAAGGCCGTTAAAAGCCGGAACCATATACACGCCGCCGGAGTCCTTCACTTTTGCCGCATAATAATCGGAATCTGCCGCATCTGTGATAAAACGCATTTCGTCCCGCAGCCATTGTACCACGGAACCAGCCGTAAAGACGCTTCCTTCCAGCGCATACTGTACTTCCCCATTTGCACTGGCCGCTAAAGTCGTCAGCATGCCGGACTTGCTGATTACTGCTTCCCCGCCGGTGTTCATCAGAAGGAAGCAGCCGGTCCCATAGGTATTTTTGGCCTCTCCTTTAGAGAAGCAGGTCTGTCCGAACAGGGCAGCCTGTTGGTCTCCGGCCACGCCAGCAATGGGAATTGGATAGCCGTTGATCTGTGCCATGCCAAAGATACCGCTGGAAGGCTGAACCTCTGGCAGTATGCACTTGGGGATGTCGAGAATCCGCAGGATCTCCTCATCCCATTCCAGTGTATGAATGTTAAACAGCATCGTTCGGGAGGCATTAGTGTAATCTGTGGCATGGATTAGCCCGCCGGTCAGTTTCCATATCAGCCAGGTATCCACTGTTCCGAACAGTAGCTCTCCCTCCTCCGCTTTTTCACGGACGCCGGGGACATTGTCCAGAATCCACTTGATTTTTGTGCCGCTGAAATAAGCGTCGGGCAGAAGGCCGGTATGCTCCCGGATCAAATCGCTGTAGCCGTCCTCCTTCAGCTGCTCACAGATAGCCGCAGTCCGGCGGCACTGCCAAACAATGGCGTTATATACCGGCCGGCCGGTCTTTTTTTCCCATACAATGGTCGTTTCCCGCTGGTTTGTAACTCCGATCGCAGCTATTTCCTCTGTCCGAACCCCACTCATCAGCAGGGCGTCGATCAGCACGCCGTACTGCGACGCATAGATCTCCATGGGGTCGTGTTCGACCCAGCCTTCCTTGGGATAGTATTGGGTATACTCTCGCTGGGCGATTCCGACGATTGCCTGGTCCCGGTCAAAAATAACCGCCCGGGAACTGGTGGTCCCCTGATCAAGAGCAACCACATATTTTTTTAGACTCATGGAAAATAGCCTCCTCTTAGAAACGTCCACCGCCTCCGCCATGGGAGCGGCCGCTGGAACTGGTATGTACCGAGCTTCCTCCGCTTCGGCTTCCGTTGCCTCCGCTACCGGAGTTATCGTGATCGATCCGAACTTTTGTGATGGTCGAACGCAGAAACTGGTCGTTCCGCAGTGTGATCCGCACAGAGTCATTTTCCAGATATCGGGATGCCTCCCGCGCTTTTCGTGCGGATTTGTTAGAAGATACCATGACAGCGACAGAAATACCGGAAACTGCTGCGGCTATTAGGAGATAAAACGGAATCCGTTTCGCGGTTTTCTGAAAGGCGGTTTCCGGCGTATAGTCCAAATCTTCTGGATGCTCCACTTCATAGATGGAAGTGTCCGGTTCGGTACCCTGCGTCAAAAAGCCTTCCGCCCTGTGGAAAAAGTCCTGGACGGCGCCTGCGTAATCTCCGTCTGAAAGCTTTGTGAGCACAACCTGCACCAGTGATTCGATCCGCTGGTCATGAAAGGTCTGGATACAGCTTCCACAGGTGGAAAACCAAACCTCCCGGCAATTCATGTTGATCAGCATGAGAATACCGTCCGCCGCAAAGCCGTTATAATCGTAAAAATCGTCTGCATACTCCATGGAGGACATGTCTTCGTCATCGTCTATCGTAACGACAACAACGTCGATCCCCTGCTCTTCACTCAACCGGACGGCTTCATCTGACAGCTCCGCTGTCTCCTCCTGGGTAAACAGACCGGCATAATCATAAATTTTAATGGAAGTGTCGACATCTGTCTCCATTGCCGAGGCAATTGGTGCGAAAAGGAACGTCCATAGAAAGAAAACGAAAATGGCACTTATTTTCTTTTTCACAGCAGCATCCCTCCCAAAAAGAGCAGAAGGAAAACAGCTGCAAAAATTCCGGCAAACCAGGCAACCGCACGCGGAATCGAAATAGGCAGGTTTCCGATCAGCTTGCCGGTTTGTCCGTTCATTGCGAAAAGGTATTCCTTATCCCGATACCGGCTCATCAGCATCCATACCGGAAGCAATACGTTTTGAGTTGCTTGCCGCTGGATCTGGACATCATTCTGCGTGATCTGTACACTGGCATAGCCGCTAATTGTATTCCGAAGAACATTTTCAACCGTTGTGCGCATTCTTTCAGACGCTCTTGGAAAAATATCTTCACTATTTTCGTCATATCGTTCCGCCATAAAGCCGGACAAATAGGCCGTGGAAAAATCCACTAGTTTTCCCATATCATAAGGCTCGATGGCATCCATAAGGGCATCATCCATTTTGGACGATCCGTCCGCGGGGATCCGGTCGAAGTCCATAGTTCCGCCGCGCTCAATCCGGTAATGATCTGTTTTGGTGTAGCGGTAACGGCTGTCGCTCCAAGTATGAACCCGCTGTGCATTCGCCGTCATATAAGAATTCGCCGCACAGTCATAAAGCCAAAATGGAACATAAACACCCGTTATTTTTTCAATCCGATCTGGCGTGCAGAAATCCTTGGGGAGCAGCGGCTTACGGCGGCAAAGACGTTTGAACGCCTCCTGTGCGGCCTCTTTCTTCACCTGAAACGGGATGAGCTTTTCCGGACGGAAGGTTCCGGAAAGCTGTTCCGGAAAGATCGCAGCATTTTGGCAAAAGACGCAGAAGGTTGCCGCCGTGGTGGCGTCTGTTACAATATGCGCGCCGCATTGCGGGCAGGTGTATTCCCGTATCTCAGGGTTCGGGGGCGTTGTTCCTGCCGCTTCAGCTAGATTTCCTTCCGGCGCTTGGCTTTCTGCGGCTTGTTTCTTCTCCAGCGTCTCCAAATCAAAGGATCCGAGACAATATTCGCAATCCCACCGCTGGGTTTCCTCATGAAACATCAGCGGTGCACCGCATTGCGGACACTGGTAAGTCAATACATCCATGCGGTTTCCCTTTTACTGCAGCTTGGCGCCGCATTCGGGACAAAATTTTGCAGGCTCTTCCGATGTCCAGCCGCATTTAGGGCAGGCGCTCCCTTCGGGCCGGGCTTTTCCGCAATTGGAACAGAACTTTCCAGTGTTTTCTTGTCCGCAGCTGCATTTCCATGTGCCCTCTGCGGCAGGCTTTGGCTTTCCACAGGCAGAGCAGAATTTCCCATCATTTTTCTCTCCACAGCTACAGATCCAGCCTCCGGCCTGTGTCCGATGTGCTTCCCGGGCTTGCTGCGCCGCCATCTGGGCCTGATTTGTCTGGGTCGCTGACGCCATAAAGTTCCCAGCGGACTGCATGCCCATTCCAACCCCCATGAATCCTGCCATAGATCCATTGGAATTTGAGCCAGCTGCCTCCATACCACGGGCTACCGAACCCTGCACGTAGCCTTCCCGCACAGCCGCGTCGGACAGCATCGCGCCCTGATTTCGCATATTGATGAGTTTTTTGGATTCTTCGTCGTAAGAAATGCTCTGGATGCCAACCGAAACGATCTCCATACCGCGCAGCTGCGTCCAATCCGCGTCCAACGCATCCGAAAGATATTTTGCGACCTTCACGCCCTGAGAGGTCACATGAGAAATGCGGATGTTATCCACTGACATCTGGTTGATTGCCGTCTGAAGGCCATTGAGAAATTCTGCAAGATACAGTTTATGAATATCCGTGATATCTACGCGTGTGGCGTTACGCGGAATCGCCTCTGCATAAAACTTCAGCGGGTTCACAATGCGAATGGAAAAGTAGCCGTGCGCTCTTAAAAATAGTTCGGCATTGTAAAAATTATCAAAATAGTTGATGGGATTGACCGTTCCAAAAGCGATGTTTTTGATTTCCTGCAAGTTGATAAAATAGACCTT
>CAJMLQ010000113.1 GCA_905214265.1 uncultured bacterium
AACGGAAATCCGCATGGGCAACTCCGTCCTTACCGTTTCCGGATTCTTCAAGCATAAAAAACGCCGGAGGTAGACCGTTGGATCAAAAAGATAATTGTAATCACAGATGATGCAGTCGCACCACAGCGTCAGATCCAGACTCAGCTCAAAAGGGCAGACCGTGTGTTTTTCAGCATATGCGGCGATAGTGTCTCTTGAAAAGTTGTCCTGCTCCTCCAGCATCTCGAAAAGCGCTGTATTGACCCGGTCATAATGGCCATTGGCATAGGGGCAGTCCTCTGGATTACAGCGCCGCTCCTCCAGAAAACAGATCTTATCTTTGGCGGTAAGCGTCACCGTTTTTAATCGAAGCGGTTGCCGGCGGAGAAGGGAAAATGCCTCCTCTGCAGCTTTCCGGGTGATGGTTTTTGCCGTCAGGTAAAAAATCTTATCGATCAGCCCTTCCCCCATAGCTTTCACAGCCGGGAAAACGGTGGAAAGGGTCTTTCCGATTCCAGTCGGAGCCTGGCAGTACAGCCGCCCCTCCTGCTGGATAGTCCGGTAAACAGCCACCGCCAACCGGCGCTGGCCGCCGCGGTATTCCGGAAACGGAAACTGCAACGGCTGGATACTTCGGTCTCGAAGAAAGGCCCAATCCCCTTGCCAGTCCGCCCAAATTTTGTACCGGTGAAGCAGATCATGGTAAAAAGCTTCCAGTTCCGCAAAGGAATAGGAGCGGATAAACCGTTTGATCTCCTCTGTTTCGATATGAAAATAGGTCAGCCGGACCTTCATTTCTGGCTGCTGGTTTTCCGCCGCATAAAAATATGCGTAACAAATTGCCTGTGCCCAGTGAAGCTGATTGAAGTCTGCATCGATCAGTTCCAGCGGAACGGCAGTGGTCTTGATCTCATCGACACAAACGCTGCCGTTCTCGGTAAAGATTCCGTCTGCGCGGCCCTCTACCATAAAAGCCGTCCGCTCATAGACGCAGGTATGAGAGAAGTGAACCTCCGCGCGGTAGTTCTCTCCCTCCTGCTTCTGCAGGCGGCGATGGATACGGCTTCCCTCCAAGGCGCGGTCTGCCCCACCAAAACGATTGTCAATGCTGCCGCCCCGCAGCACGAACTCAACCAGCTGCCGAACGGGAATCTTGATTATGGGTTCCAATCGCCGCTCCTCCCTTTTAAAACATTTATTCCATTATAGCACGGACACTAGCCTTTGGCAAGAAGGCAGAACCTGAAAAACGGATGGAAAATCCGCAAAAGAACAGTTGTCATTTCCAGCTGATTGCGCTATAATAAGAAAGAAAGCATTCATTTTGATTCATCTCAAAAAAGAGGAAATCCATGGATAAACGGTTTTTTACAAATATCAACGACGCGGTACGGAAAACAGTGCAATCCAAAAATATGACGGAGCTTGGGCAGAATCTCGACGAGGTCGTTTCTGAAGTGCTCTGCACAGTCAAGGGCGTTGTGGAACAGGCGGCGTCCGGCGCGAAAATTCCCGAGGATAATTCTCCGGCTCCTTCCGCTTCTGCCGAACAAACTCCGAAAACGGATTGGAGTTATGTTCAACCGCCAAAGACCTACGCGCCCAGACGGGTAGCCTATACTCCGCCCCCTATCGTACAAGCGAAAAAAAGCCGGAAACCGGCGCGCGGAAAATCGCTTGGCGTGACGTTGACGACTTTGGGAAGCGTTTTTATTCCGCTTTCTGCTATTGCATTAGTGGCCGGAGGTATTGCACTTTTGGTGAAGTCCTCCCTTCAGGCTCTGTTGACACTTGCTGCCATAGTTGTTCCGATCTTTATCACAAGCATCATATTTGCCAGCGTGGGCTCAAAGCTGCGGGCACGGTACCGTCGGTGCAAAAATTATTTGCGGCTGACTGGAGATGCAAATTTTATCGCCGTCCGGCAGCTGGCATCCGAAACGGGACAAACGCCGGAGTTTGTTGCAGATGATTTGAACAAAATGATCCGGAAACGTATGCTCCCCAACGCCCATTTGGACGATCAAAAGACCTGTCTGATGCTGGATTTGGAAACCTATCAGCAATACCTTGCCGCGCAGCAGTCGATGCGGGAGCGACAGGAGGAAGAAGAGCGTCTCCGCCAGGAGTGCGAGGCAGATCCCCAGCGTGCAGAACTTTACCGCACTATCGAAGAGGGCCAGGCTTATATCCGTCAAATCAAGGAAGCAAACGACGCCATCCCCAATGAGGATATTTCCAACAAGCTGTTTCGTCTGGAGGCCGTTACAACCCGCATCTTTGAACACGTGGAAAAACACCCCGAAAAACTGCCGGAAATCAGCAGATTTATGCGCTATTACCTTCCAACGACGCTGAAACTGGTAAACGCATACCGGGAATTCGAAAAACAGCCGGTCCAGGGCGAGAATATCCGCAACGCAAAGGAAGAGATTCAGACCTCATTGGAAGTTATCAATAAAGCCTTTGAGAATCTGCTTGACAGCCTGTTTGAGGATGATGCATTGGACATTTCCACCGATATTTCCGTCCTTCACACAATGCTGGCTCAAGAGGGGCTGACCGGATCGGATTTTCAAAAAGAGAAGGAGCGGTAATCCCTGCGCTTGCCGCCAATCAAATATAGGAGGACAATACCATGAACGAAGAATTGAAGGATGCCGTGCCAACACTGACTTTCGAGCCCTTTGAGGAAGAAAAGGCCACCGGTCTTTCCGTACAAGAGCAGGCCGCCCCAGCTGCTCCGGAGGCTTCGGTATTTGACGAAAGCTCTTTGACACCTCAGGAAAAGCAGATGGTTGAGGACTTTTCGTCTAAAATCGATTTGGCGAACACCAATATGGTGTTGCAGTTCGGTTCCGGTGCACAGAAAAAAATCGCAGATTTTTCCGAAACGGCGCTGGCCAATGTCCGGACCAAGGATCTGGGAGAAGTCGGTGAGATTCTTTCCGGCGTTGTCACAGAGCTCAAGAGCTTTGATGTGGAGGAAGAAGAAAAAGGATTTTTCGGGTTTTTCAAGCGCAGTTCCAATAAAATCACCTCTCTTCGTGCAAAATATGATAAGGCAGAAGCGAACATTACCCGGATTTGCGGGGTTTTGGAAACCCATCAGATCCAATTGATGAAGGATGCTGCTCTGCTGGACAAGATGTATGAGCTCAACAAGGTCTACTTTAAAGAGCTCTCCATGTACATCATTGCCGGTAAGAAAAAGCTGGCTCAGGTGCGGAATAACGACCTGCCCGCTCTGGTAGAGAAGGCAACCCGCACCGGTCTGCCGGAAGATGCCCAGGCTGCCAACGACTTGGCAAACCTCTGCGATCGGTTCGAGAAAAAAATTCACGACCTGGAACTGACCCGGATGGTCTCCATTCAGATGGCCCCGCAGATCCGGGGGGTTCAGAGAACCGATACGCTGATGTCGGAGAAGATCCAGTCCACCATCGTCAACACCATCCCCCTGTGGAAGAGCCAAATGGTGTTGGCTTTGGGTGTTGCCCACTCCCAGCAGGCTGCTGCCGCCCAGCATGCAGTGACGGATATGACCAATGAATTGCTCCGGAAGAATGCAGAAACGCTCAAAATGGCCACCGTCGAGACTGCGCGAGAATCGGAGCGCGGTATTGTAGACATTGAGACCCTGACGCACACCAACGAGATGCTGATCTCTACTTTGGATGAAGTCCTTCAGATTCAGCAGGAAGGCCGTACCCGCCGCCGGGAGGCCGAGGCAGAGCTCGGCCGTATCGAAACCCAGCTGAAGCAGAAGCTATTGGAAATTCGCAATTAACAGACAGATAAAAAATTCCCGGCATGCCGATTTGGCAGGCCGGGAATTTTTTGAAGTCAGATCAGTCCATACATCATTTGCGAGATAATATCGTAAATTTTGTCGTGACATTTTCCGCATCCGGTCGAACAGGCCGTCTGTTTCTGGACATCGGCAAAAGCGGCGTCAACATCGCTCATGCTCTTGGAGCTGCGAAGGGCGTGTTCAATATCCGCCAGGGAAACCTTTTTGCATTTGCAGATCAATTCGTTTTCTGTAACCATTCGTCTATTCCTTTCCGTCAAATTTCCTCAATGTGAATCTCGATCTCATGACCGCTTTCACTGGAGCGAATGATGCCGTCGATGATGGCCTGGTTGTAGATAATCTGGGAGGTGGGTATCGGCGCTGGAAGCCCCTGCTCTACGGCATCCACAAAGGAACGGCATTTCAAGAAGAACCGGTCTTCCTTGTTGTCATGGAGCGGGATCGGCGTATAGGTCATCTCCCCGAATTCGTCGTGGAAAAGGGTGATATCGCCGCAGCTTCCGTCCCAGGCTCCGCCCCAGGGAGTTCCGACGTTGGCGGGTTCGACCTTTAAGCCGGCATCCGTTCCCAAGAAGATGGTGTTCCCCGTCGTGTCCATATGCATCGCCCAAGACATCCGGAAATCCAGGGTGATTCCGCCCTCTAGGCGAATAAAAGCGCCGCAGAAATCGTCTACCGAAAAGCGTTTGGCGTCTTCCGGGGGCGTATTGTACTTAGGATTCTTGCCAAAATAGTCATAAGAAACCGCCGAAACCGTCAAGGGCTTCGGATAACCGATGGCATTTAGGACCATATCCAAGGAGTAGCAGCCAATATCTGCCAGAGCGCCGACACCAGCCAGATCTTTCTCAATAAAGGTACTGCCGGGGATTCCGCGGCGTCGGCCGCCTCCGGTCTGGATGTAATAAATTTTTCCGAGACGGCCGCTTTGAATGACTTCTTTGATCTTTTGCATACGGCTGTCATAGCGGGGCTGAAAACCTACCGTAAGGATTCGGCCAGTCTCCTTTTCGGTGCGGCGGATGGCAACAGCATCATCCAAGGTGACGGTCATCGGCTTTTCCAGCAGGACATGGCATCCGGCCTTCATCGCCGCAATGGCACAGACAGCATGAGTAGTATTGTAGGTGCAGACGCTTACGGCATCCAAGTTCATGGTATCCAGCATTTTCTGGGTGCTGTTGAAATCCTTTGCGCCAGTCAACCCATGGCGATCCAGAAACGTGCGTGCCTTACCGTCAATAATATCGGCGCCCGCTACGATCTCGACGTCGTCCATTTTCTGATAGGCCGCCACATGGGAATTGGCGATTCCGCCGGTCCCAATAATTCCAATCCGAAGTTTTTTCATAATCTACCTGCCTTCACAACGCTGATGATATGTACCGCTCTGGTTTTGCGGATATTTTCATTATAAAGCGTTTTGTGGCGCATTGCAAGAGGTATTCCTCCTTTCCTTCGGCTTTTTGTGCGAATCCGCTTTCTATATACTGGATAATCTGCCGAAATCCGAAAAAGGGCTTTCTTTTTCGACAAGTTTGCGCTATTCTGATAGTGGGCCATAAAAGCCCATACAGAGATATTGGCGGTTATCCGCCGCAGAGAGGAGCATCGTTATGGAAAAGGAATTTCCTCGTACGATTGTGGGAGGCGTCTCCCTGTCCCGTATGATTATCGGAAGCAACTGGCTTGCTGGATGGAGTCACCGCAGTCCGGCCGCAGACCATATGATCGAACAGCACCACCACAACCCAGATACCATCGTTCCCATGCTTATGACATTTTTAAATGCCGGGGTGGATACTATGATGGCGCCCTTTACCGCTGTCCCCCACATTCTTCGCGCCGTGCGGGAGGCGGAGGAAAAAACCGGACGGAAGATGATTCTGGTGGATACTCCCTGGTTCAATGTTGATGATACCCCTGCGGCCCGTAAGGAGGCTGAAACGGCGATTCAAAAAAGCCGGGAGGCCGGTGCTACTTTCTGTCTGATCCACCATTCTACCGCTGAGAAGCTGGTAAACAAAAACACCCAGACCATCGACCGCCTGGATGACTACACCAAAATGATCCGCGATGCCGGGATGATTCCGGGCCTGTCGGCGCATATGCCGGAGCTGGTTGTTTACAGCGACCTGAACGGCTACGATGTGGAAACCTACATCCAAATTTACAACTGCATGGGCTTTTTGATGCAGGTAGAGATTGAAACAGTTAACTCCATCATCCGCAGCGCTAAAAAGCCGGTCATGACCATTAAATCCATGACAGCTGGGCGCTGCACGCCTTTCGTTGGACTGAATTTCTCCTGGGCCACCCTCCGGCCATGCGATATGGTCACGGTCGGCTGTTTCAGCGCAGAAGAGGCGCAGGAGGACATCAATATCTCCCTGGCCGCTCTGGGCCAAGAGGATCTGCAGCTGGGCATCCGGCATAGCCCCAACCCCAACCAGGCTGCTTTTGGAAAAACCGAGTAAACCGGCAAGACCGCCTGACGCCCTCGAAGGAGGGACGGCAGGCGGTTTTGTTCAAACAGATTTTCCAGCCAAAATTTCCTGGTAGTCGCGATAATTATCGGCGAGAAGTCGGGGCGTGTCCAGCCCATAGGGGCAGCGGCTGCTGCATTGGCCGCAGTGCAGACAATCCTCGATTTTCCGCATTTTAGCTTGCCCTTCAGCCGTCAGCTGGGCTGCGGAAGGAGCGCGGCGGATCAGGAGCGACATTCTGGCGCAGTTATTGATCTCAATGCCGGCCGGACAGGGCATGCAGTATCCGCAGCCCCGGCAGAATTCCCCTGCCAGCTGCTCCCGGTCGCGGTCGATCACTTCCCGGATTTCCGGAATCATTTGCGGCGGATTGTCCACATACGAAAGAAATTCGTCAAGCTCCCATTCCCTTTGAACGCCCCAAATAGGGAGCACATGAGAAAACTGGTCCAGGTAGGCATATGCGGCGGCAGAATTGGTAATCAGGCCGCCGGAAAGCGCCTTCATTGCTAGGAAGCCCATCCCCTTTTGTCTGCAGGCCTCCACCACAGCTAGATCCTTTTCACTGGCCAGATAGCTGAACGGGAACTGCAGCGTGTCATACAGGCCGGATTCGATGGCCTCCATCGCCACGGCAAGGCGGTGATTGGTAATGCCGATGAAGCGGATTTTCCCCTGTCGCTTCGCTTCCTGCATTGCTTCGTAAAGCCCGGTCCCGTCGCCGGGTTTCGGACAAAAATCCGGATTGTGGAACTGAAAAATGTCCACATAATCTGTGCGAAGCCGGCGCAGGCTGGTTTCCAGATCGCTCCAGAATCCCGCGACCGTGATGGAAGGTGTTTTTGTCGCGAAAAAAATCCGGTTTCGAACGCCGTGGAGAGCGTAGCCAAGTTTTTCCTCGCTGTCGGTGTAGCTGTGGGCAGTGTCGAAAAAGGTGATTCCCTTCTCAAAGGCCTTGCAAAGCAGAACCTTTGCTTCTGCCAAGGAAATGCGTTGGATCGGGAGCGCGCCAAATCCGTTTTTATTGACGGTGATCCCTGTTCTTCCCAATAGGACTTGTGACATAAAAACCCTCGTTTCTGAATAAACGTTGCTGCAGGTGGAGTTAATGTTGATCTTCTCCGTTGTCCCGGGCATTTTTCCGGGTTAGTTTCAGATGCTCCCTGATCCGGTCCAGTGCGTCGTTCTGACGTGCGGACGAAAGGTTTGGGAATGCCTTCAACAGCCTCCTGTGGAGCCAGCCGTTGCCCTTTGCGGCAGCGGCTGCTTTTTTACGCCTTTCTTCCACAAACTCCCGGAGGGAAATGCCTTCCGGCAGACGGTACTGATCCAAGTGAGCTTCCAGGGAAGCGCGGGATTCCTGGGTCTTCTCCCGCATTTCCTCACGGAGCTGTCCGGCAGCCGCTTCGGTGCGAACGCGGATCTCCTCGAGAATCCGCTGAATTTCCTGAAGCTTGCCCTTGAGGATGAGAATCGAACGTACGGTGACAAAGGTATCCACCAGAAAGATCCCGGCGATCCCGGCGCTGAGCCATGGCAGCAGTGAAGAAGGCAACCTCCCGACCATGCCGGAGATCCATGGATGCAGCACCCGCAACAGCAAAACGCAGAGTCCGCCGAACATCAGGGAGTTGAGCAGGCAAACCCGTCCGTTGATTTGAAACCTGTAGCGGGAATAGTCCCACCACTTCATGTGAAACAGCTTTTCCAACAGTACGGAGGTTAGGTATTCCAGAACAGTTGTGACGACCATCCCCGAAAGAAAGAGGGCGACCAGGTTACGCTCTGCGGAACGGAGCAGCCAAATGACCAGAATAGCGCCGACCCCATAAACTGGGCAGACCGGGCCGTTCAAAAAACCACGGTTTACGAATTTTCGGCTCCCGATGGAGCAATAGGCCGTTTCACAGGCCCATCCCAAAATACTATAGGCGGTGAAATATAAAAACCACTGGCAGGCCGTTTCCATATATATCCTCCCGTCTGGTCATTCGGTTTTTGCATTGGCCAGCATGAGCTTGATACGGTTCTGCTGGTTGACGGCGCTGGCGCCTGGGTCGTAATCCACGGCAACCAGGTTTGCGTCTGGATTCTGCTCCTTGATGGAACGGATCATCCCCTTGGCAACGATATGATTGGGCAGACAGCCAAAGGGCTGGGTGCAGATGACGTTGCGGACACCCTCGTGAATCAGTTCCAGGATTTCAGCGGTCAAAAGCCAGCCTTCACCCATTTTCACGCCGTGGTTGATGTAGGGCTCAGACAGGGTCACCGTCTTGTCAAAAGGCGTCTGGGCTTGAAAAATGCCCTGCCGTTGGATAGCCGCGATGACATCTTTTTGCTTTTTCAGGAGGTAGCGGTAAGCAAATTTGGAGATTTGGTATTTGGTGCGGCTGCCTCCGTAAAGATCCTGGTCCACTAAGCCGTTGTAAACGCAGTACATGCAGAAGTCCAAAAGCCCCGGGACAACGACCTCAGCACCCTCTGAGAGGAGAAAACTCTCCAGATTGTTGTTCCCCAGGGGCGAATATTTTACGTAGATCTCACCCACGATGCCAACGCGGATCTTCTTCTCACCGGTTTTGGGGATCTTGGCGAAATCAGCAAGAATCTCGTCATAAAATTTTTGAATATGGCTGTAATGAACGATCCGGGTAGAGGCAAACTCATCCAAAAGCCGCTTCTGCCAGCGGTCAACCATGGCTTGCGTGTCCCCTTTTCGGACCTCATAAGGAGTGCATTGATTGGAAAGCAGCGTCAGAAGATCGCCGAGCAGGACTGCATAAAGAAACTGAACGATCATCGGCAGCGTCAGCTTAAATCCGGGATTGGATTCCAACCCGCCGAAGCTAAGGGAAATCACCGGAATGTGGCCGTAGCCGCTTTTTTCCAGGGCCTTGCGGAGAAGGTGAATGTAATTGGAAGCACGGCAGCCTCCGCCAGTCTGGGTAATCATCAGGGCCACTTTGTCCAAGTCATATTTTCCGCTTTCCAGCGCGTCGATGAACTGGCCGATAACCAGCAGAGCGGGATAACAGGTATCGTTATGGACGTTGCGCAACCCTTCATTGACCACTGAGCGGCTGTCGTTCGCCAGCACCACGCTGTGGTA
>CAJMLQ010000114.1 GCA_905214265.1 uncultured bacterium
ATTCTCCCTTGGTTGAAAACAGCGATGTCATGCTCTCGTCGTCGCATACACGCATGAAACTTCTGTACGATAGCATCCGGGAAGATGGGTATACGATGCCGATCGTCTGCTACTACGACAAAAAGCGGGACCGCTACATCATCGTAGACGGATTTCACCGGTACCGCATCATGCTGGAGCATGCGGATATTTATGAAAGAGAGGGCGGCAGACTGCCGGTCTCCGTCATCGATAAACCGATCGATTGCCGCATGGCCAGCACCATCCGACATAATCGGGCCAGAGGATCCCATGACGTGGACCTGATGAGCAACATCGTCAAGGAGCTTCACGAACTGGGCCGCTCGGACGCATGGATCTCCAAGCATCTTGGGATGGACAAGGATGAAATTCTGCGCCTAAAGCAGATCACCGGCCTTGCAGCCCTGTTTCGAGACGTTGATTTTGGGCAGGCCTGGAGGCCAGTAGAAGAGGATTTACAAGATGAATGAGCATCTGCCCCGAAAAGTCTGTGATGCCAGGCTTTTCGGGCTTTTTGTTTTGGCAGTCCGTTCAGCAAAAGATTCCGAATTTTTGAAAACGAGCAGCTTTTTCGGTAAAAAAGCAAGGACTTTCCAGCAAAAATAGTCCTTCGCTATTTTTTGCTGACTTATTAAAAAAGAGCAGGACAAAAGCCCCTCACCGCTTTGTTGTGGGAAACTGGTACGGTTACTATGGTAGTGCGAATGTCGGTGCAACTGTGTATTTTTCCTGTAATTCCAGTATTGCTACCATAGCTGGGGCAAGCTGGGCATCCCCCTGCTGGAGAAGCTCTGTGACATTTTTACCTCTAAGCTGGCCGTCCCCCTTGCCGCAACGGTAAGCACTCCGGCCGAAACCTTGGAGGAGCTTCCTTATCTATACCGCAGTGCAATGGACGCTATCGAATACTGCAGCACCATCGGCAGCACCGGCGTACTGACTGTCGCCGATTACCAAAAGCAGACCGAAACCCTTCAGACCCGCAGGGAAGAAGACCACCAGGAGCTCCTTCACGCCGTCCGGGAAGGGGACGCGACCGCTGGAGAGGCCGTACTGTGCCGGATCTTTGACGAATATACTGCAAACGCCTCCATGACATTTCCGATCTTCCGCCTTTTCCTCACAGAGCAGCTGTACGCCATCCTGAGCACGTATTACGAGGCCGTCTCTGACCCCAGCCACCGGGAAATGCTGGTAAAACGCAGCGAAGGCGTCATCTTTTCCCAGGATGCAGTACAGCTGAGAGACGCGTTCCACGATCTTGTTTTCTTCGCCTGCAATTCCGTTCAGGCGGCCAACGCTGCCGCCGGCAACCAGTTGGTTCAGAGGATCTGCCGCTATGTACAGGAGCATTATCAAGACAACAGCCTAAACATCAACGCCATCGCTGATGCCCTGCATCACAATCCCCAATACATATCCCGCATTTTCCATGCGCAGATGCACAATGGCCTTCTGGACTATATCAGCGAAGTCCGTATCCAACACGCCTGTTCCCTCATGCGGGAACAGAGCATCACTGCTGACGAACTAGCGGAACAGGTGGGCTTTACCAATGCCCGCACATTCCGCAGGGCGTTCTCCCGCGTCGTCGGTTCGACGCCGGGACAATACCGCCAGAGTGAGACCTGAAAATCCAAAAAATCAGGACCTGATACAGGCGGGCGCCTGATCAGGTCCTTGAATATTAGGAGAGCTTCGCCTGGAATAGCCCGCCCGCCAAGGGGGCATCCTCCCCCTGGCATCGGGCCGTCGTGATATACAAGGTGTCCGCCCGTTCTCCGCCAATGCAGCAGGAGGTGACATTCCGGCAGGGAAGAAGGACCTCCGCCTCCTTTTTCCCATTTTCCGGGTCCCAGCATCCGACCCTCCCGCCGCCGTATTCCGCCACCCAGAGCCGTCCGGCGGCGTCCACGCACATCCCGTCCGGCGATCCGGCCCCCGTCAGCTCTACAATCGCTCTGCCCTCGGAAAGAAGCGTTCCGCTCTCCACACTGTAGGCATACGCCATGACCTTTTTCGTAGGCGTGTCGATAAAGTAAAGCGTTCCGCCGTCGGGGGAAAAACCCAGCCCGTTGGCCACAGTCGTTCCGCCGATAAGTTGTCGGAAGCTTCCGTCCCGCTCCACCGCGAACAGCCCTCCCCGGCTGTTGCGCTCCTGGTCTCCCATCACATCCACGAGAAACCGTCCTTTGGGGTCGAGCTTCCCATCGTTATAGCGCATCACCGGATCGGAGAAGACATGGGCAAAAGGCTGCTTTTTCCCAGTCGCGAGGTCCAGCCGGTAAATTCCGCCCTTCTCCGCCTCCAGCAGCGTGAAATCCTCATCTACCACAGCCGCGCCTACTGCCCCTTCTGTCGAATAGGAATAGACCCGGCCGGTTTCCGGCTCCAGGCAGAAGATCGTATTCTGCCGGATAGCGACAAAATAGAGCCGTCCCTTTCTGCCGTCCCAGCAGGGACCTTCTAAAAGCTTCGCACCATTGTAAAAAATCAATTCTGCTTTCATATTTACCAAAATTCTCCTTTGAATTATTGATAGTTTCGGTCCTCCAGGCCCTTAAAATAGTAAACAGTGTCATCCTTCGGCCGGATATCCGTGACCGCTCCGGTATAATGACGCAAGTTCCGCGGCGTATATGGCCGTTTTAGCACCTCGTCCAGGTTGACGTCGATTCCAAGGCCTGGACGGTCGGGAATTCGAATAAAGCCATCCTCGAACACCACCTCCTCGTTGGTGATCTGCTTTCGGAACGAACCGTCCGTCAGCATGATCTCATGGATGAAGAAGTTCGGCACCGTTGCGGCCAGTTGCAAAATTGCCGCATTGGAAATTGGTCCGGACGGATTATGATAGGATACCATCACATGCTTCGCTTCTGCCATAGACGCGATTTTTTTGCCCTCCATCAAACCCCCGGTGTGGAATACGTCCGGCTGGGCATAATCCACCGCATTCAGATCAAAAATCTGCTGGAACGCATATTTGGTGTAGGCACGCTCTCCCGCGGCGATGGGGATGTTGGACTTCGCCCGCACCATGGCTGTGGATTCCATGTTGTCCGGCACGCAGGGTTCTTCCAGAAACATCGGCCGGAACGGCTCCAGCTCCCGGGAGATCTGCAGCGCAGCCGTGGGTGTGAACCGTCCGTGGCATTCGATGAGCAGGTCAACAAGGGGGCCTACCGCCTCCCGCACGGCCCCCACGATCGCAATGGTCTTCTGCAGCTGCTCGTTGGAGATGGTCAGGTGAGCGGCGCCGAAGGGATCCCATTTCAGCGCTTTCACGCCCAGCGCGACCGTCTGCCTGGCCTTCCGTGCAAATTCCCCAGGCTCTCGTGCGCCGATAAACCAAGCGTTGGCGTACATTTTCACCTGATCCCGCATCTTGCCGCCCAGCAGATTATAAACTGGCGTGTTGAAAAACTTTCCGGCAATGTCCCAAAGGGCGATTTCAATGCCGCTGATGGCTGACATAAGAACCGGACCGCCCTTCCAATAAATATCCCGGTAGACCTCAAAGCACATCTTTTCAATTTCCAGCGGATTCCGCCCCACGATCAGCCTCTTCAAATCGGAAATCATCCCTTCCAGGGCTTTTTCGTTAGTGCCCAGGGACGCCTCTCCCCATCCATAAAGTCCTTCGTCCGTCTCCACCTTAATAAAAGCCCAGTTGGTGCGGTATGCGTCCAGGGTGTAACATTTGATATCTGAAATCTTCATAACCATCCCGGCAGACAGCAGTATGCGGCTCCCCAAAAAATTTCGGAGATCCCTCTGTGCCCTGCCCCTTCCTTTCCAAAAATTTATAAAATACCGTCGTACAGACGCCGGCCGGTCTCTTCCACATATTGAGTCATGTCCTCGTATTCCTGTCCGCAGACGTCGATGAGTCCTGTCTGAGCGGCAGCCCCATCAAACCTCCCAAAAGGCGGCATATCGTTGTATTCGAAATAGTGGGCCCCCAGACACCAGGGACTGGACAACAACTGATCCCAGTAGCTCCGATACCATTTTCCCCGCTTCTCCTGGGAGGAAACCTCCACCAGTCCTGCAAAACAGAGTCCCTTGTCCCGAGCACCGGCATGGTATTCTCCAATCAGAACGGGCTTCCCCGTTCGTTCCCCGGCCTGGTCCGATGCTTTCCCCGGATTCTGCCTGTAACAGTTGAAGGAAAATACATCGACCCACTGGCAGGGAAGGAAACACTCCGGATCGTAATGGCTGAACCGCATTGCCAGATTCAGGTGGTGCGGGTCCACAGCCTTCAATGCCGCTGCCGGAACATCCACATACCGTCGGAGCAGGAGTCGGTGAAACGCTTCCAGGTCCTGCCTAGCAGCTTCACTGAAGGAGCACGCCTGCCGGATGGGGCGATTCAGATCCGCAAAGGAGGAAAAAGAATGATTCCACGCCTGTGTCAATGCCGCCGGGGACGAATACTTCTCCTCCAGAAAGGCGATGAGCCGGTCCTTGGAAGCATACTGCCCCTCCAATTCCAACAGACGCTCCGCCATGTTGCATTTCGCGAAAAGCCAGTGAGGCTCATTGGTCATAAAATAGCCGATCATCAGGGGATCAGCCCGATAGTTGAGAAGCTGTTTGGCATATTCCCGGGAATTTTCCTCGTATTCCGGAGCGAACACATCAGGAAAGTCCCGAAAGATCGGCCGAACCGTGGACGGGAAATGCTGAAGCGTCAGAGCATAGGGGATCTGCGTCCGTTTCACGAACTCCTTCCAGTCCTCGTCTGGGTAACTGTCCACTCCGACACCCAGAGTATTGATTCCCCACCTTTTCAAGCGACAGCCGTTGATCGCAGTCCACGCCTCCCGCCATTGCCCGCCAAATACTCGCATATAATTGATGCGGCCAAAATTCACCAGATACTGGCTCCGGGCAAAATCCTGCCCGTACCGGGCCAGCAACTCCGGGATCCGGTCCCCCCGAATCCAAGCGTCTGCATAGCGCTCCTTCTGCTCCGGCAGCCACTCATAAAATGCTTCTTCCTCCTGGGTCACGCCGTAATACCCCATCCGGGAACCATAGCACATCCCGTGGCTGAGAAAGACGTAGCCGTCCGGGTCCACCAGCCACCACCGGCCCCCGGAAAACTGCGTGTGAAACCAACCCGTTGGTTCCAGTCGCTTCCGCAGACATCCGCCATACCGGCTGAATCCTTCGGGAAAGGACATGCCACTCTTCTGTGCAACGGCAAGGTCCCTTTGAAGCCGTTCGCGCAGAGTCTCCTCATCACGAATCTTTTCTGGCCAATCCTTACCCGTCACCTGGCCGAACCGGTCCACGAATACCTGCCCTTCCAGCAGTGGCTCTGGCTCCTTCTCCGTCAGCCGCAGGTTTTCCACCGTCAGCCGGTAATCCTGATCCAGCGGCACGGCAAACCGCGGATCCGGAGCCGGCAGGCTGGCTCCCTGGGTAAACAGCCGCAGATTATTGCAGTCCTGGAGTCGGGAGGGTTTTCCTCCCGCCGTACGCTTTCCCGTTCCCGGTATCACTGGCAGGAACGCCTGGTCCGCGCGGAAAAGCTCCATCGGATAGAAAAGCCGTGCCTTGATACGCGGCAGCATCCGGCAGGAGGCCTGGATCAATACCTCTTCGTCCTGCCGGAACTGGATGACCAGATTCACCTCCTGGGAATTGGTATGCAACACCTCCCCACAGAGGAAAAGCCCCTCCCGCAGCTCAATGGGCAGCTGGATGCAGCGGTCCTCTCCGGGCCGCAGGCAGATGCTTCTGTCTTCAAAATGCCAAATCATTCTGCATGCCTCCTTCATCGTTTCCCGCCCTCAAAGGGAAGCAGACAGATGCTGACACCAGAATCCACCGTAAGATCTGTCCCTGTCACCGTAGCGGACAGTGGACTTCCCAGGTAATAGACCGCATTGGCGATATCCTCCCCAGCGGACTCGCGCCCAAGAGGCCAGTTTTTCCGCTTGGCCGCGATCTGTTCCGGCGTCAGGCTGTCCCACCGCTCCGTACGGATGGCTCCCGCCACCACATAATTGGCGCGGATCCCATAAGGTCCCAGTTCGTACGCCATAGAGCGCACCAATGAAGCGAGTCCTCCTTTGGATGCCGCATATAGACTCCTACCCCAAATAGCCTGCCGGTAATGGACAGAGCCAACGATGACGATGGAGCCGCCTCCTGCCTTCATCAGCTGCGCCGCCTGCTGGCAGCAGAAATAGGTCCCTTTGAGGTTGACATCCATCACCGCGTCATACTGCTCCGGGGTGGCTGAGAGCAGATCGAGGTCAACACCGAGGTTGGCGCTGTTCGCCACAAAGGCCGACAGCCCGCCAAAGTCTCTCCTGGCCTCCTGAAACACTTGACAAATCTCGTCCATACAGGTCAGGTCCAACTCATAGCCCCTGCACCGTGTGCCGGATTCCAGCTCCAGACGGCAGGCAGCCTTTCGAGCCTCTTCCCCATCCCGGCTGGTTATGGCCACGCCGTACCCCTCTTTCGCAAATTTGCGCGCAATTTCCCAGCCGGTATTCCGAACCGCGCCGGTGATCAGCACCGCTTTTTTCTCATTCATCTTCCTGCCCCTTTCCTGCCGGACAATACCGGCGAATCCGCTAACTGCAATCCGGCGCCGGACTTTCTGCCGGAGAAAGGACTCTTTATGAAACAGATTTCCCTTGCCGAACTGGAACAACAACTCTACGCCCTGCATCATATTTTTGCCATTAACATGATCCCGCGGAACCGAACCTTTTCCAACCTTCCCAATGGGCGGATCTCCAGTGGCCTGTTTTACATTGTCAGCGGCCGGTGCGCGTTCTCCTGGGACGGCGGCGAGGTGCAGATGACCCAAGGCACGCTTGGATACCTCCCCTGTGGCTCCGTCCATATGTACCGGACCCTGTCGGAAAGCATCCGCTACATCCGGCTGGATTTCCACATGCAAGAGCCAGAAAGCGGCGAGGAACTGATCTTCACTCCTCATCCTGCGGTTCTGATCAGCCAAGCCCCGGAGCAGCTTGTAAGCTCCCTGAATGAAATCACCGATACCTTCCAGACCTTTCCGCCAGGCGCTGCTCTAAAAGCCCAGTATCAGCTTCACCAGCTGCTGTATCAGGTCTTTTTGTACTGCAGCAGCCAGCAGCTAAACGGCCCTTACCGGCGGATTTTGCCGGGCCTCCGTTTTTTGGAAGAACACCTGGACCAGCCAGTTTCCTCTGAGCAGCTCGCCCGCCTGTGCGACCTGAGCGCCACCCATTTCCGCCGTCTATTCCGTCAATATGCCAAAACGACTCCCACGGAGTACCACACTCAGCTACGCATCCGGAAAGCCTGCCTCCTTCTGAAAAGCTCCAACTACAATATCACCGAAATCGCAGAGCTTTTAGGCTATGACAGCATTTTCTACTTCAGCCGAAGCTTCAAAAAAATCATGGGAGTTTCCCCGAAAAAATATCAGACGTCGTATACGATTTAGGTTCCTCAGGGCGCAGCTCTCGCCGGGTCTCCCGAATTGCCTCTACATGCCGCCGCGCCAGCTCTGTTATGGCCCGGTAGTCTTTCCGTTCTAGCAACTCCTGTTTCAAAATGGAGATACCGGTACCGATTCCGCAGGCCCCCGCCCGAAAGAACTCCTTGAGATTCTCCTCGTTAGAACCGCCAAAACAGTAGAAGGGAATGTGACTGAGCGGGCGGCTCAGATTCCACAGATGAGACAGATTTTCCATGGTAACGGGAAAAAGCTTCACTACATCCGCACCGCTGTGAAATGCACAGACACACTCGCTGGCGGTAAATGCCCCGGGCATGGACAGCATCCCCAATTCCTTAGTTTTTCGGATGAGCGCTGGGTTGGTGTCCGGCGAAACGATCAGCTGCGCTCCCGCTTGGTAGGCTGCACTTACATATGTCTCCTCAATACAGGTTCCCGCGCCGATCACCATCCGTCCATCCATTTGCTGCCGAAGCTCCGCAATCATCCGACAGGTTTTTTCCACCGTGTAGGGATCTTTGGGCTGAAATGCTATCTCCGCGATCCGAACACCGCCTTCATACAGGGCCTCTCCAACCGGCTTCAGCAACTCTTCGGAAACGCCGCGGATCACGACTACAAGTCCCTCCTGTATCAGAATATTTTCTACCACATTATCACTCCGTTTCTTAGCTTAAAAAGCAGTTTCATTGTACTGCAGCAGACCTGAAATGTACATGGCGGCAAAAAACTTTTTTTGCACAAAACAACCTTCCTATTTAAACTCCACACCACCATCCGAAAATCTGACGGACAGCTGCATTTCCGCTTTTTCTTAAAAATTTCCACGCTTCTACTTTAACGATATGGAGTTTCAAAGATATATTCCGGTACAATGGAGACTTTGGCTATGTTGGAAACCGGCTTTATCAGGCTACACAAACTGGATTTTACAGTTCTCCGAAACGGACCCGCAGATCGGATTTTTGTAATGTGACATTCTGTCATTTGCTGGATGAGCTAGTATAGCGACCGACTTAGAACGGCTGGGATTCTACTCGTCCTTCCTCTTTTAGGTAAAAACAGTAAAAGCCCTAGCCGCCGTTCTGGCGCCAGGGCTTTTACCGCATGAAATTATTCCGAACAATCACTTGCAATGTATCTGTTTGAAAGAAAGTGCTGACAGTCCATCAGCCGCCCTTTTTCTGCAAACTTTTTGTCTCCCCTCGCAAGCAATATCTAGTACTCCATTGACAAAGCTGCCTTAATGATATACATCAAGGCAGCTTTCTCATGCTTTTCACAGACAAAAAATGGAAGAATAGCAATTACTATCCTTCCACTTTGGCAGGGGCAGAGAGACTCGAACTCCCGACACGCGGTTTTGGAGACCGCTGCTCTACCAAACTGAGCTATACCCCTTAATTGTAACTGGTGGGCCATCAGGGACTCGAACCCGGGACCAACCGGTTATGAGCCGGTCGCTCTAACCAACTGAGCTAATGGCCCATAAACATGCTGGCATCGCTCTATCTTCCCAAGCCGTCTCCAGCCAAGTATTTTCGACGCGGATGAGCTTAACTTCTGTGTTCGGGATGGGAACAGGTGGGACCTCATCGCCATTGACACCAGCAATGTTACAATTAAAATTGCAAAGTCCGTTATACGCGGACAATGGTGACCCGTGGGGGAATCGAACCCCCGATTCCGCCGTGAGAGGGCGGCGTCTTAACCGCTTGACCAACAGGCCACGTTGGTGCGCCTTCAGGGACTCGAACCCTGGACCCACTGATTAAGAGTCAGTTGCTCTACCAGCTGAGCTAAAGGCGCAAATCGAGGACAGGATCCTCAAAATTGAACAAAGGACTGAGAAAGGATGAACCATGACCAATATGG
>CAJMLQ010000115.1 GCA_905214265.1 uncultured bacterium
GGATACCCCCACGTCGATGTGGTCCCAGGGCAGGATTTCGTCGGCGGACCGCTCCCGAGAGGCATAAAACTCCATGGTTAGCCCCGCGCTGGCAATGGCCTGCTTCCACTTGTCAAAATCAAAAAATTCTTCCCAGGAGTCGAATTTGCAGCCCAGTTTCCAGGCGTTGTAGATGGCTTTCCCCAGCCGCCGGTCGCCCCGGGCAATGACTCCTTCCAACACCGAAGTTCGGACCTCATGCCAAGCAAGACTGATCTTCCGGGTAGTCACCGAATGGGTCAGGGCGTGCTGCTTTTCTACGATCTCGTCATAGGTGTTCTGTGCCGCCCACTGGAAGGGGGTAAAAGGCTTGGGAACAAAGGTGGAAACGGAAATGGATACATTGACGCCTTTTCCCTTGGGTTTGGTGGGCAGGGCATAGTAAAGGTCTACTACCCTCTGGCCCAGAGAGGTGATGCCCAGCACATCCTCCATGGTCTCAAAGGGCAGGCCCAGCATAAAGTAGAGCTTCACGCTGGTGTAGCCGCCCTGGAAGGCGATGCGGGAGGTGCGCATGATCTCCTCCTCGGTGACACCCTTGTTAATGACGTCTCGGAGCCGCTGGGTACCGGCCTCGGGCGCAAAGGTCAGGCCGCTTTTCCGCACCCGGCTGACCTTCTCCAGCAGTTCCGATGAAAAATTGTCCACCCGCAGGGAGGGCAGCGAGAGGTTGATGTGCTCCTCCTGGGTGTAATCGATGATCTTATCCAGCATTTCCTCCACCTGGGGATGGTCGGAGGTGGAGAGGGATGCTAGCGACATCTCCTCGTAGCCGGTGGAATCGCACAGAGCCTTTCCCTGGGAGCAGAGGGTGTCCGGGCTTTTTGCCCGGACAGGACGGTAGATGAACCCTGCCTGGCAGAACCGGCACCCCCGGATACAGCCCCGCATGACCTCTAAAACCGCCCGGTCGTGGACCACTTCGGTGTAAGGGACGATGAAGGTTTCCGGGTAGAACGCTTTGTCAAAATCTCGGACGATTCGTTTGGTGATAGTGGCCGGAGCACCGTCTCTGGGCGTTACAGAGGCGATCGTTCCATCTTCTTTATAGGCCACATCATAAAGGGAGGGTACGTACATTCCCGGAATCTGGGCGGCGTCCCAGAGAAACGCTTTCTTGTCCCATTTTCCGGATGCCCGGTGCTTTTGGTAAAGGTCGATCATCTCCAACATGATCTCCTCACCCTCACCCAGTTGGAAGCAGTCGAAGAAGTCGCAGAGCGGCTCGGCGTTCATGGCGCAGGGACCGCCGGCAAAGACGATGGGGTCATCGTTTTTGCGGTTCGCGGCGATGGGGTCCAGCCCGGCCAGGTCCAGCATGTTCAAAATATTGGTATAGGACAGCTCATATTGCAGGGAAAACCCGAGAAAATCAAATTCTGTCAGCGGCTCCAGGCTTTCCAGACCGTAAAGGGGAATATGGTTTTCCCGCATCAGAGCCTCCATGTCGGGCCAGGGAGCGTAGACACGCTCCGCCCAACAATCCTCCCGGGCATTAATGAGGGCATAAAGGATCTTCAGCCCCAGGTGAGACATGCCGATCTCGTAGTTGTCCGGAAAACAGAGGGCTAGGCGGGTCCGGACACTGGTTTTGTCTTTGACAACGCTGTTGTATTCGCCGCCGACGTAGCGGATAGGCTTCTGCACCTTCAGCAGAAGCGGTTCCAGTTGGTCTTTGAGCATAGAAACCTCCAAAATAGCGGCCCCCTCCCTGGAACGGGCGGGGCTGTAAAGTTTTATTTGATTTTTTAGGGAGTCCGCCCTGTGCGGGATCGGACCCGGTTCTGTGCTGGAAAGCGGGCGGCCATCGCCCTCTTTTTCTGCGAAGAAAAAGTCGCGGAGCGGGTCTTTTCTATCCGTTCCCGTGTTCCCCGCGGTGGACGGCGGCCTTACGCTCTGCGCTCCGGATTGTCCGTTAAGCCCGACAGGCAGTCCGTTGAAACGCGATAGAAATTTGCCAGTTTAATTATCGTAGATGCGGCAGACTGCCGCTCCCCATACTCGTAACACTGGTACTCCCGCAGTTCTCCGCCTTGGCCTTTCACTGGCCGCTTTCGAAACTGCGGACACTATTTCCCCTTGATCTTCTCCCAGTAAGCCTTGGCGGCCTGTTCAATCTTGTTGTCGCCGTATTCGTAGTAGACCCGATCCTTCAGCGCGTCGGGCAGATATTGCTGCTCCACCCAGCGATGGGGGAAATCGTGGGGATACTGGTAAAACTGGCCCTTGACCGCGGCGTCTTCCCCGTCAAAGTGCTTATTTTGAAGCGTCCGAGGGATCGGCCCCGACCGCCCGGCCTGCAGGTCCTCCATAGCCGCGTTGATGGCGTTATGGGCGGTATTGGATTTGGGCGACGTCGCCACCAGGATCACCGCATCGGCTAGGCAGAGCCGCGCCTCCGGCAGTCCCACCTGCATGGCCGCGTCCACCGCCGCCTTGACAATGGGGATGATCATCGGATAGGCCAGTCCCACGTCCTCACAGGCGCAGACCATCAGCCGTCTGCAGGCCGACGGCAGGTCGCCAGCCTCCAGCAGCCGCGCCAGGTAGTGGATGGCCGCATCCGGGTCGGAGCCCCGCATGGACTTCTGGTAGGCGGATACGATGTCGTAATGCTCATCCCCCTCCCGGTCATAGCGCATGGCGCTCCTCTGGGAAAGTTCCTCCGCCAAGGCCAGGGTGATCCGCCGGCCGCCGCTGTCCTGTTCTGCGGAGAGGGCCAGCAGTTCCACCGTGTTCAGGGCCTTTCGCACGTCTCCACCGCAGCTCCGGCCAATGTGGGCCGCCACACCGTCCTCCAGTGTAACCGGCTCTCCCAGCTCTTCCTCCACCGTCCGGAATCCGCGCTCCACAGCCCTTTCCACCTCTTCCGGCGGGACGGATTTGAACTCAAACACCGTTGAGCGACTCAGCACCGCGTTGTAGATATAGAAATAGGGGTTCTCGGTGGTGGACGCGATCAGGGTGATCCGGCCGTCCTCAATGTATTCCAGCAGCGACTGCTGCTGCTTTTTGTTCAGGTATTGGATTTCGTCCAGATAGAGCAGCACCCCATTGTAGCCGATAATGGAATCCAGCTCCTCCACGATGGCCTTGATGTCGGCTAGGGAGGCGTTGGTCCCGTTTAATTTATGCAGACGCTTCTTGGTCTGGGAGGCGATGATTCGGGCGACCGTGGTTTTTCCGACGCCGGACGGCCCGTAAAAAATCATGTTGGGGATGTTTCCGCTTTCGATGATGCGCCGCAGGCTCTTTCCCGGGGCGAGCAGGTGCTGCTGGCCGACCACCTCGTCCAGGGTCTTCGGACGAAGCCGGTCGGCAAGAGGCGATGCCATCGCAGACCCTCCTTGTCAATCAGATAGTTTTATTGTACCCGATTTCCATTAAAAAGTAAACCGCCCCGCCGGCGGTTTTCTGCTTTTTGGAAAAATCAGTCGTCTTCAATGGCCACGATGTCAATGGCGGCCTCCACCAGAATGTTGATCAGTTCGTTGCGGGAACGGTTGGTTTGGGCCGTGATCTCGTCGAGCTTCTGGAGGGTCTCCTCCCGCATCCGGACGGATACGACTCGGTAGCCGTCTTCCCCTCGTTTTTTCGATATGGTAATCCGCTCCTGTCCCATGTCACAACCCCCTTTCTATTATTGTAGTAAAAAAAGTAATTTTCAAATATATTATTATTATACTATAATTTATAGTTTTAATGAACTGTAAAAAAATGAAACCTTTAGAATTTTTTGATAGGCTGCAGGAGAATGAAACGGAAATCCTCTGGTAGCCTCTCTTCTGTATACGATGCGTTTACAGCAGCTTTTCAAATTCTTCGTTTTTTTCTTGCACACCCTCTGCATGGTATGGTAAAATAAAACTGTATGATTGCCGGCGGTTCCTCGAGCAATTGCCGGTATAAGGAGGGGATCCGGCGTGCTATATTCAAAGTCCTCATCCCAGCATTGTGCGGAAGTTTTTGTTCGCGCTGCAGATGGTGCAGTGCTGTCCAGCAGCGGGAATTATGCGGTTTTGATGGGCTATTCGCCGGGGGAGTCCGACAGTTTTTATGACCACATCGTTCCGGAAGACCGCCGGCAGGTGCGGCAGGCCTTTTTGAACTGTACTGCGGAGCAGAGCCTGTCCTGCCGCGGGACCTGCCGTGACGGCATGTCTAGCGAATATATGCTGTACCTGGTCCCCGGCGGACAGCCAGGCGTTCTTCGCTGTACGCTGTTTGATATGACGGACGCCGGGCGCCTGCGGAAGGAGTGGGAACGGGTCAATCAGTGGCTGGATACCCTGACCGCCAACCTTCAGGGAGGAATGTTTCACTACCGGATGGGAGCGGATCGCCGGATACGGGTCGATTTTATCAGTGAGGGCATGCTCGCCATTTTGGGCTGTACAGACCAGCAGTTTTGGGAGCGGTATGACGGCGATATTTCCAGAATCATCTGTGCGGAGGATCGGGAGCGCCTGCTGCCAGCCGACGGGCTCAAGCCAGGAGCTTTGGAGCGCTTTGAATACCGGATTGTGACCTATGCCGGAGAAATCCGCTGGGTGACGGCCAACCGTCAGGTCCTGCGCATGGCGGACGGTTCTCTGGAAGTCTACGTCGTCGTCAACGATGTGACGGAGACTTACCGGGTCCGCCGGGAGTTCGAGGATATCGCAAACTCAGTCCCGGGCGGCGTGGCTCGGATCCGTTTGGACCCGCAGCTTCACGTGCTGTATATGACTGATGGATTCTGTCAGCTCTCCCAAAGAACCCGGGAGGAATTTTTGGCGGATACCCATGGGGAAACCGCCCGGGTGATTTATCCGGATGACCTGCCGGGCGTATACCGTGCTGTAGAAGAACAGCGGAAAAGCGCTGTCCTTTCTCTGGAGCTGCGGATTATCCGCAAAGACGGCGGCATTGCCTGGATCCACGTGACGGCGCGGAGAATTTCCGAGACAGAAGATATTTTCCAGGGCGTTTTTATCGACATTACGGACAGCAAACTGGTCCAGCAGGACCGGGAACGCCTTCTGCGGGAACGCGACGAGCTGATCAACGCCATTCCAGGGGGTGTGCTGCAGTTTACCCTGGGGGCCTTGCCAAAGTGCTTTTTTGCAAGCGACGGCTTTTACGCCCTTAGCGGCTATACACGGGAGGAATATACGGCTCTTTTCGGGGCGGATTTCTGTAAGATGGTATATCCTCCTGACCTTCCGGGGCTAAAGCAGTCGGTGGAGGCGCAGTTCCAGGCCGGGAAAAAAATGACCTCTCAGTATCGGATCGTCCGGAAAGATGGCCAGATCCGTTGGCTTTCCTCCAGCGGAAACCGATCGGTCGAGCCGGATGGAACAAAGATATACCGCTGCATCTATACGGATATCACCGATGTCAAGCAGACGGAGCAGGAACTGCTGTATGAAAAGGAGCGCTACCGCCTGATCCTGGACTGCATGGAGAACATCACCTACGAGTATGACCTGGAGCAGGACCGCATGACCTTTTATTACCGTTCTCTGGATACCGGCCGGCAGGCTTCTCACGTGCTGAGCCCCTATACGGCGCTTCTGCGGGAAAATGCCTATGTGGCCCCGGAATACCAGGATCTGGTTCTACAGATGATTCGAGGAAAATGTCCCGGCGATCCGCAGGAAATTCTGGCCCTTCGTCCGGAAAATAGAGGCAGCCGGCAGTATACCTGGCATGAAATCCGAAATGTGGCGGTACGCGACGCGGATGGCAAAATTATCCGCAGCATCGGCATTCTGCTGGACATTGACGATCGAAAGCGGGAAACCATCCGGCTGCGCTATCGCTCCGAACGGGACTCTCTGACGGGGCTGTACAACAAGGCGGCGTGCTTTGCCAACATCAGCGATTACCTGAAGCAAGGGGGCGCCAACCGGATCCACGCGGTTCTGATGATCGATTTCGACGATTTTAAGACCGTGAACGACACCTTTGGCCATCAGTATGGCGATGCGATTCTCAGCGGAATCGGAAAAGGGATGCGGCGGCTGTTTCGGGAAAGCGACGTGGTGGGCCGTATCGGAGGAGACGAATTCCTGGTATTTATGAAAGATCTGGTGGACGAGGCCATTGTTCGGGAAAAGGCCAGCGCTCTCTGCAACTTGTTTAGGGAACTGTATCCTTTGGAAAAAGGGAAAATATCCGGCAGCGTCGGTGTCGCCTTTTATCCCAAAGACGGCCGGAGTTACGAGGAGCTGCTGCGGAAAGCCGATCTGGCGTTGTACGGCGCGAAAAAAAATGGAAAAGACAGCTTTCAGTTTTATACCTCCGAAACCGGTCTGAATGTCCAGCTAAGCGAACTGGACAGCGGGAAACAGGAAACGGAGAACGCCGGAAAGCCCCCCGCTCCCCTGACAGACAGCTTTGCTTTTCTCCAGGCGGTGATTTTGATACTAAACCAGGATCAGCCGGAGCGTTCGCTTCGGGAACGCCTCCCGCAGATATTGGAACTTTTGGGGCGTTACTGCTCCGTAGGGCGCGTGTTTCTGCTGGTCGGCGGAGACCCGGACAGCGGAGAAGCATTCTGGAAAACCGAGTGGCGCGCCCCCGGTGTTACGGGGGAAATCTCCTTTGTCCATGATGAGGAGAAACGCGAATATATTCGCCGCCTGGACGCGGCCGACGCCGTCTTTTTCAGTGTTGGCGAGACTCAGGAGGTGGAGAATCCCGCTCTCGCAGCCCGGATGCGTAAGCGCGGCGCCGTGACCACCCTTCAGGCCCCGATCCGCCGCAACGGCAGGCTAGAAGGTGTTCTCGGCATAGACGATTGTTGTACGCCCCGCCCCTGGACCAAGCAGGAGGTCGGCCTTTTGACTACGCTGGCCAACCTTTTGGGCGTCTGCATCGCTGCGCTCCATGAGAAAGAGGGAAAACGAGATGAGCAGGACTGCGAAACGACCCGGTAAAAGTGGCAAAGAGAAGGTTCGCCGTTCGGTCCCGCGGACCGCGCTTGAACGTTCCCTTCAGGAAAAGAGGCAAAAGCTGCTTCGAATACAAAAATACATCCGGATTTTCACGGCTCTTGCGGCCCTGTATGCCGCTGTGCGGCCAGTGCTTCGGCTGCTGTGGACGGTTTTCAGCTATTTGCGGCTCAGGCACAGACAGGAAGAGCACCCGTCTGCTTCCTGATGCGAATATATTTTACAAAGTGACAGGAATTTTGCAACAATCCCGGTATACAATATAGAAAAGGACGATCTGTTTGCAAAAGGCGATATCCTGTAAGCCATATGCAACAGCCAGCAAGGATGCCCCGAGGAGCGGAGCGTGGCCCATGTGTGAAACAAAGGAAGCATGCGGATGAACTTCTTGAAGCAAATTCAAATTTATGGAGACTCCGTTATGAAAGGGGTCCTCCTGGACCAAAACAGCCGTTACTGTACGGTCGGAGATGAAAATCTCCGGCTGATCCAGTCGGAATTTCCTCTGGCCATCCAAAACAAAGCCAAGTTCGGATGTACAGTGACAAAGGGAATGGAGCAGCTGAAACGGGCGGCCGAACGCGGGCTTGCCTGTGATATGGTACTGCTGGAATACGGTGGAAACGACTGCGATTACAATTGGGCGGAGGTTGCCGCCAATCCGGATGGGGACCACCAGCCTCATACGCCCCTGCCCCTTTTTGAAAAAACCTACCGGGAGATGCTGGCCCTGCTGAAAGAGAAAGGAGTCACGCCCATCCTCATGTCTCTCCCGCCCATCGATGCGGAAAAGTACCTTAACTGGATCACTCGGGACGGGCTTTCCAAGGCCAATATTCTTCGGTGGCTGGGGGATCTGCAGATGATCTACCGCTTTCAGGAGCTCTATTCCCGTACAGCGGAGCGAATCGCCCAGCAGACCCAGACCTTGTTCGTGGACGTGCGTTCCGCCTTTCTCGGCCGGCATGATTTTCAAAGCCTGATCTGCGAGGACGGCATCCACCCTAGCGAGAAAGGGCACGAAATACTGACAGAAGAATTTTCCCGCTTTGCCGCCAGCTATTTCGCGGCCCAGAGCCGGAAATAAGGAGGACGAACGATGAACCAAGTACTCAATACTATTTTGAACCGCCGGAGCGTGCGCGCGTTCCGGGCGGAGCCGGTCCCCGATGCAGATCTGGACGCCGTTGTCAAAGCTGGCCTGTACGCCCCCAGCGCCATGAATCAGCAGTCCTGGCACTTTTCCGTGATCTGCGGCGCTGCGGCGGAGCGCTATCGTGCTTACTGTCAGGAAAAGTTGGAGCGTGATCCCTATTACGGAGCGCCTGTCATGATTCTGGTCTTTGGCAAAAAGGACGCCATCGCCCCTCTATGCGACGGCAGCCTGGCGATTGGCAACATGCTGCTGGCGGCGGCCTCTCTGGGCTTGGGAACATGCTGGATCCATTGCGTCAACGATCTTTTCCGGGAGGAATCCGCTGCACAGGAATGGGGCGCTCCTGCCGGATACCGGCCGGTGGGCTCCATTGCACTGGGCTTCCCGGCGGGTCCCAATCCGGAGCCGAAACCCCGCGCGGAGGGGACGGTTACTACTATCTTTCAGTAATTCCACAAGAAATCAAACGCCTCCTGCGCAATTTGCGCAGGAGGCGTTTTCTCATGGGATTTTACTCCGCTTTGCCAGTGATGCCGATTCCCAGCTCCTCCAGCTGTTTGGCGTCGATGGGGGAGGGGCAGCCGCTCATCAGTTCGCTGGCGTTCTGCACTTTGGGGAAGGCCGTGACGTCCCGAATGTTGTCCGCGCCGCAGAGCAGCATAGAGAGCCGGTCCAGCCCGATGCCCATACCGCCGTGGGGCGGCGCGCCGAATTTGTAGGCATCCACCAGAAAACCGAATTTCGCGGCGATCTCCTCGTCGGTGAGGCCCAGGGCTTGGAACATCTTCTCCTGGAGCTCGTAATCAGTGATGCGGATGGAACCGCTGGACAGCTCGATGCCGTTGAGCACCAGGTCATAGGCCTTGGCCCGGACCGCGCCGGGGTCGCTGTCCAGATAGGGCAGGCACTCGTCCAAAGGCATGGTGAAGGGGTGGTGCATGGCCATCCAGCTTTCGCTCTCCTCGTCCCACTCGAAGAAGGGAAACTCGGTGATCCACAGGAAGGCGTATCCTTCGGGGATGATGCCCATTCGTTTGGCGCAGGTTTGCCGCAGCGCGCCCAGAACCGGCAGCGTCACCCGATCTTTGTCGGCGATGATCAGCGCCACGTCGCCTTTTTCGCAGCCCAGCTTTTGAAGCAGCGCGGTCAGTTTTTCCTCGGAAAAAAACTTGGCGAAGGAGCAGGCAGGCTTGTCCTCGACCCAGCGGATCCAGGCCAGGCCCTTGGCGCCGATACCCT
>CAJMLQ010000116.1 GCA_905214265.1 uncultured bacterium
CAGCGGCGGCCGGTCTCCGCATTGATGCCGCCGTCGACGTTCAGCGTCAGCTCCGGCGCGGCACGGCGGAGAAACTGGAGCTTGGGGAGGGCGGAATCCAGGAACTTCTGGCCGCCGAAACCGGGCTCCACGCTCATGATCAGGACCATATCCAGGTCCGAAAGATAAGGAAGCACCGCCTCGGCAGGAGTCCCCGGCTTGATGGAAATTCCCGCCTGTTTTCCAAACGAATGAATCCGGCGGATCACTTCATGGGGGTCGGAATCGCTTTCCAGATGGAAGGTGATGCAGTCCGCGCCGGATTTTACAAAGGTTTCGATGTAATCCAGAGGCCGGATGATCATTAGATGAACATCAAAAAAAAGGGAGGTGGCCTTTCGGATCGCCTGCAGAACGGGGGGACCGAAGGAGATATTTGGGACGAAGACACCGTCCATCACGTCCAAGTGGATGGCGTCGGCGGTGGAAACTCTATCCAGTTCGCAGTCCAGTCTGGAAAAATCAGCGGCAAGAAGGGAAGGAGAGACGCGAATCATCATACACTACCTCCGGCAGAGCCGCAAAAAGAGCGGCAGATTCCAATATACAGTATTATTGTACTGGATTTTTTTCGATCCGTCAACCGATATTTTGTGGAGAAACCACCATTCCGGACAAGAATGTTTGGATGATTTTCTGATAAGCGGCGGCACAGCGGGGTTTTCCCGGGAAAGGCTAGGCAAACAGGCGGATTTATGCTAAAATAAAAGAAAATACCACGGTTTTTGCGGAAACCCGGCGGAAAGAGCCGCTTCCGGGAGCCGGTGCTGCAAAGGATGACGAATGATGAGAAAGAACGGACTACGCTGCCTGTCGGTGTTGGCGGCAGCTTTGACGCTACTCACCGGCTGCTTCTTTCAGCCGGTGGGGGAAACGGGTTCCTCCCTTCCGGAGAGCTCTGCGGAGGTTATCTCCTCGGCTCCGGAGGAGATCCAGGTGATCGCGCCGGTTTCCTCCGAGCCAGAGCCGCCCCAGCCGGCAATCGTCCGGCTCAAGGCGGTAGGGGACAACCTGATCCACAGCTCCATCTACCAGCAGGCCAACGCCCGGGCAGGCGGGGAGGGGTACGACTACCGCTACGCCTATGAGAATGTGGCAGACCTTTTCGGGGACGCCGATATCTCCTCCATCAACCAGGAGAGCATCATCGCCCCGGCTTTCGGGCCTTCCACCTACCCTTGCTTTAACGCCACGCCGGAACTGGGAAATCTGATGCTGGAATATGGGTTTGACGTGTTCAATCTGGCCAATAACCACTGCCTGGACAAGGGGGAGAAGGGGGTATTTTCCTCCCTGGATTACTGGGCGGAGCATCCGGAAGCCGTCACCACCGGCGTTTACCGCAGCGAGGAGGACTACAGCCGCATCCGGACCATGAAGGCCCAGGGGGTCGTATTCAGCTTCATCGGCATCACCGAGCTGACGAACGGCCTGTCCCTTCCTGCCGGTTCGGAGGCGGTGATCCTGCTGGGGGCGGAAGAGGATCGGATCGAGGCCCGGGTGAAGGAGGCTGCTGAGATCTCCGATGTGGTAGTAGTCAATATCCACTGGGGCAATGAGTACACCTTTGTCCCCACGGACCGGCAGCGCTATCTAGCGGAAAAGCTGGTTGAGTGGGGAGCGGACATCATCATCGGACACCATCCGCATGTGATCCAGCCCATCGAGTATCTGGACAAGCCCGGTGGTGGGAAGGCTCTGGTCGCCTACTCCCTGGGAAATTTCATCTCGGCTCAGGACCGGGGGGCACGGATGATCGGCGGCATGCTGGATGTGGACGTGACCTGGGATTTCACGGCGAAAAGCGCGGAAATCACCCGCTGCGAATTCGTTCCGCTGGTAACCCATTATGACAGCGGCTTCAAGAATATCCGGCTGTACGCGCTGGAGGATTACACGGCGGAGCTGGCTTCTTCTCACGGAGTCCGAGCTTACAGCGCGGACTTCAGCCTGGATTACATCAAGCAGACGGTCCGCCAGGTTATCGACGGACAGTTTTTAGAGAATATGTCTTGATTCTGCGGGAGAAACCCGCTATAATGAAAGAATTGACAGAATCGAGGAGGATTGCAACTATGGAAACTCGCCGATATCGGGACACCGGCCTGCAGGTATCCCTGCTGGGAATGGGCTGTATGCGGCTGCCCAAGCTGGACCCGGAAAAAGAGGACATTGATTACGAAAAGGCTCAGGAGATCATCGACTACGCCTATTCCCACGGCGTCAACTATTTTGACACCGCTTACGGCTATCACGGCGGAAAGTCGGAGCTCTTTGTCGGGCAGGCCTTGGAGAAATACCCCCGGGACAGCTTCCTTCTGGCCAGTAAGATGCCCATCTGGTGCGCCAAGGAAAAAGGGGATGTGGAGCGGATCTTCAACGAGCAGCTCCAGAAATGCCGGACGGATTACTTCGATTTTTATCTGTTTCATGCCCAAAACGCGGCAAACTTTGCCAAGTGCCAGGAATTCGGTGTATATGAGTTCCTTACGAAGATGAAAGCGGAAGGCAAGATTCGCCGGCTGGGCTTCTCCTTCCACGATGCGCCGGAGGTGCTGCGGCACATCTGCGATACCTATGAGTGGGATTTTGCCCAGATCCAGCTGAATTATCTGGACTGGGAGATGCAGGACGCCAAGGGCCAGTATGACATCCTCACCGAGCGGGGAATCCCGGTCATCGTCATGGAGCCGGTACGGGGCGGGACGTTGGCCAGCCCCTGTGAGGCGGCTAATATCCTCTTCCGGGAAGCGCGGCCGGACAAGAGCGTCGCGTCCTGGGCCATCCGGTTCGCAGCCAGCCTGCCCAACGTCCTGACGGTGCTCAGCGGCATGTCCAATATGGAGCAGGTTCGGGACAATGTGGAAACCATGACCGGCTTCGAGCCGCTGACCGAAAAGGACCGGGAGGTCATCGACGCCGCGCTGGACGCTTATAAAAAGAAGGACACCGTTCCCTGTACTGGTTGCCGGTACTGCATGGACTGTCCCTTCGGCGTGGATATTCCCAAGATGTTCGCCCTTTACAACAACTTCATGCTGGATAAGGACGAGGAGGACTATCTGGAGCGCTACCGCGCTCAGCCTGCGGGTGAGCTGGCCGACCAGTGCCAGGCGTGCGGAGCCTGCATGGAGCAGTGTCCTCAGCACATCCAGATTCCGGATAAGATGGTGATGATCCGGGAGCTCGTGGAAAAAATCAGCGCCAAATAAGGCCATTCAAAGGAAAGAACGTGGAAAAAATGGAATATCGTTTTGCAGACCGCATCAACAACCTGAAGCCTTCCGCTATCCGGGAAATCCTCAAGAACAACGACCCGAATATCATCCCCTTGGCGGCCGGAAACCCGGCTGTGGAGTCCTTCCCCATTGCCGAAATGCAGGAGATCGCCAACAAGATTTTTGAAGAAAACGCCGGAGTGGCCTTTCAGTACGGCATTACCGAGGGGTATCCGCCTCTGCGGGAGCTTCTGAAAAAGCGGCTGCGGGAGAAATTCGCCATGGGCGGCGAAAACGACGAGCTGATCGTGGTCAGCGGCGGCCAGCAGGCCATCGACCTGGCCACCAAGGTCCTCTGCAACGAGGGCGATGTGGTCGTCAGTGAAAACCCCGCCTTCATCGGCGCGCTGAACACCTTCCGCTCTTACGCGGTCCGGCTCAAGGGCGTAGACATGGCGGAGGACGGCATGGACACCGCCATGCTGGAAAAGGTTTTCCTGGAAAACCCCAATGTGAAGATGCTCTACACCATTCCGTCCTTCCAGAATCCTCTGGGCATCTGCACCAGCCTGGAGAAGCGGAAGGAGGTCTATCGTCTCTGCGTCCAATACGGGGTGATGATCCTGGAGGATAATCCCTACGGCGAACTGCGCTTCGCAGGGGAGGACATCCCCACCCTCAAGTCCATGGACACCGAGGGGATCGTCATCTACTGCGGGAGCATGAGTAAGGTCATGAGCGCCGGCATCCGGGTAGGCTTCGTCCTCGCCCCCAAGCCGGTCATCGCTAAGATGACGGTGGGCAAGCAGGCCAGCGACGTCCACACCAATCAGTTTTTCCAGATGCTCATCGCCGAATACATGGAGCATTATGACTTCGACGGGCACATTGAGAAGATTCGGGCCATCTACAAGAGGAAAAGCGGCCTGATGCTAGACACCATCGAAAAGTATTTCCCCAAAGAGGTGGCGTACACCCGTCCGGAGGGCGGTCTGTTCCTCTGGTGCACCCTGCCGGAGGGCGCGGATATGCTGGAGTTTGTACAGTTTGCCAAGAACAAGGGCGTTTCGGTGGTGCCGGGTGTCGCCTTCAACGTGGAGGAAGGGACGCCCAGCCGGTGCTTCCGCATTAACTACTCCACACCCAGCGACGAGAAGGTCGTGGAGGGAACCAAACTCCTCGGACTGGCGCTGCAGGAATTTCTGGCCAAGTAAAGCAGGTGCTGACGGCTTCCGGGGGACTTCTCCCGGAGCCGTTTTTATGCGGCGGATGGCATTTTTCCAAAATCGCAAAAATTATGCGGGAATTTTAAAAAAATTCCTGGATTTTTACGCAGGATATGGTAAAATCAAAGAGAAACGTACCATCCGGCACGGCTCCCTTTTGGGGAGAGGCCGGCAGGACGGCGCCGAATACAATGGGACTTCGCCGGGTGCGGCGGAGAGGAAGGAAGGATTTATGAAAAAGTATGCCATTGGCGTGGATTATGGAACGTTGTCCGGGCGTGCGCTGCTGATCGACTGCGCTACCGGCGAGGAACTGGCTTCCGCTATTTTTGACTATCCTCATGGTGTCATGGACCAGACGCTTCCGGACGGGACCCCGCTGGGCCACGACTGGGCCCTGCAGCATCCCCAGGATTATTTGGACGTGCTCAAAAATACCATCCCAGCGGTTTTGCGGGAAGCGAAGGTAGATCCTTCCAGCGTCATCGGGATCGGCGTCGATTTCACTGCTTGCACGGTGCTGCCGGTTAAATCCGATGGGACGCCCCTCTGCTTCCTGCCGGAATACCAGCATCGGCCTCACGCTTATGTCAAGCTCTGGAAGCATCATGCCGCTCAGGACAAGGCCAACAAGCTGAACACCGTTGCGTCCAACCGGGAGGAGCACTGGCTTCAAAATTACGGCGGCAAGATCTCCTCGGAGTGGGCAATTCCGAAGATCTGGCAGATCCTGGATGAGGATCCAGCTCTTTACGCGGAGATGGACCGTTTTATCGAGGCGGCGGACTGGATCGTCTGGCAGCTCTGCGGGAAGGAAACCCGGAACTCCTGCACGGCCGGATATAAGGAAATGTGGAACAAGGGGACCGGTTTTCCATCGGACACCTTTTTCGCGTCCCTGGATCCCCGGCTGGAGCATGTCATCGACGAGAAATTTTCCCGGGACATCACCCCTCTGGGACAGCGCGCCGGTTTTCTGACGGCGGAAGCCGCGGCGCTGACTGGTCTAAAAGAGGGAACCGCCGTGGCTATCGGCAATGTGGACGCCCATGTCTGCGTCCCGGCGGTAGGCATCGACGGCCCCGGAAAGTTGCTGGCTATCATGGGAACATCCACCTGCCACATCCTCATGGGGACCACAGAGGAGCAGGTCCCCGGCATGTGCGGCGTGGTGGAAGACGGCGTCATGCCCGGCTATTTCGGCTACGAGGCAGGACAGTCCTGCGTGGGAGATCATTTTGCCTGGTTTATCGATAACTGCCTGCCTGCGTCCTATTATGAGGAGGCCAAGGCCCAGGGGAAGAACATTCACCGTTATCTCCGGGAGAAGACTGAAGTGCAGAAGCCGGGCGAAAGTGGGTTGTTGGCCCTGGATTGGTGGAACGGCAACCGTTCGGTGCTGGTGGACGTGGACCTGACCGGTATGATTCTGGGCATGACGCTGCAGACTCGCCCGGAGGAGGTCTATCGGGCGCTCATCGAGGCCACCGCCTACGGCACCCGGATGATCGTGGAGAATTATCGGGAAAACGGGGTCCCGGTGGAAGAGTTCATCGCCTCCGGCGGCATTTCTCAGAAAGACCCCATGACCATGCAGATCTATGCCGACGTTCTCAACATGCCCATTAAAATCGCGGATTCCGCCCAGGGACCTGCCTTGGGGGCGGCCATGTTTGGTGCGGTGGCGGCGGGAGCTGCCGCCGGCGGATATGACGACATCTTCCAGGCGGCACGGGCCATCGGGAAGGTGAAGGATACGGTATATACGCCCATTGCAGAGAACGCCGCGGTTTATGACAAGCTGTTTGCGGAGTACCGTACCCTTCACGACTATTTCGGCCGGGGCGGAAACGACGTGATGAAGCGTCTGAAAGCGCTGAAAAAAGCGGTGAAGTGAGGCCTCAGCCATGTTGGAAGCATTGAAAGAAGCGGTCTGCCAGGCCAACCTGCAGCTGCCTGAGCTGGGACTGGTGGTTTTTACATGGGGGAATGTCTCCGGTATCGACCGGGAGCGGGGGCTTGTGGTGATCAAGCCCTCAGGAATCGCCTATAGCCGGCTGACGCCGGAGGACATGGTGGTGGTGGATTTGGACGGCCGGAAGGTGGAGGGAAAGTGGAACCCTTCGTCGGACACGCCGACCCATCTGGTGCTGTACCGGAATTTCCCGGGAATCGGGGGAGTGGTCCATACCCACTCTCGGTGGGCCGCCGCCTGGGCGCAGGCGGGGCGGGGCATTCCGGCCTACGGTACCACCCACGGTGATTACTTTTATGGGGAAGTACCCTGTACCAGGAAAATGACGCCGGAGGAGATTGCCGGAGAATATGAGGCAGAGACCGGAAATGTCATTGTTGAACGGTTCCAGGATTTGGATCCGGCGGATGTTCCGGCGGTGCTGGTCCATTCTCACGGGCCCTTTGCCTGGGGGAAGAATTGCGGAGAGGCCGTGTACCATGCGGCGGTACTGGAAGAAGTCGCCATGATGGCGGCGCAGACCGAACGCCTGATGGGCGGGCCGGGAGAGTCGATGCAGCAGGCGCTGCTGGACCGGCATTACCTTCGCAAACACGGGAAAAACGCTTATTACGGGCAGAAATAGAGAATGGACCTGTTGTGTAGCTTCCGCCTCACAACAGGTCCATTTAGCGGTTTATATTTATAATTGAAATTTAAGTAGAATCGTCCTAAGGTTCATCTATTTGATACCGTATTTCAGAGCGTATTCCGTTACTTTTTCAACCCAATGGGGATGTTGGAATCCCTTTTTGATATCGGAAAGGTCGATATAGGCCCCGTGTGCAATATTTTGAACCGTCGCTTCTGCAATCATCGCTTCTTTGGTATAAGAATCTGATAAATATTTCTCGAATTCGATATTCATCCGGCTGTCGATTCCATCCATTGCACCAATATAAAACAAGTTGTCTTTTCCGAGCAATTGCCCTATTTTTTCAAAACATTCGATTCCTTCCCGCATTTGTTCTACAGAAATTTTACGTGTATATTCCATAATCCTTTTTCCCCCGTTTAAAATGCTGTCTGTTGTGGTTTCCAATATATTTGCCAAGTCAACCAGAAGGCTGACATCCGGCAGAGTCTCACCCGTTTCCCTTAGTTAAAGATATTGTTGGGTATCTCAAGATGTGTCATTCGATTTTGCCGATAAAGCGGTAGAAGATTTCCACTTCCTGTTCCCGGCTTCCGTCCTCACTTTTGACCGCTTCATGGACAAGGATTTTTTCAATCAGCGTATTCAGAAGTTCAGCCGTCAATTCTGTGGGATTGACATACTGTTTCATCAGACCTATCCACTTTTCAGCGTCAACCGCTGTCTGGGCGGCGACCTCCATCGCTTCGTGAAGCCGTTCAATTTTTGCGTCCAATTCTCGCTGTTCGCCCTGATACTTTTCGGACAGCATATTGAAATTGTATTCTGTAATGCGTCCGGCAGACCAGTCCTCATACATTTTTGCAAACAGGGTGTCTACTTCTGCTTTGCGCTTTTCCGCCTTTTTCAGTTCGGCTGTCTGCCGCTTCCTTGCAGTATTGCGTTCCTTGTCGCTGGCGTTAAGTAGCCGTTTCAGAAGTTTGTCCCCATCCTGCTGTGCCAGCACAGACCAGTATTGCAGACGGGAAAGGACATAGGCGTAAAGCACATCATAGCGGATATAGTGCATGGAACACTGGTGCAATCCTTGCCCGTACTTGCTACAATGGTAGTGGGCATAGGGATTTTTGTTCTGGCTGTTCATACCATAGGCCAGCGACCAGCCGCAGTCCGCACATTTTACCAGCCCGGAAAATATCTGTGTTGTGCCGTTCTTCTGCCGTCTGCGCCTGTTGCAAATCTGCTCCTGTACTTGACGGAACACATCTTCGGAAATAATCGCTTCGTGGGTGTTCTCCACACGATACCATTCCTCTTTTGGCTTGCGTACTTTCTTCTTGTTTTTGAATGAAATGTTGGTCTGCTTATTGTGGACGCTGTGTCCGATATAGGTTTCCTCTTTCAGAATACTTTTCACCTGCGCTATCGTCCACGCATAGGCTTTTTCCTCCGGCGCTCCGGCATAGATATTTGCGAAAGTGCCGTATCTCTGGAAATTCAGCCAGCCGGGAGTAGGTACTTTTTCTTCGACCAAAATCCGTGTAATGCTGGCGGCTCCCCGGCCATGAACGGCAAGGTCAAAAATCTTTTCGATAATCCACCTTGTTTCCGGGTCAATCAGAAGATGGCCTTTCTTATCTGGGTCTTTGACATAGCCAAGCGGAGCATAGGCTCCATAGTGTGCGCCATTTGCGAACCGTGTCCGCATGGCCGCCTTTACCTTTTTGCTGGTCTGGCGGGCGTGCATTTCATTCAGAATGTTGAGGAATGGGGCAAGCTCATTCTCTCCGTTGATGGTGTCCACATTGTCATTGACAGCGATATAGCGGACGCCTTTGCTGGGAAAGTAGATTTCCGTGTACTGGCCGGTCAGAATGTAGTTTCTGCCTAAGCGGGATAAATCCTTCGTAACAACGCAGTTGATTTTCCCGTCCTCAATGTCATCAATCATTCTCTGAAAATCCGGCCTGTCAAAGTTCGTTCCAGACCATCCATCGTCGATATATTCATCTATGACATTCAGGCCATGCTCGGCGGCATATTGCCGGAGCATCATGCGTTGTGTCTGAATACTCCCGCTTTCTCCTTGCAGTTCATCGTCCCGGCTCAATCTCATATAAAGCGCCGTGTTGTAAATCGTAGTATTG
>CAJMLQ010000117.1 GCA_905214265.1 uncultured bacterium
AGACTGTCCAGATTTGGGCGGTTCATGTCCACGGTGGCGGTGAAAACGAACCGCCCGTCCGTTAAGCGCCGGGCCCTGCCCGCCCGCATGGGGACGGTGAACAGGGGCTGCGCCTCGCCGCCATCCACCGGCAGCGCGTAATATGTAGTGGTATCCTGAGAAGCGGAACCGGCTGTGCCTCGCATCCCGGAAAAGAGGATGGTCCGGTTATCCATCCAAGAAAAAGCCCGCACCGGACTCAGGGAGCTGAGGGGACGGTCCGCCCCCGTACTGTGGTCATAGACCCACAGCCGGGCGTCATAGCCATTGGAGGCCAAATTCGCCTGCTGGCGGATATAGGCAGTGTACCGACCGTCCGGCGAGAGACCCAGGTCGCTGAGATATCGGAATTGCAGGAATGTTTCGCAGATCATAGGCTCCATCATATTCACTCCATTTCGTCATTGACTACAAATTTCATCCTGTACCAGCGGCACCGCAGATGTGTCCTGCTGCCGGGAGAGGCGGCGTCTGGAAACTGGAAATAGCATCCTGATTTTAATTATTTATTTTTAATTAAAAATAAATAATTAAAAAATGGCCCCATCCTTACAACCGGCGAAGCACACCTTCGATATGCTGCTGTAAACAGTGCTGGGCCCTCGTGATATCTCCGGAACGGATGGACTCTACTAGGCGAACGTGATCTCTGGCTGTGCCGCTAAAGTCCCGGAGCCGCAAAGGGCAAAGCAGATAGTTGGACACTAGAAAGCGCCCCTGTACCCGGTCATACGTCTCCAGCAGAATCCTGTTCCCTGACGCTTCTACAAGCAACCGATGAAAGCGGCGGTCCAACATGGCGAATTCTTTTGGAGAAAAAGAACTGCCGGTGAGGCGGACACCCTCTTCACTGTAACGATTCAACTGGGCTAATACGCTTTCTGCCGACAGCCCAAGGCCGGACATAAACCGCTCCAGCGCATGTCCCTCTACCATTTGACGGACTTCACACATCTGGCGCACATGCTCCTGGTCATACTCCGGCACATAGATGCGGCCATTACCCATGATCTGAAGGATCCCGTCATTGGCCAGTAATTTAACGGCCTGAACCACCGGCGTTCGGCTGACCTCGAAGCGATGAGCCAGTTCGTCCAAGGTCAGGTTTTGTCCCATCTCATAATCACCATTAATGAGGCTCTCAACAATATGCTCATACAAAATTTCGTCCAGGCTATTCTTTACTTTCATGGAATTCTTCCTCCAGTTAAAATAAGTGTAATCGAGAACAGAGAAAAAAACAATAGGGAATAGAAGTGTCATTTATTAGGCGGCGAAAATTCATGATAAATTCACAAGGGGTTACAAGAAATTATTGTTAAAAATGCCAACAAGATGCTATATGCGTTTGTTTCTGATTCTTATATCTACCATCTCGCTTCACATTAGATAGGCCTTATCAAATATCCTGTCCAGCCAGCAGCCAGTGTGATGAGGATGACCACAACATCCCCGCCGGGAAATTGTGTGAGGGAAGAAGGTGTCAGTCCAAACAGCATCAAAATCCATGCCAATACAAATGGAACGCTGTATAGCATCAGCGCAGCTTTTCCGACCTTTGCAAAAGGGCGATACAACAAGTTCAGCTTCCTTTCCGGCAGCGCCGCCGCCAGCAGGACCTTGCTCCCGCCTGTCCCGATCAGCATTCCAATCACGGCCCCCCGGACGGCATCCAATGCCAGCAGCCTGACAGCCGCGGGGGTAATTTTTCGTGTTGCCTTTTGATTCATGGGGACATCCTTGGTTTTTATCCCCTCTTGTTATCGGCGGCATTGTAGCATGAATGAAGAGCGATAGGCTGGATTTTGGCCCCAGATGTGCGTCCTCGGCTTTAAATGCGAGTTAGTCCTATGCGTTCAGGACAAATTGCATTTATTCAGGACAAAACCTTTCAATCTGATATACTGCGGGAAAAGATGGACAAGAAAGGATTCCGCCTATGGTACCGATCATTCTTTGCGACGACGATCCCTTCACATTGCAGCTTCTGTCCGAGCTGCTGGAACGGGCAATCCGGCAAAGCAAAGCAGAGGCCAACTTGTCTGTCTGGCCTCTGCTGGTCAGGAGCCGCTCCAGTTTATCCGCAGCGGTGGAAGTTATCTCTATTTCCTCGATTATGACCTGGGAAGGGATTCCCCCCAACGGCGTGGACCTTGTCCGGCAGATCTACCACACGGACCCCGGCGGGAAAATCGTCTTTGTTACCGGCCATGGGGAGAAGGGCATGGATATTCTGCGCAGCGGCGTGCGGCCCTTTGGGTTTATTGAAAATGTGTGGATCAGAATGAGATGGTTCGGGAGTGGAGTATATTCGATATTTGAAAATGGCGGTGCCGGAGCAGCAAAACAGCGCGGACGGGGACACCGCCGAACTGCCCATCGGGATCGATGAAACGGTACGGCTGCCGGTTTCTGAGATATTGTATGTGGATTCCGTCAAAACAGTGGCCCATTCTATTTGCTGTCATTTGACGGGTCAGGGGGTGACTGCGCGGGAGACGATCGAACACGCCCAGGAACAGCTGGAAGATCAGGTTATCCGCTGCCGTTGCTCTGTTTTAGTAAGGGACATTGCCGCCGCTGGGCAGTTCAGCGTTTGCGATAAAATAATTTTTAAGACGCAGTGATAAAGGGGCTGCATATATACGCGCAAGATAGAACAGAATTTGTGAAGACAGCGCCTTTGCTTTCCTATAACCTTGGTCCGTGGAGATCGGAATTTACGAAAAAATACAGGAATTGTTCAGGATGCCGTTACAGCTGTTGACATTGATGATGAGCGAACCGCTCTGGTGCTTGTCAGTCTTACTCCTGACGGGAATATTTGCATAGAAAGAACTTATTATGCGATGATTTGCGAGATTGATGCGACGGCATGTAAAGTTACATTTCATGTTACTGACGACGTAGCGTAGCCCTCAATCAAATCCTGGTTTACGATTGAACCCTATGGGCCGCAGAGTGCTTGCGGCCTCATTCTGTTTAAAACCGGGTATGAAATTGCGGCATTAAAACGCATAGTCCAGCGAATAGAGTATGAAGAGGCCAGGGAACGGTGATCTTTTCAGATTGCTGCACCCTGGCTTTTTGTTGTCAATTGAAATTCAAAACCGGGATTTCAATTTTTGTAATATAGTCCTCGATTCTGTCGATCACCAGTTCATTGATCCCAATCTCATAGGCATAGCCGGAGAACTGTAAATGGTGCTGCTCTGCGTAGCGGAGGATCGCTTCATAGCGGGCAGGCAGCCTGTCCCAATTCCCAATGCAGAATGCCCGCAAATAGACCCCGCCGGGGCACCTGTGGAGTCCCATCCTGTTCTGCGTGTCCGGCAGTTCGATAAACAGCTTGGAGTAGTCCTCAAACCTCCGGGCCAGGAGGTTTTCCACCGGGAGCATGGAGCCGTAGGGAGTCTGGTACATACGCGGAAGCTGATATTTCTTGGTCTGCTCAAGAATCAGCTCAATCTCATCCTCCAGGGACTTTTCCGGTGATGTTTGCACCGTCGCCAGATACTGCGGTTCCCGCTCAATGAGGGAGATCTCGGAGAGGTCCAGGTCCAAAAGTTCGGTCATCTCCTGGCGGCGGCTGCACAGTTTTGACCGGACGGCCTTCAGCCCCTGGATCGTCCGGTCCAGTTCTGAGATTTTATCCCGAAGCAGGTCCGCCATGCTCCCAGCGGACCTGTTTTTCATAAATTCCTGAATATCCCGGATGGGCACGTTCATGTCCCGGAGCAGCAGGATCACCTCCAGCTCCGTACTCTGGTAATAGCTGTATAGCCGGTACCCATTTTCTTCGTGGATAAACGCAGGCTTGAACAGACCGATCTCATCATACCACATGAGTGTCTTTTTGTTGATCCCATGCAGAGCGGCAAACTGGCCGATGGTAAACAGCTTCGGTTTTTCCCGCAGCATTTTCAAAAACCCCCTTGACCGTACAGTAACTGTAGGGATTATGATACTCCATGCCGGTAACTACCACAAGAAGCAGGAGGAATTTCCGTGCAGAATGAAATTGCATACAGCAGACCCGTCACCCTGACAAACATTCTTAGATTTGCAGTCCCCACCATCGCCATGAGCGTATTCATGTCCTTCTATACGATGGTGGACGGGCTGTTCGTCTCAAACCTGATCGGGACCAGCGCCCTGTCTGCCCTCAATCTGGTCTATCCCGTCATCGCGCTGGTGACGGCCATCTCCACCATGCTCGCAACCGGCGGCAGCGCGGCTATCATGAGAAAGATGGGAGAGGGAAAGCCCGATGAAGCAAAGCAGGACTTTACGTTTCTGATCCTGGTCAATGTCCTGACCGGCCTTGTGATGTGCGGGCTGGGCTATCTGTTCATGGGGAAGATCTTCGGCTCCATGTCCCTGTCCCCGGAGGTCTCCGCCTATTGCTGGGAATATCTGAGCCGTTACCTGCTGTTCACCGTCCCTATTCTTCTGATGAATAACTTCACCCTCTATATGATCGCAGCAGGCAAGGCGTCCCTTTCCCTGCTCTGCTCCGTCGCCGGCGGCGTGACCAATATCGTGCTGGACTACCTGTTTATCGCCGTTTTCCGCTGGGGGATCGGCGGGGCGGCGGTTGCCACCGGCCTGGGGTACTCCATCACAGCCATCGTGGGCCTGCTGGTGTTCTCCAACCGGAACAGCCTGCTCCATTTTGTCAGGCCGGTCTGCCGGCCCCAAACGCTCGGGAGAGCCGTCACGAACGGCTGCTCTGAAATGGCCACCGCGCTGGTCAACGGCATCATCACGCTGATGTTCAACTGGACGATGCTCAAATATGTAGGGGAGGACGGCGTTGCCGCAATCACCATCATCTCCTATGTGCTGGCCTTTGCCGGGTCCCTGTATGCCGGTTATGCCTACGGGGTGGCCCCCATGCTCAGCTTTTATTACGGGGAACAGAACCATGAGAAGCTCAGGAAGCTGGTCCGCACCAGCCTGAAAATCATCGGCGTGATCGCCGCGGCCACCGTGCTCGTCTCTCTGGCTGTCACAGAGCCGCTGGTGTCCATCTTCGCCCGGCCCGGAACACCTGTCTATGACCTGGCTGTGGCAGGAAATCGGATCTGTTCCCTGGCCCTGCTCTTTGTGGGCTTCAACATTTTTGCAAGCGGGATGTTCACCGCGCTTTCCAATGGGCTCATTTCGGCAGTGCTGGCGTTTTCCCGCACCTTTGTCTTTACGGTGATCGCCATGCTGGCCCTCCCGGCCCTTCTGGGCGTCACCGGGATCTGGCTGGCGACACCGGCCGCAGAGCTGGCGGCGATCATCCTGTCCGCCGTCATGCTCCTGAAATACCGGCGGCGCTACTGCTATTGATTCCAGGGGGGAGTATTTTGAAGCTGGTGATTTTGCTGGCCGTAATCGCAGGAAAATGGCTTCTGTGCCTGTGGAGCGGCCTGGGCCTGGTTTTCCTGCTCTTTTGGCTGAAAGGGAAGCAGTTCAGGGGTAATAGCGAAAAATGGGACGATTTCTTTCTCACCCTGCCGCCGCAAAAGGTGGAGCAGTACGCGATTGGTATTTATCTGGCCGCCGCGCTGCTCTCGTCCGGCATCAGCTATTGTGTCCTGAAATGGGCGGGCTTCCAGCACAGTCTTTTGATCGCAGGTGCGCTGTTTGTGGTCGGAGCCTTGATTACAGAGTACCGGTGGTTCACAAAAAAGCGGGACTATGTGCTGAAGCGGTATCAGGAGATCCCGCAGACGATTTTGGAAAGAAGAAATGGAGAAAACAAAATGGATGGACAGATCGTATTGAGAGAATACCAGACATCAGACCGCCCGGCTTTGATCGGGATCATCCGGGAGACGTGGCAGTATGACAAGTTTGCCTCCCCCAAGGCGGCGCAGAAGCTGGCGCGGGCCTATCTGGACAGCTGCCTCACCAATCAGACCTTTACCCAGGTCGCGCTGGTGGATGAAGTCCCGGTGGGGATTATCATGGTCAAAGACCGCAGGGAGAAGAGATGCCCGTTCCGCCTCAGACTGCGGATGCTCCTCTCCGTGGCGTCGCTGTTCCTGTCCAAAGAGGGGCGTATGGTCACCAGGTTCTTTTCCGGCGTGGAAGAGATCGACCGGCAGCTCCTCCAGGACACCCAGACCGAGTACCAGGGAGAGATTGCCTTCTTTGCGGTCAATTCCAGATACCGGGGCATCGGCCTGGGGAAGAAGCTGTTTGATGCCGCGCGGGATTACATGAGGAACCGGCGGATCAGCAATTTCTTCCTGTTCACAGACACCACCTGCAATTACCCGTTTTATGAGCGCCGGGGCATGGAGCGCCGCGGGGAGCGCGTCCACACCTTTGCGGCAAAGGGAAAATCCGGGACCCTGACCATGTTTATTTACGATTCCTTCATAGAATGTTAAGACAGTTTCTGTCGTTTTCCCCTTCACGTGTGATAAAATGCCTTTCACGGCTCAACGATAAAGAGGTGTCTTTTACGAAATCCAGACAGCGTATTCTCTTCCTGACCGCAGCGGGGCTTCTGATTGTCGGAGGTGGATGGTTCCTATACTCCACCGGCTTTTTCCAGGCGGCGTCCTCTCAGGAATCCCTGCGGGCCTACATTGACGACTTTGCGCCATACTCCCACCTGTGTTTTTTCCTGCTCCAATTTCTCTCTGTCGTGCTGGCTCCGATCCCCAGCAATATTACCGCTGCCGCGGGCGGTGTTCTCTTTGGAACATGGCCTTCCTTTTTCCTCACCTTCGCCGCAGTAGTCGCCGGTTCCCTGCTGTTGTTCTGGTTGGCCCGGGTGCTGGGCCGGGACTTTGCCGGGCGTTTTGTCAGCCGGAGGCTGTCTGAAAAATATCAGCAGATCCTCCAGACCAAGGCTCCGGTGTTCCTCACTCTGGCGTTCCTTTTCCCCTTTTTCCCAGACGATCTTCTGTGCATCCTGGCCGGCCTGTCCTCGCTCTCATTCCGCCGCTTTGCGGTGATCGTCCTGCTTGCCCGCCCCTGGGGACTGCTCTTTGCCAGCGCCCTGGGCGGCGCCGCCTTTCATGTCTCTCCGTGGGCGATGGTTTTGATCGGTGTAGCGGGGTTAGTCCTGTTTCTTCTGGGGATGAAATATGGGGATCAGATCGAAGCGGCCATCCTGAAGCGCCTGTCCCGGCGGAAAGGCAATGATGCGGCCTGCTGATTGCGGCAGAGGTTCCGGCCTCTTTGGCTCAATGAGAATAGCGACTGTGGACAGCCCCAACAAGGCGGCCGCTTCCGGATTTCTGGCGGCGCTGTCTTGTTGGGGCGTAATCCTGCTTTGAGACAACTGGGATTGTGTTGGGCCGCGGGGCGGCTTGCCTTTTATTTGAACTTCCCCTATACTATAACGATGGATATATTTTGTATGAAACGGAGAATTTGGTGATTCTTGATGAATAAAAAAGATTTGAAAATGCGGCCGGTAGGCAATGAGTATCTGGAACAATATAACGCCCTGCTGCGCTATGTATTCCAGGTGACGGATCAGGAGCTCAGTTCCGTGGGCTGGCAGGAGAAGGAGATCATCCGGGCGAAATTTCCAACCATGCAGAAAGCGGACGTGATCGGCTGGTTTGACGGCGACACCCTGGTTTCCCAGGTGGCGGTCTATCCGATGCGCGTCAAGGTTTTTGGGAAGACCTATTCCATGGGCGGCCTGACGGGAGTGGGGACCTACCCGGAATACTCCAATATGGGCCTGATGCACAAGCTGCTGGAGCAGGCCCTGAAAAACATGAGGGAGAAAAAGCAGTATATCTGCTATCTCTACCCCTATTCGATCCCCTATTACCGGCGAAAGGGCTGGGAACTGATCTCGGACAAGATCTCGTATGAGATCAAGGACTATCAGCTTCCGAAAAACCACCAGGTCGCCGGCAGCGTGCGCCGGGTGAAGGCGGACGGCGAGGAACTGAAGGAGACCTACGCCCGCTTTGCCGAGCATACCCACGGAGCCATCCTCCGGGATGAGCTGGCCTGGAACGAATACTGGCTCTGGGACCGGGACGATATCATGGCGGCAATCTACTATAACGAGAATGAGGAGCCGGACGGGTATATCATCTACTGGATCGAAAATGAAGTGTTCTATATCAAGGACATGATTTTCAATCATGAGGAGGCCCGCACGGGGCTGTGGAACTTTGTTTCCGCCCACTTCTCCATGATCGACCGGGTGGAGGGCAGCACCTGTACGGACGAGCCGCTGGCCTTCCTGCTGGAGGACGCCAGCATCAAGGAGTCCATCTCTCCCTACTATATGGCGAGGATTGTGGATTTCCCCGCGTTCGTCGCGGACTATCCCTTCAAGGCGGACGGTACGGAGCGGGAGTGGCGCTTCTCCATGACGGACCCAATCATGGAGTGCAACCAGGGCTCGTTCCTGCTGAAGATATCAAAGGACGGCAGGGGGACGGCTGTGAAGATCTCCGAGCCGTGCGCCGACAGCATCAGCATCCAGACCATGACGACCATGCTGATGGGCTATAAGCGCCCGGACTACCTCGCCAAAATCGGGAGAATCCACGCCGGCGGGGAGACGATTGACATGCTGGAGGACGCGATTGAGCAGCAGCCGCCCTATATATCCGACTATTTCTAAGGGCCGGAATATCATTTTTTCAGACTACTTCCACAAAGGCAGGTGATCCCCCGCTATGCAGAAAGTTGATTTGCTGGAGGGCTCCATTGTTCGGAGCCTGACCAGTTTAGCCCTGCCCATCATGGCCACGTCTTTGATCCAGATGGCCTACAATATGACGGATATGATATGGATCGGCCGCGTATCAGCCAATGCGGTGGCGGCGGTGGGCGCCGCGGGAATGTATCTGTGGCTCGCCAACGGCCTTGCCATGATCCCGCGCCTGGGCGGGCAGGTCAAAGTGGCGCATGAGCTGGGCGCGCAAAATATAGAACGTGCGGCCTCTTATGGGCAGGCGGCATTCCATCTCGGGGCCTTGCTGGTGGTTCTGTTTACAACGCTTTGTATCACACTCAACGGGCCGCTGATCGCATTTTTCAGGCTGAACACGCCCTCTGTGATCGCGGACGCACGCACCTATCTGGTAATTGTGGCGGCCGGATTTTTCTTCTCATTCTTCAATCAGATTTTTACGGGGATGTTCACCGCTATGGGGGGAAGCGTGGTGGTTCTGCGCTCCACGGCCATCGGGCTGGTGGGGAACATCATTCTGG
>CAJMLQ010000118.1 GCA_905214265.1 uncultured bacterium
CACGCCCCCGCGTGGGGGGCGACAAATTACCCCTAGAATCCCGCAAATCAGCGTTAATATTTCTACTCACGCCCCCGCGTGGGGGGCGACGCCGAGCGCCGGAACGGTGGGCGAGGAACGCATAATTTCTACTCACGCCCCCGCGTGGGGGGCGACACCCCTCATACAAACCCGGACAAACGCAGAGTGATATTTCTACTCACGCCCCCGCGTGGGGGGCGACGAGGAGGGCTATAACCGTTTGAACCTTCCTATGGGATTTCTACTCACGCCCCCGCGTGGGGGGCGACAAAACAGAGAACCCAACAAAAGAGTGCTGAGAAGATTTCTACTCACGCCCCCGCGTGGGGGGCGACAGCAATTTTTCACAAGGGCCAGACAGGCATGTGATACAAATTGCCGAAAAATACACAGTAATTCAAAGTTCCTGTTTATTTGGTCACGCAATTTTCGAAAAACTGTGCAGATAACTGTAATTTCCCTGCGCCAACCTTCCGCTGAAATCTGCTTGGGCAGGGTCGGCGCACTAAAAAATCAAAGCTTTTCCGGCTTCTACAAGAGGCCTTTTCCCCATGGTCTCGATTCGATTTTCATAAGTGTTTCCCAAGCGATAAAATCGAACCGAGTCCTGCGCGATATCGATGACTTTTTCCAGTTCACTTTTCAGCGTTACCAGCTGTGCGGCGTCCACAAGTACCTCAAATACAGAGTTTTGTACGCGCATTCCGTAACGCTCGCAAATCTTCGCGACTTTTCGCAGACGCTTCTGACCGGCAGTATCCGATGTATCCACATCGTAGGTCACAACCAGCATCATACGGCGTTACCTCCATACAAAAGGCGGATACCGATCCAGATCTCCACGCAGTACACGGGCAAACAGCATAGACTGCGCATAGGGAATCATGCCGATCGGAATTTTTTCCTTTAAAAACGGATGCTGGATGGTTTCCCGTTTTCTGGCGCGCCACTGCTCCAGAACTTTCCGCCGCCCCTTATCGCTGAGGTAGATCGCCCCAAAATCCGCAATAAAATCACGAGGCTGAAACTTATCCTTGTTGAACATGGATATGACCAGTCTGTCACATAAAGGCGCCCGAAGCTCTTCCATGATGTCCAACGCGAATGAGGACCGCCCCGGCCGGAGCGTATGCAAATACCCCGCGGCAGGATCCAAGCCCACCGTTTCCATTGCGGAGCGAACGTCATGCGCCAGCAGCGTGTACAAAAAGGACAGCACGGCGTTGACCTCATTCAGCGGCGGACGTCGGCTTCTCATCTCAAAGCGATACCCCTTTGGGCTGCTGAGCAGCGTGTCAAAGCAGGAAAAATAGACCGATGCGGCGGCACCTTCAATACCTCGCATGGAATCTATGTCAGCACAGTCATCCAATCGTTTTGCAAGCTCCGTCAGACCGGATACCGCGGCGGCAATGGAACTCTTCGCCGCTTCATCCGTTGTAGAGCGCCCGTGGCGCATCAGCACAGACTTGCTGTTTCGAAGCTTGCAGAACAGCAGGTCCCCTACAAATCGGTCCACAAACGCCGGATCCGTCAGGCTTTCGTATTGCCGTTTCCGCAGCAGCACGTTTCCGCTGACCGGGCCGCACACTCGCCCCAGAAAATTGCCGTTTTCGCTGAGAAACGTGATGGTCACATCATTTTTCGAGCAAAAAGCCATCAGTGCGGTGGAGAGAGTATTCTTTCCAAACAGGACGATCGAATCCACCTGCGAAATGGGAACAGCTGCTTTCTCCGCACCGCCGATGGAAATGCAGATATTTCCGTTCCGCTCAAACAGATAGCTTTCCGGGGTGGTGACATACAAGGTTTCCAGCAGTTTTTTCATGGTAAGTCCTCCTCTGCCGCCTCCCTGCGAAGCTGGGCACAATATTCCAAAGCGGAATGCTGCACACCGGGCAGGCAGTCCTCCCGCAGAGAACACGCCTTGCACTTGGCTCCGGGTTTTGCGGGCGGGACAAAAAATCCGCGGCGAAAGGATTCGATTTCTTGGACCGTTTTCTTTACCAGATCCCGCAGCTCCGTTGTAAAGGGAACCGGATACCGGCGGTGAGACGTAATGTAGTAGATGGCTCCCTCCGAAATCTGCGTTTGAAACATTTCCTCCAGACACATAGCCTGCGCGCACAGCTGCACTTCATATTCCCGCTCTGCCCGGAGCTTGCCGTGCTTATATTCCACAGGAAACAGCCGCACCGGGAAATCCAGCGCGGAAATACGGCAGCCTTGCGGGTCCTCCTCCGCCTCGATGCAGTCGCATTTCCCGGCAACGCCCAGGGACCTGGAGAACACCGGGAATTCGTATAGCTTCGCGGTGTTTCCCCTGCGCTCTATCCGTTGGGCGTGGACGCGCTCATGCTCCGCCCGGCCCTTGGCGGTGTCCGCGCTCTCCGACCAAAGCTGTTCATTCGTCAGCAGCGCGGCCCGCCGCAGGCAGAAACCGGCGTGTGACAGCCGTGAAAGGGGGATCGGCTCCCAATCATCCACGGCAGAACCAGTCCTCTCCGTCGGGAAGCGCGTCCCAGACGATCGGGGAGAAGGGATCCGGCTTAAAGCCGATCCGCACGCCGCTGGGCACCTTGTCCAGTTTCACCACGGCATCGTAATCCCGATAGCTGCGGGGATACTCCACCGCAGCCTTTTTGGTGACCTTGACCAGATCAAACAGCTTATGCGCCGGTGCGCAGCCCAGCTTCGCCTGACGTACTCTCTGCGCGGCGTCGCTGTCCGTGCCGATATGCTTGAAAATGATCAGCGGAGAGACCACCGCCATCTCGCCCTTGCTGGCAGAGTGGTCATGCTCATACATATTCAAAATAGACTCAAAGAGGACATTCAGGTCTTCTTCATCAAAGCCGGTTTCCTCTGCCAGATTCGCGCTGACAAACCCGCGGACCTCATACAGACCGAAGGGGATGATCTGCTTGCGGCCCATGGTGCGGAGTTTGTCCTCCGGCTGGGCTTCCTCCCAAGTCAGGTAGTCCTCCACAACAGCGCCATCTTTCACCTTGTCCGCAACCGCCATGCGGGTAATGGAAATATCCAGCGGCAGCACCGGGTCCAGGCTCTTGCCGAAGGTGATCTGTACCGGTCCGCGCACCTGACCGGCATTGGGGCCTGTGGACATGACCGCACCAAACGCGCGCACATCGTAGAAAAGCTCGCAGGCCTTTTTCCTGCCGGCATAAACAGCCTCCTTGGCTTTCGCGCAGTCCTCCACGCCGGCGGCTCGCTTGGCTTCGGCAATGTGGCGGTTGATATTGGTCGCCTGCTGAATGATAATGCCCATTCCGGGCTTGTCCCGGTAGGCTAGTTCTACATAATTGCGGATGCGGCGCTTGGTAGCGCCGTCAGTGATATAGCCCTGCATCGTCTGCGGGTCAATGCGGGGCATATTTCCCATATCCGGATCGCCGTTCGGGTTGCAGTTGGAGCACGCCACATAGTAGATGAATTCATATCGATTCTGAATAGCCATGGTAAAGCCTCCCCCTTATTCTTCAACTGCCGCTTTTTCACCGGCAGCGGAACGTTCTTTTTTCTCCTGACTGAGTTTTGCTCCCATCTGGTAGTATCCCAGCGCGAAATAGGACTGCTGCTCCAGATTCAGTGTGGCGGGAATGGACGTCCCCAGCGCGACGGATACCTGCCGCAGCTTTTCCTGATATTGATTGGCAAGCCATTTGTTCTCCATTTTTTCCAGATGGTGGTTGGAACGGCTGCTGAGCTGGCCGATGACCAGCGCGGGCATCTGAATGGCGGAGGCATAGTAGCGCTCCACAATGCCGGTATTGACATCAGGCATCGCAGCCTTTTGAATTGCCGCGTAAACGGCCATCAAACCGCCGCAGTGATAGGCGGTGCTGGGAAGGTTGAAATTATATTCTTCCAAGATCGGTACCTCCTGATGGTTCATTCGATTTTTTCGCAGAAGCCAGACTTTGAGCCATTGACAGGCCAAACTGTTGGGCAGAGGACTTTGCGCGCTTTGTTTGTCACTGTCGTCACTGCTCAGCAGTTCTGAGCGGATATAGGCCAGCGCCTTTGCCGCGACGGCGTCCGGCAGAGCTCCGTTGGAAAGAACGGCCTGAATCACCGCCGGGGTCAATCCGGCCAGTTCCTTGGACAGTCTGTCCTGCGGGCGGGTGTCGCCCTTCTGGAATTTCAGCAGGCGCAGCAGGCGCGCGGTCAGCTTCACCGGTTTGATGTTCCCTGTGCCGGATTGATTGGTCAATGCCAGATCGTCATACCACTGACGCAGATTCTGCCGCAGGTCGGCATAGCTGCCCCGCTCAAATCTGCGGATCATAACGCGGCTGTTTACGCCGGAAAGAAGCAAGATGTAATAGGATGTGCCGTCCAGATCCGGAGCCGCCTGACCGGAATAGACGCTTTCGGGGACCTGGTCTGCCATGTTCCGCTTAGCGGCCGGATTGACGGGAACCGTTTCCGGCGCCTGCTCTGGCCTGTCAAAGCCAAAGTCAAGGGTACAGAACGGGTCCTCCTCCTGGGCGATCTCCCGGTCAAACCAGTGCACAAACTTCATGCCCGCAAGGATCGGCGCATCCTTCAGAAGATCATCCAGCGCCGACTTCACCACGCCGAACGCCTCCTCGGAAACGGGCGCGTTGACCGCTTTTTTCTGGTTGTAGGAGCAAAATGCCGCTTTGTCAAAGCAGATCAGAGCATCTCCTTTGGGGTGCCCTCCCACGGCGAGCAGACCCTGAATGGGGATGGTCGTCATCATGGGAGCCGTGGGCTCGCCGGTAATCAGGCACAGCTCTGTCGGGGACGCATCCCCCTTGGCAAACCTCTTTCGGTACTCCCGCCACCAACGGCGGATCTTTTCGGACTCCACCATGGAGTTTCCGTTGACCCGAAAGGAGATCCTGTCACCCGGCTTTATCTTCATGCGATCCAGCTCTGCCCGGATGGCTTCCGTGATCTCAGGGGTTTCCAACGCGCGGACGCAGACCTTCAGCAGCGGCTCCTCCTCTGATGCGTCACGAAGCGTTTCCAGAAAGAAAGCGCTCTTGGCGGCGGGCTTAGCCCCATCCGCCGGTGCGTCAGGAATCACAATGGACCGTTTTTCCACCAGAACATTGCATTTGTCCCTGCCTTGCGCGAGACTTCCCATGTCCGGGCAGGGCAGCAGTTCATCGTCGCCCAGATAAATGCTGACACGGTCATCGTTCTCTGAAAGGGAAATATATGCCTTGACGGTTTTCCCGATGAAGCCGGGCGGCAGCGTCAGCTGTCGGCGGAGCCCATAATCATACAGCGCCTTCAGCATGGATTACCCCTCCTTTCAGAACCTCCGGGCTTTCGTAAGGCGGAACGGAAATAACGCCGTTTTCCATGACCGCGTGGAACAGAGACATCTGAATTTTTGTTTTTTTGGTGACCTCCACATCTTCCGGCGTAAACAGATCATAGACCATCAGCCCGGCGTCCAGAGATTCCTGAATGGGAGGCCGTGTGCCGTCGCTCTCCTCAAAGTAGCAGGTAAATTCCCGCAAGCCCAAGGACGGCTGAAAATAGCATTTTCCGCCGCGGATACGCCGCAGGGCCTGTTCGTACAGCTGCGTTTCCCGTCCCGCAAAGGCCGGGCGCGGCTCGATCGATGCGGCGATGCGATAGCGCACATCCTGAAGGGCGGTCGTCTGCCGCTGGGTCCGTTCCTCCTCTGCGGAGACCGGCGTTGAACTGACGGTGTATTTGATCTCATTGCGCTTGAAGCTGATATAACGAATCGGCTTCAACACCTCGATGCGATGGACTCTCCACAGGAATTCCTTCGGCTTCATGTAGATCGCGGAAAGAATGCCTCTGGCAGCCGATGGGGGAGGGAAGGGGTAAGTCAGCCGTTCCACCTTCGCCTGCGGCATGGTGAAGCAGGCAAAGTCTCCCCAAACCTCGATAACAACTTCCTTCAAATAAAATTCACCTCCATAATTTGCGCGCCCCGTCCCGTTTTCCAGGCAGGGCGGTCAAATCATACTCTATATATTTCTACTCATCAGCTATTTTAGCTGTCATATATAGTATATAAAAATGTACAAGAAAGTCAATGAATTATTTCCTCTTTTATGTGTATAAATCATAATAGCACGCCATGAGTCCCATAAAAAGGACACATGGCGTGCTGTGGTTCAAATTTTTAAAATATTGACTCGAAATTGTCTTCCTGCGGCAGATGCAAGCCAAGCTCGTCGGAATACAGATCGGTATACTGCGGGCAAAGCAGAAAGACGCCGCTGCCCGCGGTCTGCGTTCTTCCGTGACCGGCAAAGGGGATCTCCTCCGCGTAAGCTTCCAAATTTTTCGCGAAGCAGGTCACTGTAATGGGTGCCGCTTCCTTTAATAACGCGTGGGTAACGCCCTCATCCCGCATCCGCTTGGCAATGCTTGTATAAGACACATCGGCGCCGCTGTAAGGGACGATCACTTGAGCACCGGCGTTGTCGATCAGCCTGTATTCCGCGGCGGTTTGCGCAAAGGAACGGCTGTCAATGGCAGCCCGCAGCTTCTGCTTGTCTTTTTTGCCGTGGAACAGCCGCCGGTAGTATTCCCGGACATTCTCCGGGTCATGGATGGAAAACGGCGGCCCCATCTCCCGCACCGTGACGGCGGCATTGCTGTACCATTGATCCGGATAGGGCATTCGCGGGTCAGCCGGGCAGAAAACCGTCACGCGGCCCATCGCCCCGCCGTTTCGGTTGCACCGTCCGGCAGCCTGAATGATGGCGTCCAGCGGAGCCAAGGCCCGGTACATCGTCCGAAAATCCAGGTCTACACCGGCTTCGATGCATTGGGTCGCCACCACCCGGCACGGAAGACTGTTTTTCAGCCGCTCCCGGATGCGCTTGATCTGCTTGCTCCGATGAGCGGGGCACAGATCCGTGGTAAGGTAAAAGACGGTATCCTTGGGGCAGAGTTCAGAAAGCCTGCCGACGATCTGCCGCGCGTGGCGGCGCAGATTGACAATGGCGCAGACGCTGTCCTGTCCGGACATCTCCTCCGCAATGGTTTCCAGCGGTGTGTCTTCTCCAAGCCGCCACTCCACCTTCACCCGCTGCAGGGCGCGGAACATCTCCCCGGACTCCGGCAGAATTTCTCTCGGCTTCCAGGTCAGGTCTTTTCGTGCGGAGAAATCCGGCTGCGTTGCCGTAGAAAATACCATTGTCGTGTGGTATCGGCTGCACAATTCATTTACCGCCTGCAGTGTAACCGAGGTCAAATCGGCAGGCAGGCTTTGCGCTTCATCGAACAGCACAACGCTGTTTGCGATATTGTGGAGCTTGCGGCAGGCAGCGGGCCGGTCTGAAAACAGCGATTCAAAAAAGCGGACGGACGTCGTGATGATGATCGGCGCGCTCCATCTGGCAGCCAGCTCCCATGCGTCCTCCGGCAGATCGCTCTGGCTGTGGTCGATCAGAACATCGGGGATGATTTTTGAATAGACCTCCGCGCTTTGCTCCGCCAAGGTCAAAAAGGGAAGGACCATGATGATGCGCTGTTTTCCGTGCTTCAGACAATGCCGCAGGGCAAAATGCAGAAGAGCAAGCGTTTTTCCGGTTCCGGTAGGCGCTGTCAATGTGTAAAGCCCTTCCGGCTCATCGCCCATTTTCCCGCACTGCTCAAATACCCGGTCCCGATATGTATTCAGGATCCTGTCCGCCGTGGATGACTGCCGGATGCCGTCCCGGTATTCAGTCAGCTTTTTCAAAAGCGCCTGCGGATCAAAGCTGTTGTTTTCCGCACGATCCAAATAGGTACTGTCATCATTCAAGGCAGAGGCCGTATAGTCCGCGTCCACCAGACAGGAAAACAGCATTCGGGTATACAGCATGGACTCCAATTCAGCAATGGGCGGAGCGGAAAGCATCGGTGGTTTGAAGGAAGGAAAGTCTTTCCTGAATGCGGCGTTTGCCGCTTGCAGCTGCTCTTTATCTTCGATGGCAGGCGTCTTTCCACCATTCCCGCAGGGCCTTTTACGCGGATCGGCAACGGCGTGCAGTTCGCTTCGGATTTCGTCGTAAGCCACAAGACCGTTATGATGGCCGTTGACCGCCTCGATTACCGGGCGGGCACCAACGCTGCCCCTGTAAACGGCCTCCAAATAGCACGCGCCGCCCATGGCATGGTCGATCCCTATCCGGGTGCCGCTGAGTACCTCCTGAAACGCCTGAGAGTACTTTCCGAAATCATGCGTCTGTCCCGCCAGCTCCGCGGTAGCGTCCAGTCCTATGGTGGCTCCAAACCTCTGGGCAAACTCCGCGACTGCCAGTAAGTGCTCTTTTACTGTTTGCTGATACCCCTGGGAATTTGGAGATTTCGCGTAATAGATCATATCATCATCCATGATAGCTCCTGTTCCATTCGGCGTCGACCCTCAGGGCAAACTGTTCTTCAAACCTAAGATGGCTATAAGCAGCCGGATTGTTCAGTTGGTGCTCAAATCAAGGGTTCCTCCGAAAATTGTTCAAGGAACTCCAAGGCTTCGGCCACCTCCGGGTCCAGTTCAATGTCGACCCGCACGGAATCGTTTTTTTGCGGGGGTTTGTCTGGCTGCATGGCCATGAGCTGCAAGGCGGCTTTCTGGCTGGCGTTAAAACCTATGGCATCCCCAACTGCGGCGCCAAATGACATAGCGTTCCAAAAGTCCATAATACCCCTCCTTTTTTACAGTATAGCGGTTAAAAGGCGAGAAAACAAGGCCGGTTCAATTGAAATGACTGTGTGGAGCTATTCACCTCCGTCCAGCGGCGATGCAAGGAGCGCGGCAGCTCCGGCTTAATGGGTATGGGCTGGTGATGGCTCTCAGTGTATGATTTTCCGCGACAGCAATACCAAGAAGTAACTTGTGGACGTGACGCCGAGGAAAGCTCCTGCTAGAGACACCATATTGTTAGCGTTCATCAGGAAAACCTTTGGGGAGGTCAGCCTAGAAGTCTGCACTCTTTGAGTATGTCTCGGATCGGCTCCCAGATCGT
>CAJMLQ010000119.1 GCA_905214265.1 uncultured bacterium
TGGCGATATCTATCCCTGTCATCAGTTCGTCGGCATGGAGGAGTGGAAGATGGGAAATCTCTACGACGGCAGCTTTGACACCCAGCGAAAGGAATATTTTGCCCGGGCCAACATTTACGGCAAGGAAGAATGCGGCAAATGCTGGGCGAAGTTTTACTGCTCCGGCGGGTGTAATGCCAACAACCTCCAATATGCGGGCGACGTTCTCAAGCCTTACCAGCTGGCATGTGAGCTGGAAAAAAAGCGGCTGGAGTGCGCAATTATGATTAAGGCGGCAATGGCCGATACCGACAGCGAATGAATGGCAGCGGCACAGTCTGGGAGTTTTCTGCAGGCTGGGCCGCTGTCTGCGGTTGAGAATTCTTGCAGAAAGTTGGAAAGGATGAGTCAAATGTTGAAGCTTGGTGTAATCGGGTGCGGCAATATGGCCACGGCGATCCTGCGGGGAGTTGCGGCGGGATACACGGGAGAGTTTTCCTTTTTTGGGTATGATGTTTCCGCAGAAAAGACGGCCATTTTGGAAAACATTGGTCTGAAGGCAGAAAAAAACATTGCCGGTGTGATGCGGGAGGCGGAATATGTCCTCCTTTCAGTTAAGCCCCAGAACATGAGCGATATCCTGGACCAGATCGCAGCTTGTCCGGAAAGGGACCGGGTGTTTCTCTCCATCGCCGCAGGCGTGCCGGCGGAGCGGATCAAACGCGAGCTGGGGTATGACGCCAAGGTGGTTCCCATTATGCCCAACACTCCGCTGTTGGTGGGAATGGGGGCGACGGCCATGGCCCGGGTGGCACCGGTGACGGAGGAGGAATTCGCCACGGCTCAGGAGATTTTCCGCTGCGCCGGAGTGGTGCGGGAAATCGCGCCGGACCAGATGTGCGCCATTATTGCCATCAACGGCAGCAGCCCGGCGTTTATTTATGAGTTCGCCAAGGGGTTCTTGGCCTATGCGGAGAAAGAGGGGATCGACTCCTCCGCCGCGCTGGCACTGTTTTCCCAGTCCCTCCGGGGGGCGGCCGACATGCTGGACCATTCCGGCTATTCGGTGGACGAATTGATTCAGATGGTGTCCTCCAAGGGGGGGACGACCATCGCCGGTCTGGAGGCTTTCCGGGCGGGCGGCTTTGGAGAAGCGATCCTGGCAGGGTGTGAAGCTTGCACAAAGCGGGCTTATGAATTGGCGGAGTAACCTTGTCCGCATAAATGGCACTTCCTTTTCATAGAATGGAACAAACGAGGAAAAGGAAGGATCAGAATGGAACGGATGGAACGAATCCAGCGCATTGGACAAACAGAGCCGCCGGCGGCTGTGCCGGAGAAACCTTTGCAGATGCCTCCCCCTGCCCCAGAGTCCGAAGCGGAGCGGCTTTTGGGGTCGGCGAAACCTGCCTCTCACGGAACGGCCCGGAAGCGCAGTACCCTCACCACAGTGCTGGCGGTGCTGTTTCTGGTTGGGGTGGCCTATGGGGCAATTTTGGTAGGATATCTGGATCAGGAGACCGTGGCGGCACTGGATTCCATCACCAGGGGCTTTCTGTTGGGCCGGGCGGGGGATGGCCTTTTGAGCATCTGCCTGCATTCCATGGCCGCAGGGATGCTGTTGGCGGGAGCGATTTTTCTGTGCGGCTTCAGCGCGGTGGGGCAGCCGTTCTCCTTGTTTTTCCTGCTTTTCCGGGGCATTGGGCTGGGGATCTCCATGGGGTATTTCTACAGCCAGATGGGCGGGAAGGGGATCCTGCTGGCTATGGGCATGCTGCTGCCCAGCGGGGCCTTGTCCGGCTATGCGTTGCTGCTGGCGTGCCGGGAGTCGTTGAAGCTTTCCGGGTTGTTTTTCCGGGCTATGACGGCAGGGACTGTAATGAGCGTACGGACTTTCCGGGTATACGGAGTCAAATTTTTGATTCTGGCGGGAATGCAGCTGGCGGCGGCTCTGCTGGATGGAATCTGCTCCAAGATTTTCGCGGGGCTGGCGGCTTAGCAAGTTAATGAATCGTTTATAAATTAACCATTGACTGTCTATTGACAAAATCCGATTTTTCTCTCATAATAAATTATGTGCCTGCAAAGCGGGCATTGTCTCGATTTTGCCCACGATTCGCATATGGCGTTTTCCCGGCGGGTTCCTTTCCGCTGGACGGTGATTTCCGGGAAGGTCCCAGCGGCCAACCCAAAAAGAAACGGAGAAGTGAAAAATGGCTTTTTTCGGATTGTTCAATTACGGCAAACCCGGTCCAGGCGTTGACAAGAACGGGCCAAAAAAGAAACGGTTCTTCCTCTTTTTCGAACTCTACTTCCGGAAGTTCTGGAAGCTGGTTCAGCTCAACCTCTTGTTTCTCGTCTGCTGCATTCCGATTGTGACCATCGGTCCTGCCATTGCTGGAATGACCTATGTGCTTCGGAATTTTGCGCTGGAGAAGCCGACCTTTCTGGTTTCTGACTTTTTTGATGCATTTAAAAGCAACTGGAAGCAGGGATTCGGGCTTTCTGTCATTTTCGGGCTTGTGACGGTGGTTGCCGGTGTCTCATTCTTTTGGTATTTTGCCAATTCGGCACGTTCCTGGATGATGTTAATCCCCTTAGGGCTGTGCATCCTGCTCTGCCTGATTCTTCTGTTTATGCAGTTTTATGTGTATTTGATGGCGGTTACGGTGGAACTGAAGCTCAAGTATATCATTAAGAATGCATTCATTTTTGCCTTTCTTGGGGCAAAGACCAATTTGATCACCGCATTTTTCGTTCTGCTGATCGGCATTCCGACGGTTCTCTTTTTCCCGCTGACTATTCCGATTATTGCAGTACTGGCTTTTTCGACGATCGGGTTCATTACGGTTTTCAATTCCTATCCTTACATCGTCAAATATATCGTGGAGCCTCATGAACAGCAGCTTCGTGCTGAGCGCGGTGAGCTGGACGACGAGGACGAGGAGGACGAAGAAGAGGAGGCAATCTTTACTGATATCGGTTCCCAGGAGGTCCCGGTACAGCCGTCCAAAAATTCCGGAGGACACAGTAAGTCTAAGGTAATCAAATAAGTAAGTGACAGGGCCGCTGTACCAGTTTGGTACGGCGGCTTTTGACTGTAAGCAGAGTCTGTAACGCGGAGGACTTCTCTGGCGGCGCTGCTCAAAATGTAACGCTCCCGGCCAATGATTCGCCGGGAGCGTACAGGGGGTGAATTTACTTTTTTCGGAAAGCCATGAACATCTGCCAATCCGAACGGCTGAGCCAATGTGTGCCAGGCCGTATGTGATAGCCAATGGTTCCGGCGTGCAGAGGATGGTTTAGGGCTGGAAAGGTTTCGGTTTCGATTCCCATTTTCCCAAGCAGGGCATAGGCGCCGGAGGCAGCCACACAGCCCGCAAATTCAGCCTGCGGGTCTGCCCATAAATCCTCCTGGGCGCTGGCGACATAGAGCGTTCGCGGCGCTATCAGTGCAAGCAGAAAGTGTTGGTCGAAGGGCAGGTCCTGTTCCCGCACGGCATAGGCGGCATATTGCCTGCAAAACCAGTAGGGGAAGCGGTCGACGATCTGTGCAATCCGTTCCCCCTGCTTCCCACGGGTTATGGCCGCGCCCGCACATCCAGAGTCGTTGGATATTCCGCCGGAAAACCTTTCATCAAAGCCTGCGGCAACCAGTGCGGTTTTTCCCAGCCGTGAATGCCCCACCGTCATGATGTTGGATGCATCGATGTCCTTCCGTGTTTGCAGATAGTCCATCACTCTCATGGCAGCCCACGCCCAAATGGCAATTTTTCCAGGATCATCCGCCCGGCGCTGATTGTCATTATAAAAGAGGCTGGCTAGGCCATCGGTAAAGTCGTCGTTATCAGCCGTTACGTCCTTGTAGCAGAAGGAGAATACCGCAAATCCTCCATCCACGATTTCTTCTACAGGCAGGTATTCATTTGGAAACTCCGTGCGGAACGAGAGGAACAGGAAGGTTCCTTCGATTTGACGGTTTACCGGCACTGCCGCAAAAACTGGAAACGAAGCATCTTTTTTTCCCACACGAACCGTTAGAAGGATTTCTTGAAACAATGCCTTTCCTGCGCAATAGTTGGTGCATGTTTCCAGCACCTCCGCGTAGATCTCATCTGGAGCGGCGGGAATACGTCCGTAAATGTTTTGCTGAAGAATTTCTTTAATTTGTTCCCGCTGGCGGTTCCAATCCGCCGGCGCGATTTTCCGGCCGTCAGCGTTCAGCAAAAAATTTGGCAAGTTGTTCATCGGCTTCTCCTTTTATCTAAAAGAAATTCGTTGCTGCAAAATGAAGAATTAAAAGTTATTTTATATTATAGCACAGTGTTTCCCAAATAGCAATTGCAATTATTTGAGGGAACGCGCTGCTTTATAAAACGGAGATGGCATAACGACTTTGCACTTTGCTGCCACTATTTGGATGATTTGCCAGTGCGATGAAAGGGCAGGGGCAGGATGCCCTGGCCACATGGACCGATTGAGCAATGTCATGCAATCTGCACATCAAATGCCGGATAAAATGCCGTTTTGCTTTCCGTCAGCCACCTGTTCAGCAGCCGGTGAAATTTTGGGATATTCTGCGAATAGCGGCGCAGACAGCCTGCATTTTCATGAAGAGGAGTTCTGGCTGGACGGAGAATGCGGGATCTATGGCATCCCGGGCTTTCCAACGCGATTGTGCACGGAATGCCGGCCGCAAATGACTATGCAATCAATGGCGGAAGGAATCGGATGGTATCAGCCCGATAATTACCAAGGCGGCGAAAAGCGGCTGCATTCTGTTTTGACGGAAAAAAGGCGCGCACCGGTTTCAGATAGATCGGTGCGCGCCTTTCTCAATTGACAAGATATTGCTCAATCCTGGCAGCTTTCAGCAGGGAAATTTGGCTCTCCGATTGGAGCGAGGGGACCAGGGAATGCACCGGCGCAGTGACTGCCGCCAGAATCTCGGCCTCACGACCTTCGTCCAGGAAGGGAGAGGTGACGTCCGCCTGGAAGATATTGGCGCTGTCCGAATAGAGGCCATTGGTCTGTTCAAGGTATCCGTCGCCCAAGAAAACCGGGATGACAGAGCCGCCGTAGCGAGCTGCCTGGGTTTCCATCTGATCCAGAACATTTTGAAGGGCTTCCACGGTGGTCATGGAGGACTTTTCCGGGCCGAAGCCCATTTCCGCCGGATACTTGCTGTTAGGGTACTGAATCCCGCAGGCAAAAATGGTCTCGAAACCGGCCTCTGCGATTTCGCCGCTGAGAGAGGACAGATAATCTACAGCGTTGGCCATGTAGGGGTTCAGCCAGGATTTTCCTCCCTTGTCGGCGGCGCGGTCGAGCCAGGTGACGCTGGCCTGGTCTAGATACATGTAGGAGGTGCTGTAGGCCGTGTGAGAGGCGATGTCGTCTTGGAGGGCGTAGATGCGGGCGGCGGGTATAAAGCCCTTATCGCGGATGAGCTGAGCCAGAGCAGACGCATCCAGGGCGTTGGGTGAGATCGCCTGGCAGGTTTTAGCCAATTCCACTCCGGAGGTGTAATACAAAGTCCCGGCGCTGTCCTTCAGCTCCACGGCAACGCTGTTATACCGGGAGGAATCCACTGTGTCTAGAAACGCGGCGGCGGCCTCTAGGGAGCCCATGCTTTCTTTGGGAAGCACAACGGCGCGGATGGAGACGCGGACGGGTTCGTACGGCTCGCTGGAGCTCTCCGGTTCCGAAGTTTCGGAAGATTCCGGCGGAAGACTCTCCGTCTGAGAAGACGGTATGGAGGACTCTTCCGGACGATTGACAAGATTCCGCACCGCTTTTGTCACACAATAGCCGATGAAGACCAGCACTGCCAGCAGCAGGATGAAGAGCAGCCCCTTCCAGATTCGGATGCGGCGCTGTCTCCTGCTGGAGTAACCATAGCGGTAATGTTTGATTTTCCGTTGCTTTGGCATGGTAACCCTCCATACGCATGATTTTTTGTATTGGTCAAATAGAAAGCTCGTGCCCGATCAGGCCATAAAAGGCCAGTGATAGGATCCCGACATAAATGAGCGTGATGGGGAATCCCCGGAAGGCCGGCGGAATTTTATCGCTGTTTAAGCGGTCGTAGCCGATGGAAATCAGATAGGAGGCCAGGATAAAGCCGATTCCGACCCCCAGGCCGAAGGCAATGTGGCCGCTCAGGCTATATTTGCTGCTGAGAAACAGCGCACCGAAAACCGCTCCGTTGAAGGCGGAAAGGTGAATCATCGGGCGGATCTGTTCATTATATTTCCGCAGGAAGCGGGAGCAGAACAGCAGAATCGCAATATAGACTAACCCGACAATCATAACGTAAAAAAGCGGCGTCATATAATAGGCATAGCGGAGACGCTGGATCCGCTTATCCGCAAAGTATATCAGGACGGAGGAAAGCGTCGTGATGACGGTCAGAATCAGGCCGAACTGCCAGATACTGTAGCGTTTGCGGATGATGAAGAGGGACGCGCTGGTGCCCAGCGCGCGGGTGAAAATGATATTCTGCACAAAAATGGCGATGACCGCCACAGAGGCCATCTGCATAGCCGTATCCTTGACGAGAATCCAGAAACTATTCATGCCGCATCCCCTCTTTCTGCTTTCGAATGGGCTTGCTGAGAAAACGCCGGAACTTTTGGATGCCCGCAGCAAGAAATCCGACAATCAGAAAACCTGCGAAAGGGAGCAGAACGGCGGGAACCGAAAAAGATATTCCCTCCATAGGCCGGCCCATGAGCGTTCCCTTGCCCAGGATCTCCCGCAAGGCACCCACGGCACAAGCAGCCAGTGCGAAGCCGGCGGCCGCTGCCAGAAGCTGGGCCAGCATCACCAGAAACTTTTCCTGATGGTAGCGGGATTCGCTTTTCTGGACGATCAGGGAGTTGGTGACCAGAAGAGGAAGGTAAATCCCCAGGTTAAAGATGGATTCCGGGAAAAACCGCTCCAGGAGCAGCACTGCCGGGATAAAAAGCAGTGAGGCAACGACGGCGTTGGCGATGACCCGGATGGTGTAGGGGATCCGGCGGGGAATGAAAAAGGTGAGCAGGATACTCAGCAGCGTAATGCAGGCAAAGGCCAAGGAGAGGGCGCAGGCATTGGTCAGAGTGTTGCAGGTGACGATGACCGGCGCGATTACCAGGCCGCGCTCCAAAACCGGGTTGTTAAGAAAAAACTGATCGAATTTTTCGATGGTTTCCCGATGGGTTTGGTAAAATCTGCGGATCATGATTCCCGGCCCCCTTTCTCGTCCTTGTCCGGCTTGTCGACAAAGCGTTCACAGACACCAGTCACTTTTTGGAAACACCACACAACCAGATCCCAGAGGCTTTTTAGAGCCAGGTATACACCTTTGTAAATCCCTTTCAAACAGAAAACTGTACAGCGGCCAATATGGGATGCGTATGCGTCGCAACGGTTATCGATAGTATTGACAATGATAATGGCAAAGGGAGCAACCAGTTCGATTTTGCTCAGCTGGCGGAAAAGAACGATCAGCCCGCCCAGAATCAGACCACAGATCCACTTGCCCGCGGGGGTTTCGATTTCGCCGTTATCCATGGAAGCGACAAAAATCACAGCGAAAACCAAAACGCCGGAGGTCAGTTCCATCAGCAGGGAGATTTCATGGCTGGCGTTGACCCGGGGGCAAAACCAGGCCGCAAGCCCGACGATGGAGAAGGATGCGATGGGAATCTGCCAGATAATCGTCCGGCGGACCGCTAGGTATAAGCCGCAGCAGAGCAGGACCGCGATACAGGTCGTCCCCATGGGGCCGTTGAAATTGCCGAGGAGGGCGTCCAGAAGGTCGATGCTGTTGGCGCCGCCCAGCATCAGCCGGTAAGCGGGAGAGCTATTCAGCGGGACGTCCACGGTTGGCGTGAGAGGAAGCTGCTGAAAGGGAGACGGGTAATGGGTGACCAGTTCGGTCCAGCAGATAGCGACAAAAGCAAAAGCCGTCATGGCTGGATTGAAAAGGGTGTTATAATGACCACCGAAAGGATGGCGAACAACGATGACCGCGAACAGGACTCCGGTGATCACCAGCCAGTAGGGGGCGGATGCGGGAAGCATCAGCACATATGTCAGGCCTGCAATAAAGGCAGAGTAATCATATTTTTTCCAGCGGGTTTCTTTTTGAAAAAGCAGGCAGACGTAATCCGCCGCTACCGCAGTGGCAACGCCGATTCCGGCCATGACCAGCACGCGGAGACCGTAGAAATAAGTGGAGACGACTAAAATGGGAAGCAGCGCGATGCTGGTATCAATCATCTGGCGGCGGTACTGCGCGTGGGAAAACAAAATGAAACACATCCTTCAGTTAGATTCGCGGCATGCGGAAAAGGAGGCACGGATGAAAATACAGGTAACAGGCAGACGGTCGGTGAGCATCTGGCTAAGCGGCGGGGAGCTAAGCGGCTATGGACTGACCTTCGCAGAGCTGGAACCGGGCAACCGCCGGATGGAGCAGATGATTGGAGAACTGCTCAGCAGAGTTTATGAGGAGACCGGGCTGGACCTTTTTGACCACACGCTGCGCATGAAAGCCATACCGATGGAAACGGGGTGTGAACTGGCTCTGTCGGGTCTGACGCACCGGAGGGGTCAGAAGAGGAGCACGGAGCCAGCAGCCGTGGATTTTTCGGAATGGGAATCCCTTTGCCGAGGAGCAGGGACGCTTTTGGCTCAGGGCGCGTTTCGGAAAAGCAGTGTTTTTCAGATGCGGAAAGGATGGAGGCTGCTCTTGTGGGGAGAAGCCGAGGATCAGACTGTCCCGGAGCTAGCCGGCGGGCGCTATGCGGGACGGGGCATCCTTTTTGAAGCGGCGGCAGTGGAGTTCGGAGAAGCGCTCCGCCGCGGAGATGCGCTGGAATGGCTGGCAGAGAGTCAGCCCCGCAGAGAAGAAATGGCGGCAGCCGGGTCTGGCGCGCCGAACACATAGGAACCAGCCACCAGCATGTCCGCGCCGGCTTCGACGCAGCGGCGGCCGGTCTCCGCATTGATGCCGCCGTCGACGTTCAGCGTCAGCTCCG
>CAJMLQ010000120.1 GCA_905214265.1 uncultured bacterium
CTGCCGATATTGATGGCGCGACCCGTCTGCAGAAGATCATGTACATCAATTTTCTGGTTTTGCTGCCCACGATTGTGGTGCTCCTGATCCTTCAGTGCGGTTCGCTGCTGAGCATTGGCTATGAGAAGGTTTATCTTCTTCAAACAGACGCGAATTTGAAGGCATCCGAAGTCATTTCTACCTACGTTTATAAAATCGGTCTAATTCAGAACGACTATTCTTTTTCAACTGCAACAGGAATCTTCAACTCTGTCGTGAATTCCGCCATTCTTTTGATCGCCAATACAATTTCGCGCAAAGTCGGAAAAGTTGGACTCTGGTAAGTGCCGCTTCACCGGGAAAGGACGAGCATTGATTATGAACACACGCATAAAGTCACTTGATTATCGCACCAGAGATCGAATCTTCATGTTTTTTCTCTACACATTCCTTGCCCTCTTTTTTGTGGTTCAGTTGTATCCGATCGTCTATATCGTCAGCGCTTCCTTCAGTGAACCGGCGGCTGTATCCAATGGAACCATGGTACTGTGGCCGGTGAATCCGTCATTAGAAGGCTACAAGTATATTCTACAGTACTCGGATATCTGGACAGGCTATGCCAATACGATATTTTATACTGTCTTTGGAACCCTTGTCAATCTTGTCATTACGCTTCCAGCTGCGTATGCGGTTTCGCGGAGAGACATGAAGGGTTCGTGGCTGGTGATGATATTTTACATGATTACAATGTATTTCAGCGGTGGCCTGATTCCGAGCTACCTGAACATCAATTCTCTTGGCCTTTATAATACCCGTCTGATTATGCTGATTATTGGAGGCCTGTCCGTTTATAATCTCATTGTGGCACGTACATTTTTTACAAATTCCATTCCCTGGGAGTTGCACGAGGCGGCTCGAATTGACGGGTGCAATGATTTTCAGATGTTCTGGAAGATTGTGCTGCCGCTGTCCGCTCCGATTATCGTTGTGCTGTCGCTGTATTATGGCGTAGGACATTGGAATCAGTATTTCCAGGCGATGGTTTATCTGCGCGACCGAGCCAAGTATCCGCTGCAACTGTTTCTGCGCGAAATCCTGGTACAGAGCAAATTTGTAGAATCCGCCATTTCTGAGGGCGTTCAGAATGGATTTTCTGCAGAAGAGATGGCGTATATGACCAAAAAGGCTGACACGGCTAACATGATCAAGTACTGCGTTATCATTGTTGCCACAGTACCCATGATGGCGATTTACCCATGGTTGCAGCGCTTTTTTGCAAAAGGCGTTATGATCGGTGCAGTTAAAGGCTGAAGTTGTTTATGTTCTTCCGGTACTTCTGTGCTATAATAAATGTTGCAGGGGGCCGTGAAGCAAATAAAAAGGAGGAAATCATATGAAAGCAAACTCTTGGAAACGAACCTTTTCCGCTGTACTGGCTGCCCTGCTGTGTGTGTCGGCAGCAGGGTGCGGACAGAATGAAGCCTCTTCCAAAGAATCCATACCGCAGTCATCTGCCGCGCAAAGTGAATCTTCTTCCAGCGAAGAAAAGCTCTACTACAACAAGACCGGCTATCCCATCTGCGACGAAACCATTACCGTGACCTGCTCGGGGCCCAACGGCTCTTCCTATGACTGGAACGCTACCCGCTTCAAGGAAGAGATGCGCGACCGCATGGGAATCGACATCGAATTTACTTCCTATTCCCCGGACGACTGGAATACGCAGCTGAGCCTGATGATCAGCTCCGATACGCTGACGGATCTGATCTGTCACGCGTCGATCGACCGCAGCCAGATGAACCTCTGGGGAGCGGACGGATATTTTCTGGATATCAGCCAGTATCTGGAGTTGGCGCCGAATATGAACGCCCTGTTTGAGGCGGAGCCGGCGCTGAAGGCAACCTTTACCAGCGATACCGGCGCGATCTACGGTCTGAACCAGATCAACCGCGCGGCGTTTTCCAATATGGCGCTGACCTTTATCAACAACCGCTGGCTGAAGAATGTGGGCATGGAGACGCCCACGACCACCGATGAGCTGTATGAGGTGCTGAAGGCCTTCAAGGAACAGGATGCCAACGGAAACGGCGATCCCAACGATGAGATTCCCTACGGCGCCGGCAAGGGCTACACCAGCTCCCCGGAGCGGACGCTCCTGAATGCCTTCGGCGTTTACAGCACCAATGCGAATTATTGCCTCCAGGTTGTGGATGGAAAGGTGTCCGCAGGCAATACCACGGAAAATTATAAGGCATTCCTGAAGTATATGCATAAGCTTTACGAGGAAGGACTGATGGATCCGGAGGCCTATGTCCAGACGGCGGAACAGATGCTGGACAAGGGCAAAAACGACCGGATCGGATTCTACGGCGGAAATGAACCCGCTTTTATCCGCGGCCTGACCCAGGAAGAAGATATCAACTGGGATGCCATCATGGGATTGACCTCGCCGATGTCCGACACCAAGGCAGTTACCCTGACATCCGGCATTTCCGGAAGCGTTCGGATGGCGATCAGCAATACCACACAGTATCCGGAGGCTCTTGTGCGGCTGTTTGATTATTTTTATACCGATGAGGGCCGTATTGAAACCCGGTATGGTTATGAAGGCGAAAGCTTCCAGTGGGTGGAGGATGACGTCGTCGGCGGAAAAGCCCCTGCTTACATTCAGTCGGAGGATGAAACCGGCAGACAGTTCAAGTACATCCTGGACTACGCCTTTGATGTGAACTTCGTGACCAATAAATTCGACACCTGTGCGGGAGTGGATTATTCGACGCTTCCGGAGGAGGACTATGTCAAACTGGTCGGCGCCTATGGATGGGTGGCTCCGATTTACAAGGCCTTCAATGCGGATGGTATCGTTTCTGTTTCGACCTATCCCAATGTCTCCTATACCCAGGAGGAGGCAACCGAGCGTGCGACTCTGCTGAATGATATTACCAATACCGCTTCCAACGCCAAGGTAAGCTTCATCACCGGAGAAACGGACATCGACAGCGGCTGGGAAAACTATGTTTCCGAGCTGAATCAGATGGGACTGGAGCGGCTTGTCGAGATTGATCAGGCGGCCTATGACCGCTTCGCAGCGAATATGAAGTAAGACTCTGTCAGGATCCTGAGTGCGAAATTTTTGTAAAACAGATGACCGGAAAACGGCCATCTGTTTTACGGCGTTTTAGGCGGGGGCGGTTTTGTGAATCTGTTTTGGAAAGGAGCTACACAATGGCGCGAAAAAGGGCGGCTGTGCATTTCCTGCTGACATATCTCTGCGTTTTGCTGCCGGTGCTGATCGTCAGCTTTGTTCTTGCGCAAAATATGACGGGCAGATTAAAAAAGCAAGAGGAGCGTTCAGTGGAAAAGCAACTGAGTCTGATCTGCAACGAGCTGGATCGGATACAGATCTCCTATCATGAAAAAAGCCAGCGGCTCGCTTTTATGCCGGAGTTTGCCTACCATAAAATGGCGGATAATCCCGCTGCAGCCTATGACGGGCTGAATCTGCTCAGTGACATGACGTATTTTGATTCCGATGTCAGTGATATTTTTCTGTACTACGATACGGGAAAAATCTATTCATCCCGGAGAGTATCAGACAGCAGAATCCACTTCAGCCAGGTGCTTAGCTGTACAGAGGAAAGTACCCGGATTGGGTTGGAAAAGCTGGAGTCACCAGAATTTTCGGTTTGCAACTTGCAGCGGACAGATACAGGGGGCTCTGTTCTGCTGCATTATCCGGTGCGGCAAAGTAGCGGCATACGGGGTGCGTCTTCTGTTAATTTTACCATTCCCTATTCGGTATTCTGCGAACTGTTCAGACCGTTTCAGTATATGGATACCGGATTCATTCGGATGGCACTTCCCACAGGACAGAAGCTTTGTTTTTCCATCAGCCAGGAAGTCGGGATTTGGGTGATCGCCGAGAGAGATTATCCGGGAGAAGCTGGGAGCTATATGGTTACGACAAATAATTCGGAGCTTTTGAATATTCAAATCGAGCTCTTATACCAGCCGGATCAGTTTTATTCCGGCATTCGGCGCTGGCAGTACATGAACTATTTGATCATTATTGCTGCGATGATGATCTCAGCGCTGATTGCATGGCGGTTCAGTGACTGGAGGTTGTGCCAGCTTCAGGCGCTGGAGCGGGAAATTCGGGAAGACTTTGTGGGAAAAAGCCGCTACAAGGGCTTTGAATTTACCTTTTTTGATGAAACGCTGAAACGGGCACTTTCGGATAAAACGCTTCTGATCAACCAGCGTAATGAGGTCATCAAGCAGCAGGCCGCGCAGATGCTTTTTAATGGCCTGATTCAGGAACGGGATGTAATCAATCGAATTCTGGAACCCTGCGGAATTGAACTGTTTGAAGATTATTATTTTGTAGGCAGTGTTGTGACGGAAAACGAAGACCGTTTCTGTCAGCAGCTGAGGCATGTTTTGCGCAATGATCTTTACTGTGAATGCGCGATCGGCGGAATGAAGGTATTTTGTTTTCTGGCAGAAACGGCCGCGCCGGATCTTGAGGAGCATCAGCGAATGATGTTTGCTCATCATCTTCGGCACGTTTTGGTTGATATGGGCAATGTTGGTGTGCGGATAGGAATCAGTCGGGTATATGATACGTTATCTCTGGCCTGCTTTGCTTATCAGGAGGCCTGCAGTGCTGCGGATCATCTGATTTCCGGAGTGCTGACGGATGTGTGTGCTGTATGGGAAAGCATCGAGCATGATTCCTGCGGGCCGCTTCAGCTTGACGGCGAAAATATGGACATGTTCTCACAGGCTCTTAAGGAGCTAAGACCGGCGGATGCCCTGAAGATCCTTCATAAAATGTGTCGGGATATCCGGGTGAGTCAGGGAACAGACGCGAACAAGTCTTATCTTCGCTATCGGATACTGCAAACGCTGATTTCCGGCCGTGAGAGCAATGAGCGGCTAGCGGTCGATGCGGTTCAGATATCGCCCAATGACCAGGAAAGCTTTGAAAAAAGTATGGAGCGCGTGATCAGACAGTATTTTTCCGATATAACGCCGGATCAGAAATATGAAAAGGTGACCCGATACATTCATGAGCATTATTCGGACAGCAGCCTTTCTGCCGAAAGCGTGGCGGCTGCCACGGGACTGGATAAGACCCATCTGAGCCGGCTGTTCCGCTCCAGAGACAATACGACCTATATCGAGTATCTGACCCGCATTCGAATGGGAAAAGCCCGCGATCTGCTGCTGAATACGGATATTCCCGTCAAGGAGATCTGTATCCGCGTCGGCTATCTGGATGTCTCCAGCTTCCGAAAAAAATTTAGAGCATTCTATCATCAGAATATCTCCGACTTTCGGGATAGCACACGCTCTCCGAATGCGGATCACCCGTCAGAATAAAAGAAAAGCAGGAGAGAATATATGCGAGCAGAAAGATTCTATTTAAAAAACACTTTTCCTGTCCTTGGTGAGGGAGACAGAAACCCATGCCTGGACGCCTATATACCAGATAACGTTCCAAAGCTTTACCCGGACAGGAAGCATCCGGCTGTTCTGATCTGTCCCGGAGGAGCCTATATCGACCTTGCGGAAAGGGAATGCGAGCCTGTGGCGCTGTTTTTCATGTCATTGGGCTTCGCTTCGTTCGTCCTTCGGTACAGTACCGCACCGACGCATTATCCTGTCCAACTGATGGAAGCGTCCGCGTCGGCTGCTTTCATCCGCAGTCATGCCGGGAGCTTTCAGATCGATGTCGGTCGTTTTTTTGTCTGCGGCTTTTCCGCCGGAGGGCATCTGGCCGGAAGTCTTGGCATTCTGGGAAATGATCCGGCTGTCCTCGCGCCGCTCGGCATTGAGCGGGCACAGAGCAGACCCGATGGAATGATTCTGTGCTATCCTGTGGTGGACAGCAGCATCTACAGCGAACGGATCAATTGCTTTGACTTCTTGATGGGCAAGAAGAGCTGTCAGGAGCTTCGTGAAAAGGCTTCTCTCAGCCGCCATGTCACTGCGGAAACACCTCCTGCATTTTTATGGCATACGGTGCCGGATGCTTCGGTGCCGGTTCAGAGCTCGCTTGTGCTGGCGGCTGCCCTGGAGGAAAAGGGGGTTCCCTTTGAACTTCATATTTTTTGCAAGGGACCTCATGGGCTGAGTCTTTGCAATCATCAGACGGCCTCTGAAGAAACGCCGCAATACGTTAATCCGGAGGACGCACAGTGGAAGGAGCTTCTGAAGAATTGGCTGTCGGCTGAATATAAAATTCAAATGTGAAGGCCAGGAGGCAATGCAGGATGAAAATATTGTTTCAACAGGAGATTCCGGTTAAATACGATGTGGATGTCATGGTCGCAGGGGGCGGTCCCGCTGGTACGGCTGCGGCAATTTCCGCGGCGAGATGCGGCGCTTCGGTCTATCTCGCGGAGAAGTCCCAGTGTTTCGGCGGCATGGCAACAATTGCCAAGGTGCCGGCTTTTATGCGGTTTTCCGATGGCGCGCATTTTCTTTCCGGTGATATCGGGATGGAGATATTCCGCGGACTGTATGGAGAAGAGGAAAAATTTACTAGAATCGAGTATCCGATCGATACCGAAAGGCTCAAGGCAATATATGACCGGATGATCCAGGAGAGCGGAGTATCCTTTTCCTTTGAAAGCAGTCTGACCGGCGTCATCCAAAACGGAGAAACCATCAATTGTGCCGTTGTACACGGCAGAGAGAAGCTTTTTGCGGTAAAAGCAAAAGTGTTTATCGACGCGACGGGAGACGGTAGCCTTGCTGTCATGAGTGGAGCTGATTTTGAAAAGGGTGACGCCCAAGGGCATATGATGCCCGGAACGCTTTGCAGCCAATGGGGCCAGATTGACTGGGAGAAAGCTGTTGTTGAACTCGGAAAAGACCCGGATAACCGTTTCCTGAAAAACGCTTTCCAGGATGGCATCTTTACCGTAAAGGATCCGTCACTGCCGGGAATGTGGAAACGGGACGACGGATTTGGAGGCGGCAATATCGGCCATGTTTTCGATGTGGACGGAACCAGCGAGGATTCCATAACCAAAGGAATGCTGGATGCACGAAAGCGGATACAAGAATATGTGCAATACTATAACCGATACCTGCCAGGATATGAAAGCGCAAAATTAATCGTGACAGCCGATGTCCTTGGTATACGGGAAACGCGCCGGATTTGCTGCGAATACATGATGACGGCACAGGACTATTTCAGCTATGCGGATTTCGAAGACGAGATAGGGCGCTACTGCTATCCGATCGATATTCATGCAGCCTTTGTCGGTGACCAGCCGCAATATGCGGGCCTTTATGCCAAGGGATATCCAAGGGGGCGGAGCTACGGCATTTCCTATCGCGCTCTGCTGCCTAAAAAGACGGAAAACTTGCTGGTCGCTGGAAGATGCATCGGCGCGGATCGCTCGATAATGGGTTCCTTGCGCGTGATGCCGGGTTGCCTGATTACCGGAACGGCGGCAGGTGCTGCTGCTGCGGAGGCTGTCAACAGCAACAGAACGCTCAGAGAAATAGATATTCGGACGCTGCAGCGGCTTTTGCGGGGGCTGGGCATTTATTTTCACTGCAGCGATCAGGGTGATGCTGCGCTCTGAAAGTCAGACGCGGCTATGGCCGCTGCGGTTTTCCGCTGAACCGGTTTTGTCAGTTACTGATGCATTGCGGCAGGACAGCTGTGTTTTGGGGAAAAGCACGGAAATACGGCCAATCAATATTTAAAGGATATGTTGGAGGTGTTCAGGATGGAGGCTGGTGCGTTTGCAGCAGCAGATGGGCGGCCGCGTGGAAGTAAGGCCAGCCGTATCGCCTGTGATGTGATCTGCTGTCCGAAAGACCCAAGATACGGCGAAAGCATACGAAAATTTCAGGGATGCCCGACGATTGCCGTAACCAGAAACGGGCGTATATACTTGGGATGGTATTCGGGCGGTGTGCGTGAGCCGGATATGGATAATTATAATCTGCTGATTTATAGTGACGATGGCCGAAGCTGGTCTGATCCAATTTTGGTAATTCCCAGTAACCGGGAAAAATATATACACGCCCTGGATATTCAGCTTTGGATCTCACCGGATAACCGTCTTTATGTGTACTGGGTACAGAATTCTGTAAAGCCCGCACCGGACAAGATGCCGGTATATCCGGCGTCCCAACCGGCTGTCATTTCAGATGGCTTTCTGTTTGACGATTTTGAACACGCAGAGTGGATGATCTGCTGTGAGAATCCGGATGCCGATAATATACAGTTTTCGAAGCCTAAATATCTTTATAAAGGATTCCTGCGATGTAAACCGCTTGTTCTGCAGAATGGCTCGTGGCTTCATTTTAACTATAACCAGCTGGATACTAGATACGGTTGCAGCGTTTCAAGGGATCGTGGTCAAAGCTTCACCTATTATTATGGCAGCAAAAAAATTCTTACCCAATTTGATGAGGCAATGGCTTATGAGCGTATGGATGGAAGCGTTCGAATGTTGGCACGTAGTTCCGTAGGGGAACTTGCAGAGTCCATTTCTTATAATGGCGGTAAAACGTGGTCGGAAGCCAAACTCAGCGGAATTGCAAACCCGGGTACTCGCTTTTTTGTTTCCCGCACTCCATCCGGCCGTATACTGCTGATTAATAATGACTGCCGCACCAATCGAACCAATATGACCGTTTACCTTTCGGAGGATGATGGAGCAACCTGGAAGTATAAAAGGCTTATTGACAATCGCAACTGGGTTTCCTATCCAGACGCGGATTTTTACAATGGAAAAATTTATATGGTCTATGATAGAGACCGGCTCGGAGCAAAAGAAATCCTTTTCCTTTCTTTCAGTGAAGAGAATGTGATGGATGGGGCATATCAATTCTGTCCGTTAGTTATTAGCCGACCGGAATTTATTAAGATAGAAGGCTGAAAAAGTTTATGGACCAGTGTGGGCATTATGGAACACTATCCGTTATTTGACAGATCTGCTCAGCCAGAATCCCCAGATGGGCGCAAAAGCTCTGGCGCGGCGGATGATTC
>CAJMLQ010000121.1 GCA_905214265.1 uncultured bacterium
TTCTTCGGAAATGCCGATTACCCTGGCCAGAATGCGAGAAACTTCTGCGGGAGTATAGAACTGGCCTTTGCTCTTACCACTTTCAGTGGCAAATTTGCGCATCAGGTATTCGTAAGCATCACCGATCAGATCATCGCCTTCAGCCTGATTCTTGGAGAAATCCAGTTCGGGACGGCGGAAAATCTCAATCAGCTTGCTCAGCTTTTCAACCATTTCCTCGCCCTTGCCCAGCTTATCGGGGTCGTTGAAAGAAACCTTGTCAATGACACCACGCAGGCCATTGGCTTCAGCCAGCTTGGCAATAACCTTATTGATACCTTCACCGATTTCCTTCTTACCGATCAGTTTGACCATATCGGCAAAGCTACCGCCCTCGGGAATTTCAATGTCGGCATAATCCTGTCCGGTAAACTTGTCAGAAACATATTTCACGAACAGAAGGGTGAGGATATAGTCTTTATATTGGGAGGCATCCATGCCACCACGCAATGCGTCACAGCTCGCCCATAGGGAACTGTATAATTCGCTCTTTTTAACAGCCATTTCTCTTTCTCCAATCGAAATCGCCACTTCACCAGATACCTACTATAGCAGGCGTTGTGGCTGATAATATGTACTTTTAGGTTTTAAGGCTCTTTTATGTATTCCACAATATCCCCAAAGTCCGTATCCAGAGTGCTGCAGATTTTTTCCAGCACACCCATAGCCACGGGTTCGTCCCTGCGGAGCTTTGTCATGGTATTGGGGGCCAGTCCGGCAGCCTTGCGCAAATCGGCTTTGCTCATCTTTCTGTCAATCAACAACTTCCACAGTCTGTTATACGAAACGGCCATATAGGAAACCTCCTGACAACATTACAAGTATACAAAATAATCATATCACATTTTGTCAGAGTTTTCAAGATACTGTCGCAAGATCGTGCGATTATATAACGAAATAGTTGAACTCATGCTTGCGGCAAGGTACAGAAATCACAGCATTTCGCCTTTCAACTCTGTGCCAATCATGCACATATCCAAGCGTGATTTCGCTACCTTTTGGCATATCCACTCCGATAATTTGCTTGTACAGTCAGCCGTTTCCCGTTTTGGGGGTATCCCCCCTTGCGAATTCTGCGAGAATTCACACAAAACCCTGCGCCGGTCTTTATAGAACCAGGTCACAGAGATTTTGACGCCCCCTGGGGCCTCTGAATGCGGATGCCAACAATTATTTCATCCCGTTCTTTGCCTTTTCCCGGTAGTAATACTCCTTTGATTTAAGTTTATTCCGCACACTCTGGCATTCCAGGGTGCCGCAGTACTTCTGCCGGTTTCCTCGTTTGATGAACGCCTTACCGCAAGCCTGGCAGAACGCGATGTTGGTTTTACCGCCGTAGTCATCCAGGGAGTTGGCATTCACCGCCATAAATCTGGCAAGACCGAAATAGGCTGCGTCCACCACGGATTTGACGGAGGGTTGCAGCTGGATCTGCCCGGTGGCGAGGTCATATTCCAGACCCATATTCAGTTTTGGTATCTTGTCAATAAACCGCTGCAGCACCAGAGGGCGGCGGGCGCTGTCCGTCCGATACCACTCCCGGATCAGATTCTCACGTTCGGGTACACGGACGTCATAAATTCTTTGGGCATCGCTTTCTTTGCCCTCTATCAGACTACGGATGGCAAAGGCTGTCATGGTGTCGGTATAGAGCTGCTCCAAATCCCGTACCATATCCTCCACACAGATACGATAGCCCTCCAACACATTCACCAAGAAATCCCAAAAGTCATTCGGATCATCGTCGTTCATTCCCAGGTGTACCATTTCGTCTCCGTAAAAATAGTAGGGATGGATATTTTCCATACTCCACCGAATCAGAATCCGTGCGCATTCCTCTATGGACTTGTCCCGCAGTTCCAGATGGAGGTTACACAAATCAATCAGCAGTTCCTGACCCGCTGGATACCCCTTAAACACTTTGGGCGGCTTTTCCGGTTTATATACCGCATAGATCACCGATTTCCCACTCTCTGTTCCGATTCTGTATGAATGGAACCGGAGGGTGTGTTTTTTTATGTCTCCGATGCCGCCAATCTCATAATCCGTCAGTTCTCGCTTCAGATCCATAGTGTCACTCTCCTTTATCACCGAAAATCTTACCGTTAGAGTTGCATATTTCATTATTATTCTTACCGATAGGGAAAAGATTTATGCTCCTATTATATGCGATAATACAGCCAAACACAAGAGAAGGGAGTGAAATATATGAAAACGAGTTCTCACAAGTCCGTATTCAATCTCAAGGAAGCGGCAGCTTACCTGGGAATCAGCGTACCCACACTGGTGCGGCTGCTGGGGAGCGGAGCCATTCCTTATCGCCGTGTGGGGCAGCGGTGGCTCATTGCACGCTCTGCGCTGGATGATTGGCTGAACAAGAAAAACTAAGGAAGGAGTGATCACCATGGCCGAAAATACACCAATCACCGTATACACGGCAGAGTGCATCGGTAACGCGGCCAACTGCCTGTATCCCAATGAAGTCAAAATCACGGATGAGCTCTCCGCGAAGCTGGCCTTTGCCACAGACATGGTCTGCGCCCGGTACAAAAACAACTATCGGAACACCGCGAACTTTGAGGTCGCCACCGCCCTGCCCGGGGACTGCGACAACGACCACTCCGAGATAGCAGCGGACTGGGTCACCCCGGAGGACATTGCAGACCTCTTTGCCGATGTTCCCTATGTGCTGCATTACAGTCGCCACCACATGAAGCCCAAAGGCGAGAAAATTGCCCGTCCCCGGTTTCACATTGTTTTCCTCATTGACCCGGAGCGGGATGCAGACCGCTATACTGCTCTGAAGCAGCGCCTGTTGGCGGCATTTCCATTCTTCGATGCCAACGCCATGGATGCCGCCCGGTTCCTGTTCGGCACGGAAGATCCCCAGGTCATCTATCACCCCGGCACGATTACCCTGAACGCCTTTCTGGATGACCTGGAGAACGAACAGGCTTTTGCCAACATGGGACGCGCCATTCCTGAGGGCAGCCGTAACAGCACCATGTCCCGGATCGGAGCCAGGATCATCAAACGGTACGGCGATACCCCGGAGGCAAAAGAGCTGTTCCTCCAGGCTGCCGAGCAATGCTCCCCACCCCTGGAGGAGCGGGAGTTGGAAAGTATCTGGGTAGGAAAGCAACGGCTCTATGCCAAAATGTGTAACCAGCCCGGATACATCCCGCCGGATGCTTACAACAGTACCGGCCCCGTAGTCTGGGACACGCCCATCCCCTTTGATGAATATGATCTTCCCACATTTCCCGTGGACGCATTGCCGGAGGTCATTCGCCGCTATGTGCTGGCGGTGGCGGAATCTACCCAGACCGCTGTGGATATGGCGGCGGTGGAGGCTCTGGGCGTTGTGTCCCTTTGCAGTCAGGGAAAATACTTCATCCGGGGCAATGCGGACTGGGCAGAACCCCTCAATACCTACACAGTCGTCATCCTTCCCCCGGCAGAGCGAAAATCCTCGGTGCTGTCCATGATGATCCACCCGGTGGAAGTATATGAAAAAACGGAAAACGAACGGCGCAGCCCGGAAATTGTCAAAAGCCAAATGGAACTGAGCAAGCTGGAAAAGGAGAAGCGCAGTCTGGTGGAGCGGGCATCCAAGGGCAAAGCAGCCGAGGAGGATATCAAAAACAAGGCCAAAGAAATAGCCGAATACGAACCGGTGAAACCGCTCCGACTCTTCGTGGACGATGTGACCTCCGAAAAGCTGACTTCCGTTCTGGCCGAGAACAACGGTTGTGCGGCGGTGGTTTCCGCAGAGGGCGGTATCTTCGATATCATCAGCGGCCTGTACAGCCGCAATGTGAATATCGATGTATTCCTCAAAGGTCACAGTGGTGATACCATCCGGGTCGACCGCATCGGCAGAGCCAGCGAGAGCATTATCCACCCGGCATTGACCATGGTGCTGGCAGTGCAGCCAGAGGTGCTGAACGGGCTGATGAGCAACAACACCTTCCGTGGTCGTGGCCTTACCGCCCGATTCCTGTACTCCATGCCGAAATCCACCGTCGGCAGTCGGTCTTTCTCCACGGAACCAATCCCGGAAGGTGTCAGAGTCAGGTATCAGGATCTGATCGAGGCCATTCTTTCCAGCGACAACGAGCAGCAGCCAATCAGCCTGGACGATGGTGCCCAGGAAGTCCTGGAAACCTTGTTCAACGAGGTGGAAGGCCGGCTGAAAGGTGACCTGGCGGAGATCCCCGACTGGGCGGGTAAGTTTGTGGGTTCCGTCCTGCGTATCAGCGGCATTCTGCACGTCATGAAATATCCCAAGGACTCCATGTTCGACTCTGTCGACAGAGAAACCATGGAGAATGCCGTTACCATCGGCAGATATTTTCTGGAACACGCCAAAGCAGCATATTCCCTCATGGGTGCCGAAGCCATAAACAAGAACGCCCAGTATCTGCTCTCCGCCATCAAACGGGAGCGGCTTGCGGAGTTCTCCCGCCGGGATGCCATGCGGCTGTGCCGCCGGTTCAAGACCGCCGAGAGTCTGCAACCTGTGCTGGATCGGCTGTGCGAATACGGCTATCTTGCCGCCAAGCCGCAGCCACCCGCCCACGGAGTGGGAAGAAAGTCCTCGGAGGTCTACCTGACCAATCCGGCTGTGCTGGAGGATTTCGCCGGGGAGGGGCGGTCATAATCTCCGGGGCTTCTTGTCCGGACAACGGGCGTGGGGCCTCATACGCGAATTCGCATAAGTTTCGGAGGGAATAACCCGGCAGGGGCGGGTCAAATCTCTGTGCCATCATAGCCGGACAACGGCCGTGGGGTCTCACGCACAAAATCGCAAATTCAAAAGGGGAATTACCCCAAAATCAAACCCGGGAGGTTTCAATATGACCAAGCATGAAATCGAAATTCTGAATGTCATGCGCAGCCGTGGCAAGACCGCCATGGACATTGCGCTCACCCTTCAGATCTCCGTCAATACCGTTCGTTCTTACATCCGCCGCCACCCGCCGGAGGATGCTGTCCGGGTCGAATGCCGCCAGTGCGGAAAGCCCATTCTCCAGGTGAAGGGCAGAAAGGCCAAATACTTCTGCTCTGACAAGTGCCGGAACGCTTGGTGGAACGCCCACCCGGAGAAGGTGCAGCGAAAAGCCTATTACCATCTGACCTGCGAATACTGCGGAAAGGAGTTTATCAGCTATGGCAACCGGAAACGTAAATACTGCTCCCGTCCCTGTTACGCCGACGCAAGAAGATCTCATTCGGTATCGGATACTCTGCGCAATGCTGGATAATCTCTGCCGGACAGGAGAGCTGGATGCCCAAACCCGCGACCGGGCAAACGCCGTTCTCGCTATGAAAACCGGCCTGAAACAGGACAGTATATTCATTTGAAATTCGTCACGATATGGACTTGCTATATCCCCCGAAACGAGCAATATATGTAGCTGACGATACTTGATACAAAGGAGGACCCTATGCCAAGAACCGTAGAACAAATCCAATTTGCACCCCGGATGCCCAAGCCCCTCCGGGTGGCGGCATATGCCAGAGTGTCCAGCGGCAAGGATGCCATGCTCCACTCCCTGGCGGCCCAGGTGGATCATTACAGCACCTACATCCGCCACCATCACGGCTGGGAGTATGTGGGCGTTTACGCCGACGAAGCCAAGACCGGCACCAAGGACAGCCGGGAGAACTTCCAACGGATGCTCACCGACTGCCGTGCCGGAAAGATCGATCACATCATCACCAAGTCCATATCCCGCTTTTCCCGGAATACCGTGACCCTTCTGGAAACGGTACGGGAGCTGAAGGAACTGGGCATCAGCGTTTATTTTGAAGAACAGTCCATCGACACCGCCACCGCTGACGGAGAGTTGATGCTTTCCATTCTGGCAAGCTATGCCCAAGAGGAAAGTCTCTCCGCCAGCGAAAACCAGAAGTGGCGGGTGAAACGGAACTTTGAAGAAGGCATCCCCTGGCGATTCTTCATGCTGGGCTACCGCCGGGAGAACGGGAAGCTGGCCATTGTCCCGGAAGAAGCGGAGATCGTCAGAAGCATCTTCGATGACTACCTGGCTGGAAAGGGTGTCACCGCCATCGCCAAACGGCTGAACGAAAGCGGATACGCCACCCAAAGCGGCTGTGTGTTCCACAAGAGTGCCGTGGAACGAATTCTCCGCAACTATGCCTATACCGGGAATCTCCTGCTCCAGACCAAATTTCGGGAGAACCACCTGACCAAAGTCACCCGAAAAAACCAGGGCGAACTGCCCCGGTATCACGCGACGGACACACACGAAGCCATCATCCCGCTGGAGACTTTCAATGCCGTCCAGGCGGAGATCCGGCGGAGAAAAGAGAAGTATGCCCCCACCAAGCCACAGCAACCATCCCCCTTCACGGGGCTTATCACCTGCGCCATATGCGGCAAACACTACCGCCGCAAAACCACCGTCACGGGACCGGTCTGGATCTGCTCCACCTACAATTCCTACGGCAAATCCTACTGTCCCTCCAAAGCTGTTCCGGAGGAAAAGTTGATGCAGACCGCCGCCTTGGTTGGGCATGCGGGCGAAATAACGGCGATTACAGCCCACAACGATAATCTTCTGGAGTTCACCCTCAAGGACGGAACCAACGCCGTGAAGCGGTGGCAGGACCGCTCCCGTGCCGAGAGTTGGACAGCGGAAATGCGCCGGGCCGTCGGAGAGAAAACACGGGAAAGGAAGCAGCACCATGCCGAAAGCTAAAAATGTCACCGTCATCCCCGCCACACTGAATATCCATACCAAAACACCTACCAAGGAGCGGGTTCGCCGCCGGGTAGCCGCTTACGCCCGTGTCTCCACGGACAGCGAAGAACAGCTTACTTCCTATGAAGCCCAGGTGGATTACTACACCAGGTTCATCCAGGAGAATCCCGACTGGGACTTCGTGGAGGTTTACACCGATGAGGGCATCAGCGCCGTCAACACCAAGCGCCGGGACGGCTTCAACCGCATGATCCGGGATGCCCTTGCCGGAAAAATCGACCTGATCGTGACCAAGAGTGTAAGCCGCTTCGCGAGAAACACCGTGGACAGCCTGACCACCATCCGCAAGCTGAAGGAGGCCGGCTGTGAATGCTTCTTCCAGAAAGAAAACATTATGACCTTCGACTCCAAGGGGGAATTGCTCATCACCATCATGTCCAGTCTGGCTCAGGAGGAAAGCCGCTCCATTTCCGAGAATGTCACTTGGGGACAGCGGAAACGGTTCTCCGACGGTAAAGTCAGCATCCCTTACGGCCAGTTCCTGGGCTACCGCAAAGGTGCCGACGGGCTGCCGGAGATCGTCCCGGAGGAAGCGGAGATCGTCAAACGCATCTACCGCGAGTTCCTTCAGGGGAAATCCACCAATGCCATTGCCACCATGCTGACGGAGGAGTGTATCCCTACTCCTGGAAAAAAGACCGTCTGGCAGAGAGCCACCGTGGAGAGCATCCTGCGGAACGAAAAGTACAAGGGCTCCGCACTGCTTCAGAAGTCTTTCACGGTGGATTTTCTCACCAAGAAAACCAAGATCAACGAGGGAGAGGTTCCCCAGTACTATGTGGAGGACAGCCACCCCGCCATCATCGAGCCCTGGGAATGGGAACAGGTTCAGGTGGAACTGGAACGGCGCAAAAATAGCCGCAACCGGCACCATCAGGCCAGCCCCTTCTCCGGGAAGATCATCTGCGCCGACTGCGGCGATATTTTCGGTGCCAAAACCTGGCACTCCACCGACCGCTACCGCCGTGTTATCTGGCAATGCAACGGCAAGTTCAAAGGGGAACGCAAATGCGAAACACCCCACCTGACCGAGGAGCGGCTGAAAGAACTGTACTTGGTAGCCCTTGGGGAGTATCTTTCCGACCGGAATGCCGCCATCGACCGGCTCCGCTATGCCCAGCGGATGCTCACGGACACGGACTTCATTGATGCGGATATTCAGGCTTTGGAAGAGGAATTGACCACCATCACCGGAATGCTGCGCCTGTGCATCGCAGAAAACGCCGCCAACACCATGACCGAAGAAACCTACCGTACCACCCACGCCGAACTGTGCAACCGCTTCGAAGAAACCGAAGCCAAGCTGGCGGCGCTGCAAAAACAGCGGGACAAAATGAAGGTGGACGCCATCACGATCGGCGGCATGATGTTTGAACTGGGTGAGTTGGCCCCCCTGCCCGTGACCTTCGACGAAAACCTCTGGCACGGTACCATCGACCACGTCACCGTCCACGCTGACGAGCGGGTGGTGTTCCATTTTAAGGACGGGAAGAAAATCGTAACACGGCTATGAAATATTCCAGAAACAGAACCGGGTCAACAAGGATAATCCTGCCGACTCGGTTCTGTCCTTTTTGTCCTTTTTGTCCCAGAGGTATAAATCAAAAGCCGTCCATATCCGGGGTTACTCCCAGCCATGGACGGCTTCATACATATAGAAAATAATAATTTATCGTTTATATTCTTATAACGATTCATGTTTTACCAAGCCCTGTCTTTTCAGATCATGGCCGCATCAAATCCGGGCATACAATTTGCTTATGGCTGGAAATGTTCGAAATATCCCCGGTTTCCTTCCAAAAACATCCCCAGAACGGCAATAAATAAAAAATTACCGTTGTTGAAATTGTATCAACAACGGTAACTGATTTGGTTGCGGAGGTTCACAACATATTTTACCCGAAATACTTCTTCGATATTCCCCGCACCGATAACGTGGGTGGTATCCAGCTCCATTCCACATTTTCTCTTTGCCAAGCTGAACCTGTGCTCCACTTCCACACGCTCGCGCTCATCTCGGTAGTCCTGTGTTTTGTCTCTGGTCTCACCCTTCTTGGGACGTCCCAGTGCCGGACCGGATAGCCGGA
>CAJMLQ010000122.1 GCA_905214265.1 uncultured bacterium
AGCACAGTGAATTTTTTACCGACGGCAGCATTGGCTCCGGCTTTGACCTTCCACCTAAGAACTGTCCTTCCTGCGGGACGCCCATGGATCGGGACGGCCATGACATTCCCTTTGAAACCTTTCTTGGCTTCGACGGCGACAAGGAGCCGGATATCGACTTGAACTTTTCCGGGGAGTACCAAAGCTACGTTCACCGCTACACAGAAGAGCTTTTCGGTTCCGACCACGTGTTTAAAGCTGGAACCATCTCGACGGTGGCGGAAAAAACGGCTTTTGGCTTTGTCCTGAAATATCTGGAGGAGCGCCAGAAGGTCATGCACAAGGCGGAGGAGCTTCGCCTCGCTAAAGGCTGCACCGGCGTCAAGCGCACCACCGGCCAGCATCCCGGCGGCATGGTCGTTATTCCTTCCGAGTATGAGGTTTATGATTTTACACCCATTCAGCATCCGGCAGACAAGGCCGACAGCGATATCCTGACCACCCACTTTGACTTCCACTCCCTTCACGATACCATCCTGAAGCTGGATGAGCTGGGGCACGATGTCCCGACACTCTACCGCCATATCGAGGACCTGACTGGCATCAGTGTCATGGACGTTTCCATGAGCGACCCGGCTGTTTTCAGCCTCTTTACCTCGACGGAGGCCCTGGGCGTGACGCCAGACGAAATTTTCAGCGAAACCGGGACCTTATCCCTTCCGGAAATGGGCACCCCATTTGTCCGTGGAATGCTCTTGGAGGCGCAGCCCAAAACCTTTGCCGACCTGCTTCAGATATCGGGCCTGTCCCACGGCACCGATGTTTGGCTCGGCAACGCGAAGGATTTGATCGATGCCAAAACCTGTACCATTTCCGAGGTTATCGGTACCCGCGACAGCATTATGACGTATCTTCTCCACAAGGGACTCCAGCCCAAGCTGGCTTTTAAGATCATGGAGATCACCCGAAAGGGTAAAGCCCCGAAGCTGCTGACTGATGAGATGAAGGACGATATGCGTGCCCATGGTGTTCCGGAGTGGTATATTGACAGCTGTCTAAAAATCAAATACATGTTCCCGAAGGCCCACGCCGCCGCTTACGTCATCGCGGCTATCCGTCTGGGATGGTATAAGGTTCATGAGCCACTGGCCTATTACGCCGCCTTTTTCACGGTACGGGGCGGTGACTTGGAAGCGGAAACCGCTCTGGCCGGCAAGGAGGCCTGCAGAGCGCGTCTGCTCCAGCTACAGGATATGGAGCGCAGTGTAAAGGAAGAGGACGTTTTCAACACCCTCCTGATTATCAACGAAATGCTCTGCCGGGGATTTCAATTCTTGAATGTTGACCTTTACAAATCCCACGCGACGAAATATCAGATTGAGGACGGTAAGATCCGTCTGCCCTTTACTGCCCTAAAGGGATTGGGCGAGGCCGCCGCGATCAGTTTGATGGAGGCAGGACAGCAGGGCCCTTACATATCGGTTGAGGAGGTCCAGACTCGGGCCAATGTCTCAAAATCCATTGTGGAAATGCTGGACCAGATCGGTGCTTTTAAGGATTTGCCTAAATCTAGCCAGATGTCGTTGTTCTGATTCTACAAATCTGACAGCGGAAAAAGGTTGACAGCATGTTCTTTAATGTGATAGTATAGTAGCAAGCTAAAGCAAAAAGAGAGGGAGGAGATGTTCAGCGAAAGCGGAACATCGCGATTGTATGCTGAAAAACAAGCTGATAACGCCGGAGGGGACGCGGGATCTCCTTTTTGAGGACTGCATGGCTCGCCGTCAGGTGGAGGCCCGCATTAAGGAGCTTTTGCTGAACCGCGGCTTTTCGGAGGTCATTACGCCCGGGATCGAGTTCTACGATGTATTCAGTTCAGAGGAGCACGGTATCGCTCAAGAAAAAATGTATAAGTTGACCGACCAGAAGGGGCGGCTTTTGGCGCTGAAGCCAGATTTGACCATGCCGGTGGCTCGGGTAGCCGCCACCAGGCTGAAAGGGCAGATCCGCCCTCTGCGGCTTTACTATGATCAGAATATATATGCTGTTTCCCAGGCGCTGACCGGTCGCAGCGATGAAACGGCTCAGATCGGCATCGAAATCATCGGAGCCAGCGGACGCCGCACCGATCTGGAGGTTCTGGTTCTGGCGATTGAAGCGCTTCAGAGCTGCGGCTTGACAGATTTCCGCCTGGAGATCGGACATATCGGCTTTTTCAACACCCTGATCCGGCGGCTGAACCTTTCCGAAGAGGACGCAGAGGAAATCCGGACCCTGATCCAAACGAAAAACTTTCCTTCTTTGAACGATCGCCTGGACCGGATGGCCGATCGGGAAACCGCTTCGATCCTGAAGCAGCTTCCGGCGCTGTTCGGCGGAGAGGAAGTCTTTGAGCAGGCGGCGGAGATTCTGCATTTTTCAGAGCTTTCCGCCGATATGGAGTCACTCCATTCTATTTACCAGTCGCTGTCTCAGCTTGGCCTTGGAGATAAGCTCTCCATTGATCTGGGAATCGTCAACCGGAACGATTATTATACAGGCATCGTTTTCCGCGGCTACGTGGAGGGTTTAGGCACTACGGCCCTTGTAGGCGGGCGGTATGACACCCTGCTCTCCGATTACGGCAGCCCGGAGCCTGCCATCGGCTTCAGCATCGACGTAGACGCGGTGGCGAAGGTTTTGAAGAGCAGCCTGCCTGCGCTTCCTGCACCGGATGTCTTGGTCTATGCAGATGAAGGATATGAGGTAAAAGCCCTGCTGGAGATCCGCAAGCTGGCGACCCATGGGTTCACTTCGGAATTCAGCGTGTTTGACAGCTTCGACGAGAGCCGCCGCTACGCACTGAAAAAGGGGATCCGGACGGTTTATCTCGTCAACGATGATCTGGTGGAGGTGCGTCTATGAAACCGATTCGTATTGCGTTGACCAAAGGCCGGTTGGAGAATTCCACCGTCGCGCTGTTTGAAAAAATCGGCTATAACTGCGAGCAGCTGCGGAATAAGGGACGCAAGCTCATCCTGGAAATCCCGGAGGTCCATCTGGAAGTGGTCCTCGCCAAGGCAGCGGATGTCATCACCTATGTTGAGCATGGAGTGTGTGATATGGGCGTTGTCGGTAAGGATACCATTATGGAATACGGCGGCAGCTTTTTTGAGGTAGCGGATCTGGGCTTTGGCAAATGCCGGTTTGCCCTGGCTGTCAAAAAGGGTTCGGATTTTTATGAGGGCTATGCCGTAAAGACCATTGCCACCAAATATCCCGGCGTTGCCCGGAGCTTTTTCGCGGATAAGGGCATGGACGTGGAGATCATCAAAATCGAGGGTTCTGTCGAACTCGCCCCCCTGCTGGGACTTTCCGACGGCATCGTCGACATCGTGGAAACCGGCGCAACTCTCCGGGAGAACGGCCTAGAGGTGGCGGAGGATCTGATCAGCCTTTCTGCCCGGCTCATTGTCAACAACGCGAGCCTGAAGCTGCGGAAAAAAGAGTTGGAAACGATTATCACTGCAATTCAAAACGCAGTCAAGGCATAAGGCAAGGAAGGAGAACGGATATGCTGCCAATTGTAACAGCCAATGGTGTAGAAGAAAAAGCGCTTCTCACCGCCCTGCGTTCCCGCAGCGGAGAAGTGGACGCGAAAGTAACCCGCACCGTGGCGGAAATTTTAGAAAATGTCCGGAAAAACGGCGACCAGGCTGTGGAAGAGTACACTCTTCGATTTGATGGGAAACTTCCTCCGGCTTTGGAAGTGAGCCGGGAGGAAATCAACGACGCTCTGACCAACGCGGACCCGGATTTTGTCTCGACGCTCCTCAATTCCATGGAGAATATTTCCGATTTTCACAACCGGCAGAAGCATCAGAGCTTTTTAAACACCAAAAAAAACGGCGTGATTCTGGGCCAGCGGATCCGCGGTCTAAATCGGGTGGGGCTTTATGTTCCGGGCGGCACGGCGGCCTATCCTTCTTCGGTGCTGATGAACGCGGTTCCCGCCAAAATCGCCGGCGTACAGGAATTGATCATGGTCACGCCTCCCATGAAGGATGGAAAAGCTAACCCCGATATTCTGACAGCCGCCGCCATTGCTGGAGTGGATCGGGTGTTCCTGATGGGCGGCGCACAGGCTGTTGCCGCGCTAGCCTACGGGACGGAGAAGGTGCCCAAGGTGGATAAGATTGTGGGTCCCGGCAACATCTTTGTCGCCACTGCGAAAAAGTTGCTGTACGGCGTGGTGGACATTGACATGATCGCCGGCCCCAGCGAGATCCTGGTCCTGGCAGACGAGACGGCTGACCCCGCCTTTACCGCCGCGGACCTGATGTCCCAGGCTGAGCACGACGTGCTGGCTTCCGCCATTCTCGTGACAACGAGCCGCAAACTGGCGGAGGATACGGCGCGGGAGATCCAACGGCAGATTCAGGGACTTTCCAGGAAAGACATCATTGAAAAGTCCTTGTCCAGCTTCGGCGGCATCATCGTCTGCGAAAATGTGGAGCAGGCCGTGGAATTAGCCAATGAGATCGCCCCGGAACACCTGGAAGTCATGCTGCAAAATTCCTTTGAGTACCTGGGCCGCTTGGACAACGCCGGTTCCATCTTTTTGGGCCGGTATGCGCCGGAGCCTTTGGGGGATTATTATGCGGGCCCCAACCATGTTCTCCCCACCAGCGGGACGGCGCGTTTTTTCTCCCCGCTCTCCGTGGATGCCTTCGTGAAAAAGTCCAGCTTCATCTATTATACCGAAGAAGCTCTCCGGGATGCCAAGGAGGACATCGTCCGCTTTGCCAATCGGGAAGGGCTGACTGCCCACGCCAATTCCATTCTGGTGCGGTATGAAGGAGGGGAGGACTAGGGATGGCGTATCGGCTTTGTGAAAAAATACGAAATCTGACGCCTTACGCCCCTATCGAGGGGGATTATAAAATCCGACTGGATGCTAATGAAAGCTGTTTTCTTCCCGAGGACGATCTGAAGAAGGAGTTAGCAGACGCCGCCATGTCTGTTGCGTTCAACCGGTATCCGGATCCCTATGCGGTGGATCTGTGCGAGGCTTTTGCCAGCCTGTATGGAATCCCTGCGTCTTCTGTAACGGCCGGGAATGGTTCCGATGAGCTCATCAGTTTGATCTGCGGAAGTCTTCTTCAAAAGGGGGACCGGCTGCTGACCCTATCTCCGGATTTTTCCATGTACCAGTTTTACGGAGAAATTTTTGAAAATCCAGTGGATGTGCTGGAAAAGGAAGCGGATTTTTCCATTGATGTGGACAAGGTGATCCGTTATGTCCGGGAAAAGCAGGTGAAGGCGGTCATCTTTTCCAATCCCTGCAATCCCACTGGCCACGGACTGTCCCGTGAAGAGGTCCGGCGGCTGATTTCTTCGGTAGACGCCCTGGTGGTCCTTGACGAAGCCTATATGGATTTCTGGGACCAGAGCCTGTTGCCGGAGGTGCAGAGCTACGACAACCTGATTATCTTGAAAACCTGTTCCAAAGCCATCGGAATGGCGGCGCTCCGAGTTGGATTCGCCGTGGCAAAGCCAACCCTGACCATCGCTCTCCGCGCGGCAAAATCTCCCTATAACGTAAACGCCGTGTCCCAGGCCATGGCGGCCTGCATTCTGCGAAAGAGGGAACTGTTGGAAAAGTTCCGGAATGCGCTGATCCAGAGCGCCGCCACCCTTCAAGCGGCTCTTGCCAACCTCGCGGAGGAATTTCCAGTGCTGGAAGAAGTATACCCGACCTGCACGAACTTTGTGTTCCTCCGGTCCGGCAAAAGTCGGGAAATCCACGGCGCTCTGTTGGAGCGTTCCATCGCGGTGCGATGCTTCGGCGGATATTTGCGCATTACTGCCGGTACTGCCGGGGAAAATCGGGCATTTTTGTCCGCCCTGCGCGATATACTGATAAGGATGGGGGAGAATTCGTATGCGTGCTGCTGAAGTTCTGCGTCGCACCCGGGAAACCGACGTTCGGGTCCGCTTGAATTTGGATGGAACCGGGCAGACAGATGTTTCCACTGGTATCGGTTTTTTCGATCATATGCTGACCGCCTTGGGCGTTCATGCGGGCTTTGACCTTCAGATACAGGTAAAAGGGGACCTGGAGGTGGACTGTCATCATACCATCGAAGACACTGGCATCGTCCTCGGTCAGGCGCTGGGAAAAGCGCTGAACGATACTCCCATCACGCGCTACGGCTCCGCCTTTATTCCTATGGACGAGGCGTTGGGGTTCGTCGCGCTGGATATCAGCAAGCGTCCGTTTCTCGTTTTTCAGTGCCCCTTTTCCGCCGATCGGATCGGCGGAATGGATACCCAGATGGTGGAGGAATTTTTCCGCGCCTTTGCTTTTCAGGCAGGCGTCACCCTCCATGCGCGTCTGGAATACGGACAGAATGACCATCATAAGGCGGAGGCGCTGTTCAAGGCGCTGGCGCACAGCCTGAAGGCGGCGGTTGTGCCGCTGGAGAGCACGGTGGTTCTGTCTACGAAAGGCGTGCTTTGACGGAAGGAGAAATGTGAAATGCTTGCAGTCATCGACTATGGAGCCGGGAATTTGTTCAGTGTCCAAAATGCGCTGAACTATTTGGGGCTTTCCAATGTGATCACCCGGGCTCCGGAGGAGATCCGGCGTGCCGACGGATTGATCCTGCCTGGAGTTGGAGCATTTCCCGACGCGATGGAAATGTTGAACCGTACGGGACTGACCGATACCATTCGGGATGAAGCTCTGAAGAAGCCTTTTCTCGGCATCTGCCTTGGCATGCAGATGCTGTTTGAAGAAAGCACAGAATTTCGCCTGACCAAGGGATTGGGACTTCTGCCGGGGCGGGTTGACTGGATTCGCAGTCCTTATAAAATCCCGCATATGGGCTGGAACAGCCTGCGGTTCGCGAAAAAAAGCCCGCTGCTGGAAGGAATTGACGAAGGCGCTTATGTTTATTTCGTTCATTCCTTTCAGGCGTATCCGGATGAAAGAGTGCTGTCCGCGTACTGCGACTACGGCGCGAAGATTCCGGCTCTGGTGGAACAAGGAACCGTTTTTGGTGCGCAGTTCCATCCGGAAAAAAGTGGGGACGTCGGGCTAACCATCCTGAAAAACTTTGGGGGGCTGGCAAAATGATTATCTTTCCGGCAATTGATATTAAGGACGGCAGCTGTGTGCGGCTGTTTAAGGGTGATTTCGGCACCGTGGAGAAGGTGGCGGAGGATCCTCTGGAAACGGCGCGTTCCTTCGAAAGCCAAGGGGCCCGCTGGCTCCATATGGTAGACCTGGACGGGGCCAAGGACGCCGTTCCGCGGAATGCAGAGATTTTTCTGAAAGTAGCTCGGAACACCTCCCTTAAGGTGGAGGTCGGCGGCGGAATCCGCTCCATGGAGACTGTGGAGGCTTACCTCAGCGGCGGAGTCCAGCGGGTAATCCTCGGTTCGGTGGCAGTGAAAAATCCGGAGCTGGTCCGGATGGCGGTCCGGGAATATGGGGACCGCATCGCCGTGGGGATCGACGCCAAAAATGGCATGGCGGCGGTAGAAGGCTGGCTGGACGCCAGTACGGCTCATTACCTGGACCTGGCTAGGGCCATGGAGGCCGCTGGCGTCCGCACGATCATCTACACCGATATTTCCAAGGACGGGACGCTATCCGGGCCGAATTTGGAGGAGCTTGCCGCTATCAATCGGGCGGTTTCCTGTCAGATTGTGGCCAGCGGGGGGATCTCCTGTCTGGAGGACATTTTGGCCTTGAAAAAACTTGCGCTTTATGGTGCGATTTGTGGCAAATCGTTGTATAAAGGAACGCTGGACCTGAGCGAAGCAATCCGCGCTGCGGAAGATGGGGAGGTGCAGTGATGTTGGCAAAACGAATCATCCCCTGTCTGGACGTCCGGGACGGAAAAGTCGTCAAAGGGATCAACTTTGTGGGGATCAAAGAAGTCGGAGATCCGATGGAGTGCGCGGAAATGTACAACGAACAGGGCGCGGACGAAATCGTCTTTCTGGACATCACCGCTACCAGCGACCACCGGGAGACCATGGCGGATGTCGTGCGGAAAACGGCACAGAAGGTCTTTGTACCGCTGACGGTGGGCGGGGGCATCACTTCCGTGGAGGACTTTGCCAAGCTCCTTCGGGCCGGGGCGGATAAGGTCAGTGTCAACTCTGCGGCGCTGAAAAATCCCCAGCTCATCGCGGAGGCGGCCAGTCGCTTCGGCAGCCAATGCGTGGTGGCGGCCATCGACGCCAAGCGTATGGAGGACGGCAGCTGGCACGCCTACTCTGCCGGAGGGCGAATCGATACCGGCATCGACGCGGTCCAGTGGGCCAAACGCGCCTGCGAGCTGGGGGCGGGTGAGATTCTTCTCACCTCCATGGACACGGACGGGACCAAGGATGGTTTTGATCTGGACTTGCTGAACTCCGTGATCGCAGTGGTTTCCGTTCCGGTCGTCGCCTCAGGGGGCTGCGGGAAGCTGGAACACTTTTCGGAGGTCTTTGAAAAAACCGGCGCCGACGCGGCTCTGGCCGCCTCGCTGTTTCACTACCGGGAACTGACGGTAGGGGACGTGAAAGCGCATCTTCGTCAAAAAAATATCCCGGTGCGGTAAGCGCGGGGAATATAGGAGAACAGGATTATGGAAAAAATTATTTTGACAGGCGATCGCCCAACCGGCCGGCTCCACGTGGGCCATTACGTCGGGTCGCTGCGGCGGCGCGTGGAGCTGCAGAATTCCGGCGAATACGCCAAGACGTTTATCATGGTGGCCGATGCCCAGGCGCTGACGGACAATATCGAAAATCCGGAAAAGGTGCGGCAGAACATCATCGAAGTGGCCCTGGACTATCTCTCCTGCGGGCTGGACCCGGCGAAGTCCACCCTCTTTATCCAGTCGCAGATCTCGGA
>CAJMLQ010000123.1 GCA_905214265.1 uncultured bacterium
CAGCCTTGAAACGCTCTTTATAATCATCACTGTTCATCATGCTTACGGTATTATTTAAATTCATGTCTGTCCTCCCTCTTTTCTCCATAGCTGCAAAAATCATTCTCTTTTTTGTGACAATGATATTTGTGACAGTGCATCACGCCTAAATCATCAAACTGCCCGTGCTGACATTGACTACACCGCACCACCGGCGCAACGTCAACATTTTTCTTTTCTCCCAGTCCAACGCCATAATCGCTTCGTAGTTGTTGTATAGCTAAGTCTCTTTCCCACATAATTTGTTTGTATGCGGATTCTGATACAACGTCAGCTGCAGGAAAATTCGCGATCTCTAACATCACATCCAGATTTTCATCGTCCTGCTTACCGAACAGGTGATCTAGTAATTTGGTCTTGCTAATCAGATCGTCCTTCATGCTGTGTCCCCCTTACATATGCCCAAGCGTTCTCATTTGAGAGCATCGTTCCTTCATAACTTCCTTATCTTTCAGATCAATAACTTTCTGACAAGCTTTTTCCACAATTCTGAAATACTCATAGTTGCTCGTTTCAAATTGGATAAGATATTTTCCTTCGTCATTGCAGATTTGCGCATTGTAGTTTGTTGCCATTGTTATTCCTCCTCCGGTGGTTCTGGAAGCGGCATCCAGCACTTAATTTCCGTGATATACTGCTCTGTGACAGGATTTACAAAACCGTTCCTGATTCGCTTCACAACCATTGGCATATAGCCAGAAAATGGGTTTCTTTTTGCGATACACACGGAAAAGGTGCCAATTTCCGGCAACCTGTCCTTCACGCTAATCCATTCGCTCATTTGGATTCCTCCTGCACGCTCTTTTCAAACCGAAGCTTATACTGTGCCGGATAAAGGTCAACCTCTGGTCTGCGTGCGCCCGTCCAGCGCAGCCCACCCGCTTTTCCTACACAGCGCCATCCAGCGGCCTTCAAACTGGTCCCCGGCTCCGTGTCCAGTATGTATGTAATCAGCCGGTGATAACCCATTGCCCGTGCTGCACGCCATGCTGCGGCATATAGCATGGAGCAGGCATTCCGCGTCCCATCCGTACAGAGGCGGTTAACCTCAAGAGTCCAGCCGTCATCCAAATATCGTGCAACTGGCCGTCCTATAATTGCTACTCCCACAATCTTCTCACCTTCTGCACATCCGATTGAGAATTTATGTCCTGTAACAGGCTTGTGATGTCGATGATGCCGAAGCACATATTCATTTGCCTCCGCAAAGCTCACCGGCACGATTTCAAGTGCCATCCTGTTCGCCTCCCAACGCCTTTTCTGCTTCCCGAATTCTCTGCTCCAACCGCTCAATTTTCAGATCCCGGAAACGCGTTACCAAACTCTCGCAATCGTGCAGGATCATCATCTGGTCAAGCATAATGAGCACATCCGCAATCTCTTCCGCTATTTTCTCCCGGTTATCTTTGCCTCTGGCGTGCTTGCAGAGTTCTTTTGCAATTCGGACATTTCTTCAAATACCATCAACGTCTGTGCTTCTGGGCCATATAGGTTGAGGGCTGCTTTTAGGGTGTCATTCATGAGAGGTTCTCCCTTCCAGACCGCGCCACTTGAAATGTTTGCAACGATACTTTTCGCTTTCCTCATAGCAGCGGTGGCCATTGTTAGAACAATATTTGCCGCACAGGTCTGCAAAAGCGTTGTCGGCGTCAGCGTTATCAACGCCATATCCTCGCCGGATTTCCTCAATATCTCCTATGATTTCGGATATGTCTTTCACCGCCTCATCCAGTTCCGCCTTCACGCGGTCCAGTTCTTCCTGCATGGATTCCAGTGCGGATGCGACATCCTTGCCCATATCTGGGATACACTTGTTCATGTTTCCGCCTCGAAAATATCTGCACCGTTCTTTGCAGTCTTTTATGCGCGGAGATCCTGTGCAACACAGCAGCGCCTTGACCAGCTCTTTTACTTCCATGTCAGTCCTCCATCCCCTCAAACAGCAGTTGATCTGGATTTTCCTCCATCCAACAGCGGAAGATATCCCGCCCGGATTCCCACTTTGTTTCTTTGCCGTCGGCCTTTATAGCCTTCAGCATCCGGTCAAATGCGTGAATATACATGGTCTTGTAGGCGGGATACCGGGCGAACTCAAAAAGCCGTTTCTTTCTCCCTGCCATCGGGCACCCCACGCAGCCTACACGGTCAAAACCGCACCGATAAAGCGGATTCGTCTCCACCTGGCGTTCCCGCAGAAAGTCCCAGACTTCTGCATCTTCCCAGTCGATCACCGGATTAAATACTGTTTTGGCCTTTTGCTGGCACTGTTCAATAAGCCTGCGTCCATCATCATCGTCGCTTAGCAGCATGATTTTCTTTTTTGGGTCTCTGGTTATTGTCTCTGCGATTCCCCGCGTGTTTTTTCTCCGTATAGATTCCGCCCACCGTACACCGGTCACGATTGCCCGACTATTTCCCGCTGTTTCCTTGAGCACTGCACAGCAGTACCGCGTAAACCTAGTAGGAGGCATCCCTTGCTGCGGAATCAAAGTCCACATAGATACCCGATTTCCCTTGTATTCTGGATACTGAATCCGGCATGGGATCCCCGCCAGCTCCAACTCCTGGAACTTCTTCCGGATATGCCGCACTGTCTCCGGCGCGTCTGCTGTCGTGTGGCTGTTCACCACCTCAAAAGGGATACCGGCGATTTTTGCAACCTCGATGCACACATCGCTGTCTTTTCCTCCTGAGTATGTCAACAGAATCGGCTTTTGATAGTGCTCCAGGCTGATTTCTGACGCCATCCGCATCCGCTCGATTGCGTTATGAAGTTTGTCGCTCATCCTTTATCCACCTCGTCACCAGCCGCGGCATGATCTTCTTCCGGCCCTGCAGCAGCTTGTTTACATAGCCCTCGCTTCGCCTCATGGCTTTTGCGATCTGCTTTTTGTTGTATCCGTCCAGCAGGGATTCCCAGGCAAATTCCCGGTTATCCGGCACATTCTCCGGCATCACCAGGGGCGGAAGCTCATATTGATAGCCGCTTTTCTTCACTTCTTCCGACAATAGTTCCCTGTCCACATGCAGCGCTTCGCCGATCTCTCCCCACCGGTACCTCTGCTTGTGCTTGTCCGCCGCCCACCGGAGTTCTGCGTCTGAAAGCTTTGTCATCCTATGCCACCCCATTGCTCTGCCATGGCGGCAGCTATGCCGGGAAAAGTTTTGCTTGCTGCGGTTGCCCGCTGGTCATGCGGCAAGCATCGGGTGTTGTAATACCACAATGTCTGCCTTTTGTGCTTTCTCGCTGTGGTGACCCATTCATGGTATGCCATATCTGGCTTGTCGGCGGTTTTGGGTATCAGCGGTGGTAGACCTTTCAACCATAGACAGGTGGTTTTTTCCGTGTGCTCCTCCTTGGAAAGAGCAAACTGCCAGGGCTGGATGATCTGCGTTGGCTTTCTGTACTCTGTAGACATAACACCAACAGGATTTTCGATAGCTATCCGGGGGCAGTCAGCCTCAACAAAAGTCATGAAAAAACGGATTGCTGCCGCACGGTCTTGGAGCCTCTGCACCGCTTTCTCACCGTAGCGTTCAACATTAAACCAGCGATTTCCAGTGATGGTGAGATAGGTGCATGGCGGGAAAGCAATGAGCATGTCCCAACGGCTAAGTACATAATGCGGGGTGCCGTCACAGGTTTTGAAAAAGCAATAGCCATTTAACAACGGGAGCACATCTTGCTTGATGTGCCACTCCGGGTGTCCTCCAGAGCATGGGATGATGTCGCAACTGTACGCTTCATGCCCCATTTCCCGAAACGCCTTGCATACCTCCTGCGATTCTTCACAGGCTACCAGTACTTTCACAGCTCATCCCTCCCAGCCGTCCGGGGTATTCATTTTCTCTACTGTCCGCAGCGCGTCAACTGCGGCTTGCAAGCGTCCAATTTTCACTTCCAGGTCATGCATTTCGCGCAGATGTCCCATTTGTTCGGCTCGGTTCTTCGCCTGTTTCTTGCGTATAACCTCGCGCTCAAAATATTCAATGTTCGTCATTGTCCATTCTCCTTTTCAGATTGTCCGCCATGGTGCTGTCCCAGGTAAGCGCCGCGTATAGGTCCAAAGATAACCGCATCAACGTAGAGGCGTCTGCATGGCTCTCTAAGGCGTGTTTAATCTCATAGGTCAATCCATTCGCCCGAAGCAGAAACTCCTGGTACTGCGCCCACGCGGCACGCTGGCGGTTGTGATCAAATTCAAGAGCGCTGTGCAATGTTTTTACCGTACTGACTTCCTGCAAAAGGACCTCTTTGCTGCTTGTCCGTTCTTTGCTTCGCTCCGCGATCCCTCTAAGGCAGAGACAGGCCAGCTTGTCCTCGGCGGGCCATTCTTTTGGTATAGGAACCGCCGTTTTAGCAACGGCTCCGATCTCTTCAAACGTCATTTTGATTCCTTCCTGGCAATCATCCTGGCAATTAACCCCGGCAATCATCGTGTTTTCAAAAAAATATATACGGGTTTTTTTATACGATAAACATCATCCCTTATATATATAGAAAAGATGATGATCTTGATTGTCAGTTATTAATAAAGCCCGTGGTTATGGGATTTGTCTGGCAATCATCCCGGCAATCATCTGGCAATTAACTGGCAATCATCTCACGGGATAATGGTCAAAATGGCAAAAAGTCATCTTCATCTTCTGTGCTTTTTGACCGTATCCAAGCTGTCTGCCTTCCAAAGTCCGGAAACCTTCTCGGATTCTTAGACTTCTCCCATCCGGGTTGTGCTTGCATGATTAAAGAGATATCATTGCTGTCTCTTTTTGATGGCTTAATGGATTCTCCCAATGCGTTTTTCCATAGTTCTAAAATGCAGACCATGTCGCGCCCTTCAAGATAGTCCTCAATCATTCCGATCCGGTAATCATCTTCTACCGCGTCATTCTGCCGATTCCGAATCTCTTCCACAAGCCTGTAATCCGCCACCGCAGGCATATTTCCTGCAATCATCCGCGCATATGCTTCTGCCCAACACTGTTCGATATCGTGCTTGACTTCCTCCGCGTGGTCGAAAAGATAGCGTCCGGAATTGTTGCAGATGATCGGAAGATAACGCCGGTTTCCGGTTTTGTCGCTTAGAAATTCCTGGTTGTTTGTGGTTCCGATAAAAATGCATTGTCGCGGGTGGTCGCTTGTCCTTTTGTCAAATGGCTGCCGGTATGTGTCCACCTGCCGGGTGATATAGCTTTTGACTGCCTCCACATCCTTGGTGCGTTTCAATGCCAGAAGCTCTCCCATCTCGCAGATCCATGCGCCTTCCAGGCTTTCAATTCCTCTCTGGCCCTCAATCTCTGTGACTTCCCGGTAAAAACGGTCCTCCATGGCCAGCCATCGGATAAAAGTGGATTTTCCCTCACCTTGCTTGCGTCCGATCAGAACGGCCATATCATCAAATTTGCATCCAGGTTCAAATGCCCGGTGTATTCCTCCTGCAAAGATAAGACGGCTTACCTCCCGCGTATAATCACTGTCTTCCGCGCCCATCCATTTAGTCAGAAGCCCTTCGATCCGGTTTTTTCCATCCCACTGGATCGAAAGAATTCTTTCCCGGACTGGATGGTATTTGTTCTGCGAAAATTTAATACGGAGCGCGTCATCCAGCTTTTTTTCGCTATAAAGGCAATATTTCTGCTCTATGTAGGAACGGAGCTTGCTGTCATCTTCATCACGCCAGCGTTCCAGCTTTCCATTAATGATCTGCTCTGGACATCCTGAAAGCTCGTTAAAGCGAAACTTGTTTTCAAAAAGCGGGTCGTTGTCCAGAATTGCAGAAAAATTCTCAATGGTCAGAAGCGGACCATTTCGGTCATACCGCAAAGGGACATCAGCGTGGAGAATCTGCATTTTCTCCCGATCATTGGCCTTGGCAAGTTGTTTTGCATCGTCTTTATACCCTTTCAGCATTGACTCAAAATACTTGGAAACTCCAAGTTCTTTTGCTCTCATCGATAGCTGAACGGACACTTTTGTCTGCTCAAGAGGTTCCATATCCATCAGGGCCTCAAAAAGCTCCGGTTCCAGGATCGTCTTGGCTGTTAGGCTGTCATAATCGAATTTTTCAATTTTTACCGCCCCCTCTCGCTTAAAAGATAGGCATAATAGTTGCGGTCTTTCAGAGCTTCCGTAAACCGCTCGTCCGGAATTTCTTCCATGTTGTGTGGCGCCAGTTCTCGTATCAGAACATTACAGGTCCGATAAGCTTCTTTTAGGGACTCCAGTTGTGCCTGTTCCTTTTCCCGCGCTTTTCTGGCTGTCTCCGATTGCCTTAATTGGCTGTAGGAAACGTGCTGATTCAATATTCCCAAAGAAAAATCCCGGTCGATTTGTCTGACTGCCTGATAAAAGGTCAGACCATACAGCTGCATCACAAAAGAAATCACATCGCCCCCGGCCCCGCAGCCGAAGCACTTCCACCGTTCCCCGTTATGATAGGCGGAGAGGGAGGCGGTGCGCTCCGAATGAAAAGGGCAGGAGATAAACCCGCCCCGGTTCGTCTCGAATCCATACCGCTCAAAGATATCCGGCATTTTGACACGCTGCTTGATCTCATCCGTAATCGTCATGTTCTCCGTCCCGCAGTCAACGCTTTGTAGTTCCGCCAGTAATAGTAAAAGCATTCCAGTATTCGAGCAGCAGAATTTTCCGGCAATTTAACATAGACTATCTGAAAACTGTACCGGTTACACCGCTGCCAGGAACTAATTGTCTGATAGCAGTGAATTCCGGTTTCTCGGATTTTCCGGTTGTATGCTCGCATTTCCCATTCAGGGGCCTGATATGCTTTCAAAAATGCTTCGTCCTCACAGTTTTCAAGTAAAAGCGTCAAATCAGCTCCCATGCACCGGGCGGCAAACAGTTCGTTTTCCAGCCTTGCCCGATGGTCAGCCGTGTTAACATTGCCGTAAAGTTCGTTGATGTTTGCTTTCCTTTCGATGACGCAGGAGAGGGAAAAGTCTCGCTCTCCCGCGCAAAAGGAATAATCTCCAAAATCGAGCTTTCTGCTTTCATGCGGCACATTCATCGCGTCCAGCGCCGAAAGAATATGCCCGTTTTTCTGCTCCCTGGTGTCAATCAGCACCTTTACCGACTTGAAAAAAGTTCTTTTATCGTTTGCCATGGCTCCTCCTTAGAACGGAAGATCGCCATCATCGTCTGCACTTACATCCATTTCAACCGCCGGGAATGAACCAACACCCGGCGCTTTCTGCTTTTCCCCATCCTGCTTGGAATCCGCAAAATATGCCTGCTCGACAACGACCTCATAAGCGGTGCGTTTCTGCCCCTGCTTGTCCTCATAATTCCGGCACTGCAGGCTGCCTTCCAGTGCAATCATACGTCCTTTTGAAAAGTATTTGCTGATAAATTCAGCTGTATGCCGCCATGCCACACAGGAAATAAAATCCGTCTGCTTCTCCTGCCCCTGCGGCGTATAGTTGCGATCAACTGCAACGCGGAGAGACGCAACAGAATTTCCGTTTTGAGTAGTTTTCAGTTCTGGGTCAGCAACCAGGCGGCCCATTAGTGTAATATGATTCATCATTTCAATTTCCTCCGTTCATTGCTCGATAACATTTGACACATAATCCGCCGGTATTTTTAGACTGTTCCTCCGGTGGCACTCTCGTTCCATCCTTTTTGATATATTCCTTGATTTCCGCGCCGCATTGTGTGCAGCAGACTTTTTCGGTACCGGATGGTGGCCGCGTGTCGGCGTCCTTGGTATCGTCGATCGCAAACATCCCGTTGAGCGCGTATTTGCGGGCATAAGAGGAAGCAGCCCCTGTAATCTGTGAAGCATCCATTCCCTTTTTGGTTTCTTCCTCACGTGCAAGTGCCGAAGCCTGCACCAATTCACCGCTTTCGGCATCCATAACCGTAACGGTTGCCCGGATATAATACCGGTCGCCAATCTGGAAAACATCATCTGAAATCAGCATGGTAAGTCCCTGATCTTTCAGAAGGGGTTTGGCCGCTTCCATGATGTCCTCACAGCTCCGATAACTATATTTTCCAAAGCTGTTATAATTACTTTTTGGCGCTTTCAGAGCAATTTGCACCTGAAGCAACTTTTGATGTACTTTACTCATTTCGTTCCTCCAGCTCCAGCGGGCAGCAGCTCCCCATGAACTGCTTGGGCCTATATATTGTCTCATTGGTAATGCGGCACTCCTCCGTGTGCTTATTGAACAGCACACAGTACCAGCAGCATGTGTTGTCCTCCGGGAAGGCAATAGAAGTTTTCAGTTTACAGTAGGTGTAGAACTTCACACCGCTCTCAAACATCTCAGCATTCCTCCATTTCTTTTTCAATTGCAATTTCAAATCTGCACGACTTGCAGATTCCGTCTTTTAATTCATACTCATAAAACCAGCACCCGCACCGAAGGCACTTCTGTTCCTCTGGATACGGCGCGTTCGGGCATCCTGGAAGATGCGGGAACGTCTGGCAGTACTCACAACTCATGTAGGATCATCCTTGTCAGACGCCCGGATGCTGTATTCAATCCATTTCCCGGTTGAATGGTCAAACGCCTTAATATAGCTGGGAAAATTGCTGTCTCGGTTATACTCCGACCGGACGATTTCCGAATCCTCATTATCGGCTAGATTTTCCAATGCTGAATGCATTGCTCTCATATCCATTGACTTTTCCTCGCTTTCGTGCTATCCTTTAATTGATGTATTTCCTTTGCCGCCTTGCTCGAGTTGCCGCTCAGCAGGGCGCTTATTTTTTAACATCATGGTGCAT
>CAJMLQ010000124.1 GCA_905214265.1 uncultured bacterium
AAATGGGCAGCGGCATCAGCTCCGGCGTTTCGTCGCAGGCGTAGCCGAACATCATTCCCTGGTCCCCGGCGCCGTTTTCGCTGTCCCCGGCGTCCTGCCCGCTCTTGACCTCCAGCGCCTTGTCCACACCCATGGCGATATCCCCGGACTGCTCGTGGATGGAAGTCAGCACCGCGCAAGTGTAGCCGTCAAAGCCGTATTTTGCCCGGTCGTAGCCGATATCGATAACCACATCCCGGACGATTTTGGGAATGTCAACGTAGCAGTGGGTAGAAATCTCTCCCATGACCATCACCATTCCGGTGGTGCAGCAGGTTTCGCAGGCGACCCGCCCCTGGGGGTCCTGCTCCAGAATCGCGTCTAAGACCGCGTCAGAAATCTGGTCGCAGATTTTATCGGGATGTCCCTCCGTGACGGACTCCGATGAAAACAGATACTTGGACATTGCGTCCCTTCCTTTCCCTGTGCATGCGCACAGTGTCGATTTCGTGCGGAACGGGTCGCTCCCGCTCCCATCCGCACGGGGAGTCGGGCCGGCAGGAAAGACGCCAGCACAACAAAAAAGCGCCCGGAAATCGAGCGCTTACAGTTTTGTGTCAAACCTCATCTCTCGACTGCGTCGCAGGAATTGGCACCTTACCGGACCCCGGTAGGTTGTCGTGGCTTCACAGGTCCTGTTCCTCCGCCACTCTTGATAAGGTAATTATCGTTTTTATTTTACTGGATTCCGCTTTATTTGTCAAGGGGCACACTCACATGAATTGAACGGATGAAAGCAGAAAAAATTGGCATTTTGCCGTTTTTACTGAAAAAAGTCCAATTTTTTTCGCCTTGGATTCCAAAACAAATATTTTTTCTCTTGACTTTTCCGCCGTTTCCTTTTACAATATGTATGAAAGATACTGACGGTTCAACGCCGCCGGCTCTTGATCATTTTATTGAGAAAAAGGACGGCCCATAACGGATGAATATTTTAATTGTTGGCTGCGGACGTGTCGGCTCGGAGCTGGCCGGCATTCTCAGCCGCGAAGGCCACGACATCTCGGTGGTTGACCGGAGCGCGGACTCCTTTGCCCTTCTGCCGGAGGATTTTTCCGGCTATTGCACGGCCGGGGTCCCCATCGACCAGGACGTCCTCCGCCAAGCCGGCATTGAAAACTGCGACGCCCTTGCTGCGGTCAGTCCCGATGACAACGTCAACATCATGGTCTGCCAGCTGGCGAGGGAAATGTTCCATGTGGACAATCTCATCGCCCGCATCAATGATCCCCGCCGGGAAAATGTGTTCAGCCATTTTGGCTTACGCACTATCTGCCCCACGAACATCACAGTGGACAACGTCAAGGGGAGTCTCATGCCGGAGAAGCACCAGCAAATGCATTTCGGCTCCCATACCGTCAGTTTCCGGAACTTTGAAGTTCCCAAACGGCTCTATGGTGCCTCAACCGCCGATATCGACGTCGGCAGCGGAGAGAGCCTTTTTGCAGTCCGCCGGTCGGATTATACCTTTCAGTTGCTGTCGGAGGGTCCCGTGACGCTTCAGGCTGGGGACTGGCTGATCATCTGCAGCGTTGTCGATTAAAGGAGTCTTTCCATGAAAATCGTCATTGTCGGCGGCGGCTCCGTCGGTTATTATTTGGCCAAGGCACTGATGGAGCACAATCACGAACCTTCTATCGTGGAACAAAACAAAGTGGTCTGCATGCGTCTCGCCGATGAGCTGGACATTCCGGTCATCCACGGCGATGGCACAACGATCGAAGCCTTGGGTGACGCCGGGTGCGGCAGTTCTGACGCTCTGATCGCCGTCACAGGCCGGGATGAGGCCAACCTCATCGCCTGCCAGCTGGCGAAAATGGAGTTTCACATCCAGCGGACGGTCGCCAAGGCCAACAATCCAAAAAATGCCAGTGTTATGAGCGATTTGGGGGTGGATATCACCGTTTCCAGCATCGATTATATTTCCCGCATGATCGAACGGGAGGTAGACATCTCCGCAATCAAACATGTGGTTTCCCTGAATCAAGGACGATCCTCCATCAGCGAAATCCTGCTGCCGGACGACTTTAAATATTCCGGTAAGCAGCTGATGGATATCCGCCTGCCGGAGCAGTCGGTTATCGTCACGGTAGAGCGCGGCGGGGAGGCAATTATCCCCCGCGGCAACACCCGTATCTACTCCGGCGACAAACTTTTGATTGTAGCCAAGGATGAGGCGCTTCACGCCGTTAAGGAAAAACTGAAGCTCACCGATTAAGGAGGAACGCGATGATCAGCGCAAAAGGACAGCTTATTTATGACTACATCCGGGATTGCATCCTGAATCACAACTTTTCCCCCACTGTCCGGGAAATTTGTGAGGAAGTCGGAATCAAATCCACTTCCACCGTCCATTATTATTTAAAGGAACTGGTGGACGAAGGATATATCGTCAAGGACGACTTGAAGAAGCGCACGATTAAACTCCCGGGCAGTACGACTTTCTCTGTTCCCCTTCTCGGAACGGTGACAGCAGGGATTCCGATCACTGCCATCGAGGAGATCGAGGAGTATCTGCCGGTCCCCAACCTGTCCGGAAACCCGGAGGACTATTTTGCTCTTCACGTCCGTGGTGAAAGCATGATCAACGCCGGAATCCTGGATGGAGATATTGTCGTCGTACACAAAACACCGGTCTGCCGCAACGGGGATATCATCGTCGCGCTGATTGACGACGAGGCGACGGTCAAGCGGTTCTACAAGGAAAATGGCCATTTCCGTCTGATGCCGGAAAATCCGGATTTCAAACCGATTATCGTGGAAGAGATGACCATTCTCGGCAAGGTCGCCGCACTCATCCGCAACTACTGACAGCAAGGGAAAGGGGCCTGCAGGCCTCCTTTCCCTTTTTCGTCTTTCATCGGAACCGGCGGGAGGTTTTTTATGAAACTGAGCCAGGTGCTGGCAGCCATACTGTTTCCCAAACGCTGTCCCTTTTGCGGGACGGTCATTCCGTATACGGCGCGCTGCTGCGCCGCCTGTGAAAAGATTCTTCCCCGAACCGGAAGCGGACTCTGCCGGGGCTGCGGGAAATCCCCCTGCGTCTGCGGGAAGGACTGGCCGCTGGACGGGGTCTTTCCCGCCTTTGAGTACCGCGGGGAAGCTGCCCGGGCCATCCGGCAGATGAAATTTCATGACAGGCCGGCCATTGCCCGGCACCTTGCACCTTACCTGGCGGAAATTCTGCCGGAGGGATTGTCTTTTGATGCCATCGTGCCCATTCCCATGAACCGATCCGGAATCCGGCGGCGCGGCTACAATCAAGCCGCTTTGCTCGCCCGTTTTCTCTCCCGGGAGACTGGGATCCCATGGGAAGAGCTTTTGGTAAAGGTCCGGAAGACCCGCCCGCAGCACATGCTCAACGCCCGGGAGCGCCGCAGCAACCTCTCCGGGGCGTATGCACCCGCCAAAGGCGCGGCTATCCAGGGCCGGATCCTCCTGCTTTGCGATGATGTGACCACTACCGGAGCAACCCTGCGGGAGGCCGCCGGAATTCTGCGGCAAAACGGGGCTCGGGCGGTGTATGCAGTAACTGCTGCGGCAACCGGCCTTTCCAGCATGCAGGACGGTCCTCTGGAGACAGAATCATTTTGAAAGGCATTGCATTCCAAAACGGCTGCGCTTATATTTTATGAAGGTACCAAACTATTCTGCTGTTTTTGTTGCCAAACGCTTCCAGTTTGTAGTATAATGAGTGCAAGCCATCATGGGCCCAGATCTTGATTTCACAGCGCAGCACATGCTGCAGAATAGCCACAAGGACCTGAGCAGAGGCCGCACCGTATCATAAAAACGCGCGCTTGTCCCATAGGCATATTTTGAAATTCCCTAAGGAGGAATCATTTTGGCAGGAGTTGACCTCGGTATCGACCTCGGTACCACAAAAATCATCGTATACCGCCGCGGCAAGGGCATCGTTTTGGAGGAACCCAGTGTCGTTGCCTATAACGTCCGCACGGAGCAGGTGGTCGCCGTCGGCCACGAGGCGCTGGCCATGCTGGGTAAGACTCCGGCCTACATCCAGACGGAATGCCCTATCCGCGACGGCGTGATTTCCAATCATCTCTACACGGAATTTCTCGTCAAGGAGTTCGTCCGAAAGGTAACCCGCAGTTTCCTGATCAAACCCCGGATCGCCATCTGCATTCCCTCCTCCATCACCCACGTAGAAGCCCGCGCCGTAGTGGAAGCGGCCATGAGCGCCGGCGCCCGAAGGGTCTATCTGGTAGATGAACCTCTCGCCGCCGCCATGGGGGCTGGAATCGACGTCACCGCGCCCAGCGGCCATATGATGGTGGATTCCGGCGGCGGTACGACGGACGTAGCTGTCATTTCCCTGGGCGGCATTGTCACGGCGGACTCCCTACGGGTAGCGGGCAATACCTTTGACGAATCCATCGTAAAATACATTCAGAACACCTACAAGCTGGCCATTGGCAGCAAAGTCGCGGAAAAGTTGAAAAAGGAGATCGGATGTGTGTTCGAGCCTGACAGCGAAATTTCCGCGACTGTAAAAGGCCGGAACCTCTTAACCGGCTATCCAGAACAGATCACCATCACCCAAACGGAGCTTTTCGATGTTCTCCGTCCCCATGCGGATGAGATTGTTGCCTCTGTCCGCAGCGTTCTGGAGCGCACTCCGCCGGAGCTGATCGGCGATATCCACGACAACGGCATCGTCATGACCGGCGGCACCTCCTTGCTCCGCGGCATGGACCGCCTTATCGAGGAGAACACCGGCGTCGAGACTCGAGTGGCGGAGGAGGCGGTGCGCTGCGTCGGAATCGGCACCGGAAGATCCTTTGAACAGATGGACGAGCTGAAGGAAGGTTTCCAAAACGCCGCCACCTACAGCCATTGAGGGCCGCGCCATGAATATTTTGATTATTGACGGTCAGGGCGGCGGCATCGGTCGGATGTTGACCGAGCAGTTGCGCGCTGCCCTTCCGGACGCATTTCTCATCGCCGTCGGCGCCAACTCCGCCGCCACTTCCGCCATGCTCAAAGCCGGTGCCAACGCAGGCGCCACCGGCGAAAACGCCGTAATCTACAACTGTGGCCGCGCGGATGTCATCACCGGCCCCGCGGGGATCCTCCTGGCGAACGCCATGTTCGGGGAGATTTCCCCGGCAATGGCCCAGGCAGTGTCCGAAAGCCCGTGTCCCAAGGTCCTGATCCCTGTGCAGAAGTGCCATCTGCAGATGGCCGGTGTGGCCGAGCTGCCCCTGGCCCGCTATCTGGAGGATGCGGTCGTCCGTATTTTCGCGATCTGCTCCGGTGAAAAATCCGTCCTGTAGCGACAAAACCGCCCCGCGGCCTGCGGGGCGGTTTTTCTATGCTTATCCGGCGAAAGAATCACCCTCCGCCCACGGTATTCTGCGGTGCACCGTTCAAAAAGGCGAAAAAGTTCTCTGCTGCGATCCGGAGCAACCGGGCCCGAGTCTCGCGGGGTCCCCAGGAAACATGGGGCGTCACAATGCACCGCGGGTGCCGCACCAGAGAACTTTCCAGCCCTGCCGGTTCCTGGGAAAAAACGTCTACCGCCGCCGCCAGCAGTTTCCCGCTGTCCAGCGCAGCCGCAACGTCCTCCTCATTGAGGACCGGTCCCCGGGCCGTGTTGAGAAGGATGGCCCCAGGCTTCATCTTCTCCAGAAAAGCGCGGTTCACCAGACCCCTCGTCTCCGGCGTCAACGGACAGTGGATGGAAAGGACGTCGCTTTCCCGGCAGAGTTCATCCAGCTCCACCATCTGAGCTGCTTCCGTCCCGTCGGGATGGCGCCGGTATCCGATCACCCGCATCCCCAGGGCCCTGCAGGCTTCGCCGAATACCCGGCCAATGTCCCCATACCCCAGGATTCCTACCGTCTTGCCTGAAAGTTCCAGCATCGGAACCGCAGTGACTCCGGGATCCGCCGGAAGTCGCCAGTTCCCGGCCTTGACGTAAGCGGAGAATTCTGCCGTTCGGTTGGTCACCGCCAGCAGCAGCGCCATGGCGTGCTGGGCCACGGCATAGGACGAGTAGGCCGGGACGTTGCAGATGGTCACACCGTGCTCTGCAGCGGCATGGAGATCGATGATGTTATAGCCCGTCCCGAACACCCCAATGTACCGAAGTTTCCGACAGCGTTCAAAAACCTCCCGGCCCAGCCTGGTCCGGTTGACGAAAACCGCCTCCGCGTCCCCGATCCGGGCCGCCGCTTCGCCGTCCGGCGTTTCATCATACCAGACTAAGCCCGGAAACCGCTCCGCCACCGCCCAAGGCTGACGGTCGTGATTGACAAGGTATCCGTCCAGCACCACGATTTTCACAAGGTTCCTCCTTTCCGGTCAGGCACTTTCCTCTGACCGGGCAAACTGACTGTTATATAGGTTGGCGTAAAAACCGCCCTTGGCGAGCAGCTCCTGATGAGTGCCCTGCTCCACAATATGCCCCTGATTCATCACCAGGATCACGTCGGCTTCCCGAATGGTGGACAGACGGTGGGCCACCACGAAGCTGGTCCGCCCTTCCATCATCCGCTGAAAGGCCTCTTGGACCAGGATCTCGGTGCGGGTGTCGATGTTGGAGGTGGCTTCGTCCAAAATCAGCATGGGCGGATCCACCAGCATCACTCGGGCGATGCAGAGAAGTTGCCGCTGTCCCTGGGAAAGGTTTCCGCCATCCTCGGCGATGACCGTGTCATATCCCTTGGGCAGACGCTTGATGAAGCTGTGGGCGTGGGCCGCCTTGGCAGCTGCAACGATCTCCTCATCGGTGGCGCCGGGCTTGCCGTAGGCGATATTCTCCCGCACCGTCCCGGAAAAGAGCCAGGATTCCTGGAGCACCATTCCAAAAAGGGAACGCATGCTCCCCCGGGTCATGGCGCGGATATCCGTCCCGTCGATGGAGATTTTTCCGGCGTTCACATCGTAAAACCGCATAAGCAGATTGATGAGGGTGGTCTTGCCGCAGCCGGTGGGGCCGACGATGGCCACCCGCTGACCCGGCCGCACCTTCAGATTCATGTCCTCAATCAGCGGCCGGTCCGGATCATAGGAGAAAAACACACCGTCGATGTCCACCTGTCCGCTGCATCCGGCAACAATCTTGGCGTCCGCCGCATCCGGCGGCTCTACCGGTTCATCCAGCACAGCGAAAACCCGCTGGGCCGACGCAAAAGCGGTCTGGAGTTGGGTAATGATACCCGTCACCTCATTGAAGGGCTTGGTATACTGCTGGGCGTAGCTCAAAAACATCGAGATCTGCCCCACTGAGATGCGCCCGGCAATGGCACTGACCGCGCCGGTGATTCCTACCGCCGCATAGACCACCGCATTGACGAACCGGGTGCTGGGATTGGACAGCGAGGAGAAAAACTGGGCCTTCTGCCCCTGGTCGTAGAGCCGGCTGTTGATCTCCCCGAAGGCCACCTGAGCTCGATCCTCGTAAACGAAGCCCTTGACCAGCTTCTGGTTTGCCACCATCTCCTCGATATAGCCGGACAGCTCCCCTTGGATGGCGGTCTGCCCTCGAAAATGCTTGTAGGAGTTCCGCGCAATGAACGACGCCACAAACAGGGATAGCGGCGTCAGCACAAATACCAGCAGCGCCACCCAGACGTTGGCCGCCAGCATAAAGACCAGCGTCCCCACAATGGTCACCACCCCGGTAAACAGCTGGGTGAAGCCCTGGAGCAGCCCGTCGGAGACCTGGTCAATGTCGTTGACCACCCGGCTGATGAAGTCGCCGTGGGCCGTACGGTCAATATAGCGCAGCGGTACGCCGTTCAATTTCTGGAACAGCTGGATCCGAAGGTCCTTGACCGTCCGGTAGGTGATGACGTTGGTGCAGTAGGACATGAGCCACTGGAAGAGGGCTGTCCCCGCCACCGACGCGCCCAATAGGGTAAGGATCCGAAGCAGCTCTCGGTAGTTCACCTCTCCGGACCCCAGAATGCAGTCCACGCCGTCGCCAATAAGCACCGGCACCGTCAGGGTCAACAGTACGCTAATCAGGGCCGCCGCCATAGCCGCCGCAAGATATCCCCGGTATGGCCGGGTGTAAACCAGCAGCCGGCGAACGACGCCGCGGTCAATTTTTTTCGCTTTTTCGCTCATTTCGCTGCCTCCTCTGCGCTCAGCTGGGACAAACAGATCTCCCGGTACACCGGACAGCTTTCGAACAATTCCGCATGGGTCCCAAGACCCGCCATCTCCCCGTCGTCCAGCACCAGGATCCGGTCTGCGTGGCGGATGGTGCTGGCCCGTTGGGACACCATTACCACTGTCATCCCCCGGGTATCTTCCCGGAGAGCCTTCCGCAGGGCCGAGTCGGTGGCAAAATCCAAAGCGCTGGCCGAGTCGTCCAGGATGAGCAGCTTGGGTTTTCCCGCCAGCGCCCGGGCGATGGTCAGCCGCTGCTTCTGCCCGCCGGAGAAGTTTTTGCCGCCCTGCTCCACCCGGGTCTCCAATTTTTTGGGAAGCACTTCGACGAATGGCTTCGCCTGGGCGGTCTCCAAAGCCGCCCAGAGTTCTTCCTCCCCGGCGCCGGGATTCCCCCAGCGAAGATTCTCTGCAATGGTCCCGGAAACCACTGCCGCCTTCTGGGGAACGATTCCCACCAGCCGCCGCAGCTGCGCGAAGGGATACTCCTTCACGTCCCGGCCAAAGACCCGAACGCTGCCGGAACTGACGTCGTAAAACCGGGGAATCAGGCTGACGAAGGTGGATTTCCCGGAACCCGTACCGCCGATGACC
>CAJMLQ010000125.1 GCA_905214265.1 uncultured bacterium
CCATCCCCTCGTTGACCGGATAGACGCAGGCCGTTACCAGGCTGCGGGCGCCCTTGACCTCGACCATGCAGATGCGGCAGGCGCCGATTTCATTGATCTCCTTCAGATAACACAGCGTGGGGATCTGGATCCCCGCCTGGTGCGCCGCTTCCAGGATGGTGGTTCCCGGGGCGACGGCGACCGGCATGTTATTGATTTTGATGTTTACCATTTCCATGACTTGAGCCACACTCCTTTATTTCTTGACGATGGCGCCGAATTTGCATTTTTCAATGCAGGCGCCGCACTTGATGCACTTGGCCTGGTTGACCACATGAGGCACCTTCACAGAGCCTTCAATGGCGCCGACCGGGCAGGTGCGGGCACAGAGGGTGCAGCCCTTGCATTTGTCAGTGAGGATGGTGACCTGCATCAGGTGTTTGCAGACGCCGGCCGGACATTTTTTGTCCACCACGTGAGCGACGTACTCATCGCGGAAGTAGCGGAGAGTGGAAAGCACCGGGTTGGGAGCGGTCTGGCCCAGTCCGCACAGGGAGTTGGCCTTGATGTAGTAGCAAAGCTGCTCCATCTTGTCCAGATCCTCCAGGGTGCCTTCTCCCCGGGTGATCTTGTCCAGCATCTCGTAGAGGCGCTTGGTGCCGACGCGGCAGGGGGTGCACTTGCCGCAGGACTCGTCAACGGTGAACTCCAGGAAGAACTTGGCGATGTCTACCATGCAGGTGTCCTCGTCCATGACGATCAATCCGCCGGATCCCATCATGGAGCCGATGGCGATGAGGTTGTCATAGTCGATGGGGATGTCCATATGCTCCGCGGGGATACAGCCGCCGGAGGGACCGCCGGTCTGCGCGGCCTTGAACTTCTTGCCGTTGGGGATGCCGCCGCCGATCTCCTCGACGATCTCGCGGAGGGTGGTGCCCATGGGGACCTCCACCAGACCGGTGTTCTTGATCTTGCCGCCCAGGGCGAAGACCTTGGTGCCCTTGGACTTTTCCGTGCCCATGGAAGCGAACCAGTCCGCGCCTTTCAGGATAATGCGGGGGACGTTGGCATAAGTTTCCACATTGTTCAGAATGGTGGGTTTCTGGAACAGCCCCTTTACCGCCGGGAAGGGAGGACGGGGACGGGGTTCGCCGCGGTGGCCTTCGATGGAGGTCATCAGAGCGGTTTCCTCGCCGCAGACGAAGGCGCCGGCGCCCAGACGCAGGTCAATGTCAAAGTTGAAACCGGTTCCAAAGATGTCCTTGCCAAGCAGTCCGTACTCCCGGGCCTGCTTGATGGCGATCTGGAGACGATGAACGGCGATGGGGTATTCTGCACGGACATAGATGTAGCCCTGGGAAGCGCCGATGGCATAACCGGCGATAGCCATGGCCTCCAGCACGACATGGGGGTCGCCTTCCAAAACGGACCGATCCATAAACGCGCCGGGGTCGCCCTCGTCAGCGTTGCAGCAAACGTATTTCTGATCGGCTTTATTTGCGGCCGCAAAAGCCCATTTCCGGCCGGTGGGGAAGCCCGCGCCGCCACGTCCGCGGAGGCCGGAGGCCAGCATGACGTCGATGACCTGCTGGGGGGTCATCTCAGTGAGGACCTTGCCCAGAGCTTGATAGCCGTCAACGGCGATGTATTCGTCGATGTTTTCGGGGTTGATCACGCCGCAGTTGCGCAGGGCGACGCGGTGCTGCTTTGCATAGAATTCGGTCTCATTCAGGGATTTAACCTTGTCCGAATCCTCAGAGACTGTTTCCTTATAAAGAAGGCGCTTGACGATGCGCCCTTTGAGCAGGTGTTCGCTGACGATTTCCGGGACGTCGTCCGGCTTAACTTCGGAATAGAAGCAGCCTTCCGGATAGACGATCATAATCGGGCCGAGAGCACACAGGCCGAAGCAGCCGGTTTTGACGACTTTGACCTCGTTTTCCAGGCCGTTTGACTTGAGCTCCGCTTCCAGGGAGTCGATGATCTGCTGGCTGTTGGAGGAGGAACATCCGGTGCCCCCGCATACCAGTACGTGAGAACGATACATGAAGCTGCCTCCTTATTTCATATCGATGCTGCCGATGGTGTATTCGCTGACGACATTGCCGTTGACCAGGTGGTCGGTCACGACCTTCGCAGCTTTTTCCGCAGTCATTTTCACATAGGTGGTCTTGCTGCCGTCGGCGTCAAACACCTCTACCACAGGCTCGTACTGGCAGATGCCGATGCAGCCGGTCTGGGTGACGGTGACGTTATGTAAGCCGCGTTTGGCGATTTCTTCGGTAAAAGTGGCGAGGACGGGGCGCGCTCCGGCGGCGATGCCGCAGGTGGCCATGCCGACGACCACGCGGATCTTGTTGGAATTGTCTTCCCGGATATCGACGCTGCCTTTGACGCGGTCGCGGATCGCTTTCAGCTCTTCCAAGCTCTTCATAAAGAATCTTCCTTCCTTTCAATTGGTGTCCGGCGTTCCATTGAGGAGCGCCGCGGTACCTTCCTCCAACGCCTCTTTCAGATAAAGTACGACGTCAGGGGTGTCCAGCGGGACACCTTCCAGGACCTCTTTCAGCTCCCTGGTGTCCAGGACATAGGTTTTTTCATCGAGGGAACGGGTATATACGAAATCCAGCGAGGGGTTCATGGTGATGAGGGAGAGGATGGTCGCGTTCATGTCCCCGATGGGGAGCATATCGAGATGATCCGTGTGATAGCGGGCGGTCGTAGTGGTTCCTGCGCCTAACTCGGAAACGATGGAAAAGTCTCCGCCGGTGGCCTCCGCCGACATCTTAAAAAACGGGACGCCCAATCCGACCTTCCGGGTGGTTCGGGTGGTAAAAAAGGGGTCCATGACCTGTTCCACCTGTTCCTGGCTCATCCCGCAGCCGTTGTCGGCAATGGAAATTTCCAGAAACGCATCCGTCCGGCGTTCCGCTACTGTGATGGTGATCAGGGACGCTCCGGCACGGATAGAGTTCTGGGCGATGTCCAAAACATTGAGCGACAGCTCCTGCATGAATTTCAGCCCCTTTGGAACTTATTCGTATTTTGCAAGGATGTCGTCCACATCGTCGGGAAGCAGCTTTCCGTAAACCTCATCGTTTATGGTCATAACCGGGGCCAGGCCGCAGGCGCCGACACAGCGGCAGGCGTCCAGAGAAAACTTTCCGTCAGGGGTGCATTCGCCGCCCTTGATGCCGAGCTTCTGCTGCAGACGGTCATAGACGTCACCGGAGCCCTTGACATAACAGGCGGTGCCGAGACATACCGAGATTTTGTACTGTCCCTTGGGATACAGGGTGAACTGGGAGTAGAAAGTAACGACTCCGTATACTTCCTCCAGCGGGATGTCCAGTCCTTCTGCGATGATGGACTGAACCTCAATGGGAAGATAGCCGTAGACCTCCTGCGCCTGCTGAAGAACAGGCATCAGCGCGCCCGGCTGATCCTTGTGGGCCGCGATGATTTCCAGGAGCTTGGCTTCCTGCTCCGGCGTGCCTTTAAATGTAACACCGGCTTTTTTGGTAGACATAGCGTGGACCTCCTTGTGAAATGTTTAACATAGCAGTACAGCAAAAATGACGCCATCCATAAATCCATCCGCTCCGTTCAAAAGGACGGAATTTGCATGGAAAGGCGGCAAAAAACGAAACGTCATTTTCGGACAGGAAAAAAGACGCTCTGTGCTTCCTTGTATTATAGCATGTTTTGACGAAAATTACTATAGTCTTTGTAGAATAACCTGTTTTTTCTTTTTTGGGGACCTTATACAAAAAGGGGAAAGAGACTTTTGTCAGGAAAACAAAAGCAGTCGCCAGCGGCAGTACCCAATTTTCAAGAGGAAATCCCGACGATTTTCACAAAATTGCCGATATTCTGGCGGAAAGAAATTGACAGAAGAACAAAATGTGTTATACTTAAACTAAACTGGGCGGGAAAACGGAGCCAGACTCCCGCCTGTTGGGGGACTCCTTCGGACCGGCTTTTGTTTCCGGAATTCCGGGGAAAACCCCTATGTGAGCGGAAATATGTGCGATATCTGATTTTCTAGATGACCAGGAGGAATCAAGCATGAATGTGCGGGATGTAATGCAGGCGCTGGACGCTGACCTTATTTGCGGAGAGGAGAATCTGGACACAGAGGTCCATGACGCCTGTGGTTCGGATATGATGAGCGATGTCCTAGCGTTTGTCAAGAACCAGGCGGTCCTGCTGACTGGACTTGTGAATATTCAGGTGGTCCGGACGGCGGATATGATGGATATGGTCTGCATCGTCTTTGTCCGGGGCAAGGAACCGGACGAGGATATGATCGCCTTGGCAAAACGGCGGGGAATGGTGCTTTTGAAGACCAGCCACCGGATGTTTACCGCCTGCGGGCTCCTTTGGGAAAATGGTCTCAGGGGAGGGGTTACCGATTAATACGCTGAAATGGGCCTATGAAGTAGACGGAAGCGATTTTACCCGAGCGGGGGAGGCTTCCTCCAATGTTAAAAAGAACCTGCGGAAGCTGGGCGTGGCGCCGGAAGTGATCCGCAAGGTTTCCATTGCCCTCTATGAGGGGGAGATCAATATGGTCATCCACGCCAACGGGGGACACATCGACGTGGAGGTCTCTCCGGATAGGATCACCATGATACTGGCCGATACCGGAAAGGGGATCGCCGATATTGACAAGGCCATGCAGGAGGGCTGGTCCACCGCTCCGGATGAGGTGCGGTCGCTGGGCTTCGGCGCCGGGATGGGCCTCCCCAACATGAAAAAGTATTCCGACGAAATGCGGATCGATTCCACCGTGGGAGTGGGGACGACCGTGTACATGACTGTTTACACCGGCGTCTGAGTACGCCGGATAGGGAGGTGTGCATCATGATGTCCGCTCATCCGAAGGAAAACCGTGCGGCCGGCTGGATTTGCTTTGTCCTTGTGGCTGCCGCTGCTGCGGTTCTGTTTGTGGTTCCGGCTTTTGTGACGTTTTTGCTCTCCTTTCAGAATTATTCGCCGCCCCATGGCCTCTTTGAAAGTCCTTGGGTCGGGCTTGACAACTACCGGAGGGTTTTTGAGAGCAGCGCCTTTCCGATACTGCTCCGCAACAGTCTGGTTCAGTCCCTTCTGGGGGGGTTGGTGCCGTTGGTTCCAGCCTTCTTAGCGGGATGGGCGGCGGCGCAGGTGCGTTCCCGGGGTCTTTGCTTCGGGCTGGCTGGCCTTTTGCTGTTGCCGGCCTTCCTCCCAGGGATCTCCTACTGCATCCTGCTTATGGGAACACTGCCTGTGGAAGTAAAGACCTCCGCCGCCTGGTTTCCATTCCTTTATTTAGCAGCCGCTGGGATGAAGACCTTTGGATTTGCCGCCTTTTTGGCGGCGGTCAGCGGACGGCTGGCCCGGGAGCATCAGCGCAGCGCGTTTTCCGGGGCGCTGGCCGGAACTGGGATCATGGCGGCAGCCGGCCTGATGAATCTGTTTTCGCCGGACACCAGCCTAGTTACGGAGCTTTATAATCCTCTGGTATATGAAGGAGCCGATAATCTCGGGACCTACACCTTTCGTACAGGGTTCCAGCAGGCGGCGTTCAGCAGTTCTTCGGCAGCATGGATGATTCGGGTCCTGCTGCAGCTTCTGCCGGCTGTGCTGGCCTGTATTTTGGGAAGACTGCTGCTGAAGCATTATTTTGCCCTGCCTGCTCGGTCCGAAAGCCGTGGAAATGCCAACGCCGGCGTTTTTGGCTGGATCTTCGCCCTTTTGGCTGTTGCCGCCGCCATAGCCGTCTGTGCCGGGAGCTTCGGAACCGCGGGTGCGGAAGGCCCTTTGTTTTCCGCCGTGGCACAGAGTCTGCTGACTGCTGTGCTGTCCGCAGCGGCGGGCGTGATCATGCTGGCCGTCTCCGGCTGCGGAATGACCGCGGGTTTTGGCGGTCCTGCCCTGGTGTTGACGGCCGTAATGTTTTTGCTCGCCCAGAACACGGTGGGAAATTTTCTCATTGTGCGTATCCTGGGTGCGGTAAACACCCGCCTGCCGGTGCTGGCGCAAAACCTTTTGTCCCCGGCGCTGCCTTTGGCGCTGGCGTTTCTGTGTGTGCAGGCCTGCGGCGGCCGGATTCGGGTACCCGGGCAGTTCGTCCGGACGGCATTTCCCTACCTGTTGGTCTTTGGCGGACTGCTGTTCGCCAGGGCTTGGGGGGACTCTTACGGCGAGATGATTTACCTGACGGATTCGGGACGCTGGGGAATTTCTACACTGGCCCGCCAGTATAACCAGAGCGGCCAGCCGGGCAGCATTTTTGCGGCGCTTACGGCTTTGGTTCCCTTGATGATTGGCGTCCTTTGCGCTGCCCTCTTTTCTGCCCTGCAGAGAAAACCGGCAGAATGAAGAATCCAGACAGGAGGTTTTGGCGATGCAGGAGTTTTTCCATTCGGTAACCCTGGACCGGGAGAAGTGTATGGGGTGCATCAACTGCATCAAACGCTGTCCCACCGAAGCGATCCGCGTGCGCAACAAAAAGGCGCACATTATCACCGAGCGCTGTATCGACTGCGGGGAGTGCATCCGGGTCTGCCCTCATCATGCCAAGCGGGCGATTTTTGACAGCCTGGACGTCATCCATCAGTTCGATTATGTGATCGCGCTTCCTGCGCCGTCCTTTATGGCGCAGTTCAACAACCTGGAAGATGTGGACATTGTCCTCAACGCCCTGCTGGCCTTTGGCTTTCACGGAGTCTACGAGGTGGCCAAGGCAGCGGAGCTGGTTTCGGCAGCCACCCGCCGCCTGATGAAAAGCGGCACGCTGCCCAAGCCGGTCATCAGCTCGGCTTGCCCCGCGGTGACCCGGCTGATCCGGGTGCGGTTTCCCAGCCTCATCGAACACATCCTGCCGCTGAACGCCCCCATCGAGGTGGCGGCCCGGCTGGCAAAGGAGGAGGCCGCAAAGGAGACCGGCCTTCCCCCTGAACGCATCGGCGCAGTTTTCATTTCCCCCTGCCCGGCCAAGGTGACGGCCACCAAGATGCCCCTGGGGACTGCCAAAAGCGCTGTAGATGCCGTCGTGGCGGTCAGCGAGATATATCCGCAGCTGCTTCCTTTTATGAAGCAGACTGCTCAAGAGCCTCCTAAGATGATTTCCGAGGCCGGGAAAATCGGCCTCTCCTGGGGCAGCTCCAGCGGTGAGGCGTCGGGACTCATCAACGACAATTATCTGGCGGCCGACGGAATTGAAAATGTCATCCGCGTCCTGGAAGACCTGGAGGATGAAAAATTCCGCGACGTGGACTTCATTGAGCTGAACGCCTGCTCCGGCGGCTGCGTGGGCGGAGTGCTCAACGTGGAAAACCCCTATGTGGCGCGGACCAAGCTCTATCGTATCCGGAAGCACCTGCCGGTCAGCCTCAACCACATCGACGCGATTTGCCCGGAAATGACCTGGGATGTCCCCTTGGAATTTGTCCCGGTCCTCAAGCTGGACGACGATATGGGCGCGGCCATGGAAAAAATGGCCCGCGTGGAGGAGATCACCGAATCCCTGGAGGGCCTGGACTGCGGCTCCTGCGGCGCGCCGTCCTGCCGGGCGCTGGCGGAGGACGTGGTGCGGGGCCTGGCGTCGGTGGACGACTGCGTTTTCAAGTATAAGGCGGGCATCCAAAGCCTTTTGAAGGACATCCACAAACTGGAGCACTACATACCGGCGCCCTTCCGCCAGGAGGCGGAAGAGGAGCCGGACGGAAAGGGGAAGCAATCATGACTCCAGCGGCATTTGCGGAAAAGTACGGCTTGACGGTGGTCTCCCCGGGAGCGGGGGACTGCCGGGACATCGGCGGCGTTTACTGCAGCGATCTTTTGAGCCTGGTGATGGGGCGAGCCAAGGCCGATGACGCCCTGGTTACGGTAATGGCCAACATCAACACCATCGCGGTGGGCGTGCTGGCGGACGTCAGCTGCGTGATTCTCTGCGAGGGCATCCATTTTGATGATGCCTGCGTTCGGAAGGCTCAGGACCAGGAGGTCTGCGTTCTGGAATCCCCGGAACCCAGTTTTCAGGTGGCGCTGAAGCTTGCCCGGGAGCTGGGGCTGTGTTAGTCCCTTACGACCTGCACCTCCATTCCTGCCTTTCCCCCTGTGGGGAAAATGAGATGACACCCAACAATATCATCGGCATGGCTGGGATTCTGGAGCTGCCGGTCCTTGCGGTCAGTGACCACAACAGCGCCCAAAATCTGCCGGCGATCTGCCGCCTCGGCGCGGAGCAGGGGGTTCTGGTCGTTCCGGCCATCGAGATTACCACGGCGGAGGAGGTCCACGTGCTGTCCCTCTTTCCGGACCTGGCAGCGGCGCTGGATATGGGAGAGGAGCTGTACGCCGCCCTCCCGCCGGTGGCCAACAAGCCGGAGATTTTCGGCGACCAGCTGATTTTGGACGAGGAGGACCGGGTGACCGGCCAGGTGGACAAACTGCTGATCAACGCCGTTTCCTTTTCCATCGAAGCGATTTTTGAGAAGGTACGCCAGCGAGGCGGCGTTCCCATCCCGGCGCACATCGACAAGTCCGCGTATTCGGTGCTTTCCAGCCTGGGATTTCTTCCGCCGGAACTGGAGGCTCATACGGTGGAGGTCAGCCCTAGGGGGTTGGAAAAGGGGTTCGTCCCGCCCGGGTCGCATCCTCTCCGGGTCATCAGCAGTTCCGACGCTCATGGATTGGAGACCTGG
>CAJMLQ010000126.1 GCA_905214265.1 uncultured bacterium
GCTGAGAACAACAATGGGCAAATACTTTAACGAAAAAATGGAGACCATGTCACGCGACGAAATGCTGACCCTGCAGGGACAGCGGCTTGCAGACACCGTTCGCCGGGTCTACCAGCACGTGGCGCCTTACCGCGCCAAAATGGATGCGGTGGGGCTCAAGCCGGAGGACATTCGCACGGTGGAGGATCTGGCGAAACTGCCCTTTACCACCAAGCAGGACCTGCGGGACAGCTATCCTTACGGCATGTTCGCGCTTCCGCCCAAGGAGATCGCCGAGATCCACGCCTCCAGCGGCACCACTGGTAAGCAGACGGTGGTCGGCTACAGCGCGGCGGACCTGGACGTTTGGGGCGAGATCGCGGCCAGAGCCATCGTAGCCGCCGGAGGGGACAAGGACGATTACCTCCACGTCTCCTACGGCTACGGGCTCTTTACCGGCGGCCTGGGACTGCACTACGGCGGCCAGAAGATGGGCGCATCGGTGATCCCGGTCTCAGCGGGCAATACCAAGCGGCAGATCCAGATTATGCAGGATTTCGGCTCGACGATCCTGGCCTGCACCCCCTCTTACGCCCTGTATCTGGGCGAGACGGTCTGCGAGATGGGGGTTCAGGACAAAATTCATCTGAAGGCCGGCATCTTCGGCGCGGAGCCTTGGACGGAGGAAATGCGCCGGGAGATCGAGCAGCGCCTGAACCTCAAGGCCCACGACATCTACGGCTTGTCGGAGGTCATGGGGCCCGGCGTCTCCTTCGAATGTGAGGAGCAGACGGGCATGCACGTCAACGAGGATCACTTCATCGTGGAGATCATCGACCCCGACACCGGCGAAGTCCTTCCCGACGGCAGCGAAGGGGAACTGGTCTTTACCTGTATCACTAAGCAGGCCCTGCCGCTGATCCGCTACCGCACCCGGGATATTTCCATGCTCAGCCGGAAACCCTGTTCCTGCGGGCGGACTTTGGTCAAGATGGAGAAACCCCGGGGCCGCAGCGACGATATGCTCATCATCCGGGGTGTCAATGTTTTCCCGTCTCAGGTGGAGGCGGCGCTGCTTCAGATCGGCACTGCCGGTACGGCGCCGTATTACCAACTCATCGTCGATCGGATCAACAACCTGGATACCTTGGAGGTGCAGGTGGAGATGGATTCCTCCTTCTTCTCGGACACCGTCCGCGGCATCGAGGAGCAGGAGCGGAAGATCGCCAAGCAGCTGGATTTCGTTCTGGGTCTTTCAGCGAAGGTCACGCTGGTCGAGCCGAAATCCCTTGCCAGAAGCGAGGGAAAGGCCGTCCGCGTCATCGATAAACGGAAACTTCACGACTAAGAAAGGGTGGCAGTATGATTATCAAGCAGCTTTCGGTATTTGTGGAAAACAAGCCCGGCCGTCTCGCGGAGATCACGGCCCTTCTCGCAGAGGAGGAAGTGGACATCCGGGCCCTCTCCGTTGCCGACACCAATGATTTCGGCATCCTGCGGCTGATTGTCAACAATCCGGACAAGGCGGAAGAGGTGCTGAAGGGGCATGGCTACACGGTGGCGCTGACCAAGGTGATCACCATCGGCATCCACGATCAGCCCGGTGGGCTGGCTACTCCCATGAAGGTCCTTTATGAGAACCACATCAGCGTTGAGTACATGTATGCCTTCATCTCCAAAACGGTCAACACCGCCTACGTTATTCTCCGTGTGGAGGACAATGAGCGGGCCATTGAGGTGCTGCAGGCTAACGGCGTCAAGCTGGTCTCGGAAGAAGAAGTTTACAGCATGTGAGCAAAACCCCCGGCGTCCACGGATGCCGGGGGTTTTTGCTGCCTTCAGTCCAGACCGGGCGGAGGGGATATGGGAATTTCTGAGCACTGGCGGCGGTATTTTGCAGGGGTTATGCCGTAGTATTTCCGAAAGACCCGGATAAAATGGGTGCTGTCCGCAAATCCGCATTTTTCGGCGGCAGTCAGCACCGTTTCGCCGCGCCGCAGAAGTAGCTTTGCCTGGGAAAGCCGTGCCAGGGTGATGTACTGCAGGACGCTCATGGAAAACAACTCCCGAAAATCCTGGGTCAGCTTCGTGCGGCTGATGTGAAATTCATGAGCGATGCCATCGATGGTCAGCTTTTCCTGCAGATGCTCCGCGATGTACTGGGTCACACCGGTGAGATAAAAGCTGACAGGGCGGGAACTGCCTTTTTTGCGTCCGATTTCCGTGACCTCCGCAAAGATGTAGCAGAGCAGGAGACGCTGACAGAAATCCGGTTCCCCCGACTGAATGCATTGCTGCAGAAGCCTGGCCGCTGCAATCAGACGGCTTTCCTCAGCGTCATCCAGCGGCAGGAGGAACGCATCCTCATGGCAGAAGGTGAAAAACAAAGACCAGTCCGGAAAAAAATCTGCCAGCAGATTACGGTCAAAGCAGATGTAGTAGCGTTCATAAGGAGTACCCTCCCCGTTGATCTGGGCGTGAGAGCAGTTCTTTTTGTAAAAGAGCACGCAGGACCCTTTGTGGGCGAGATAGGCGTTGGACGCCATGGCGATGACGTCTCCGGAATGGATGATGAGCATTTCATCGTAGGGATGGCTATGGTAATTGGGGTGGACCACCGTCGGGAATGAGTAGGCCGGGGCTGCAGCGTAGCGAACCGAGATCGCATCCAAAAAATCACCTTCTGTCTCCTATTGTACCATTTTTTTGAAAAATAGCAAGGAATTTTTCCGAATAAAACGTCCGATTATACGATTTCGTGAACATCCCGTCCTTGAGCCCTCCTATTGTGCGTGTTATAATAAAGGGGAAAAGAGGTGTATTTTATGGACAGAAAAATCGGTTATGCCGTGGTAGGACTCGGCGTTGGGAAATCCCATGCGGACGCCGCCTATCACTCCAAACATGGAAAGCTGGTTGCAGTGTGCGATCTGCTGCCGGAAAAGCTGCAGGCGGCCGCTGAAAAATATCCTGGCATCCAGACGTATGAGAGCTTTGAGGAAATGCTGAAAAATCCGGAGATCGAGATCGTCAGCATCGCCCTGCCCAGCGCCATGCACGCGGAGTTCGCCGTCCGGGCCATGGAGGCGGGCAAACACGTTCTGGTGGAAAAGCCGCTGGATATCACGCCGGAGGCCGCGCAGAAAATCGAGGATGCCCGCATTCGCACCGGAAAAAAGGCCGGGGTCGTCCATCAAAACCGCAACAACGTCTGCATGAAGCCCATGAAGGACGCCATTGACAGCGGCCGCATCGGGAAGCTGGTCCTTGGAACCTTTGAGGTCAAATGGTACCGCGATCAGCCGTATTATGACAACGGTGGCTGGCGGGGCACCTGGGAAATGGATGGCGGCGGCTCGTTGATGAACCAGGCGGTACATACTGTAGACCTGATGCAGTGGCTCATGGGCGATGTGGAGAGTGTTTCCTCTACCATGGGCATTTATGGCCACAAGATCGAGACCGAGGACATGACGGCCTCCCTGATTCGGTTCAAAAACGGAGCGGCCGCAACGTTCGTCAGCACGACCTGCGCCTATAACGGAATCGGGACCTATCTGAAGGTCTATGGCACCAACGGCAGCATGGAGGCCAACGAAGGCAATCTGACCCTTTGGCGGTTTATGGATGCGCCGGAGACCGAGGAGGCGGAAATGATTTCCAGGTATAACCGCGCAAACGGTGCTGTTGCCAACGACCCGACTCTCGTTCTTGGACATCCTTCCATTATCGAGGACATGATCGACGCGGTGTATTATGACCGGGATCCGCAGATTCTTCCCTGCGAGGGTATCAAGGCCGTCAAGATCGTTAACGCGATCTATGAGTCCGCCCGCACGGGAAAAACCGTATTCATCGATTGAGGAGAGACGTATGATAAAATTTGGATGCTGTCTTCCCGGCGGCTCCTTTATGCCGCAAGGGGAAGGCCAGGTCCCGCCTTCTGTGGAGAGGATGCTGCTGGCGGGGAGTAAAGTCGTTGTAGAAGCTGGTTATCACTTTTCCGAGACCAGCGCCGGCTTTTTGAATCAGCTTTCAGAAGAGGAACTGTCCCACCTCGCAGAAGCTCGGAAAGCAGACGGGTTCCCGCTGGAGGCCTGCAACAGCTTCATCCCGGGGAGTCTTCCAATTTTGGATCGGGAAAAGCGGGACGAGCTCCGGAAGTATGTGGAACGGGTTTTATCCAGGGCTTCTCGGTTGGGAATCGAGACCATGGTGTTTGGAAGCGGTACTGCCCGACGGATTCCGGACGGAATGAACCGGGAAGAGGGTGTCGCCGGGATCCAGGATTTTCTGCGGATGTGCAGCGAATATGGGGAGCGGTATGGCGTTACCATTGTCATTGAGCCCTTAAATAAACGGGAGAGCAATGTCCTGAATACCGTTGCAGAAGGCGCAGAGATGGTCCGTGCTCTCAACCTTTCGGGCGTTCGCCTGCTGGCGGATGCGTACCACATGTATCTTGAGGAAGAGGATCTCTCCATATTGGAAAAAGAGCGGGACATTTTGACCCACATTCATGTTGCAGAGCCGCCGGCAAGGGTTTATCCCGGGCGGGACGGCGGCGAATATCTGACCCGTTTCGCCCGCGCCCTCCGGAAGGCCGGGTACTGCGGCAGAGTCAGCGTCGAGTGCGGCTATGGAGATTTCCAGAGCGAAATTCGATCTGCCCGCACGTTTCTTGAGGAGGTTTTTGCATGAAAATCAGCATACAGGGACGCCGGTCCGTTACGGGTGAGCCGGTGTGGATTCGAACAGGGGAGCTGCCGTCTGGCTGCTGCTCAGCGGTGACGGAGGACGGGAAGCGGTTTCCCGCTCAGCCCAAGGGAGACGGTGTACTGGTCGTTGCTGATCTGGACAGGGATAAGGCCGTGGAGGCGGAGCTGTCCTGCCAGTCTGCGGATGGCGGCGTCGAGGTTCGATTTGCCGAAGATCGGAAAGCACTGGACATTCGGATCGGCGGAAAGCTTTTTACTTCTTATGTCTTTGACCGGGGATTTTTGAAACCATATCTGGGTCCGATTTATACGGCTGCGGGCACGACCTACACCCGGCTGGATCTGGAGACAGAGGAGCATCCGCATCAGCGTTCGGTATTTATCGCGGTCGGCGATGTCAACGGCATCGATTTCTGGAATGAAAACAAGGAAACCCGGGGTGAAGAGCGCCATCAGGCCATTGAATCCATGACCAGCGGTCCCGCATGGGGAGGATTTACCGCGAAAAATGTCTGGTGCGACCATAAAGGCAATCCTGTTCTGGACGAAAAGCGCACCTTTACCTTTTACAATCAGCCGGAAAGCTGCCGCTATGTAGACGTGGAGGTCACATTTACTGCGTCCTACAAGGATGTCCGCTTCGGTGCTACTAAGGAGGCCGGGCCTCTTGGCATCCGCGTTAACGAGGAGATGCGGGCGGACCGCACCGGAAGTTTTGTAAACGCTTATGGCGGACAGAACGAAGGCGAGTGCTGGGGGCGCGCGGCTTCCTGGTGCGATTACAGCGGCATGGTCGAGGGGAAAAAATACGGCATCGCGGTTTTTGACAACGAGGAGAACGAGAGGTATCCCACGACCTGGCATATCCGCAACTACGGGTTGTTTGCGGCCAATAACCTGTATTTCAAGGGCGGGCTGGACATCCCCAGGCATTACTCTTTGACTTATAAATTCCGGATTTGCTTCTACGAGGAAGCGCTGGATACGGCCAGCCGGTTCCTGGTTTACGCGAAATAACCTTGCAGAACGGCGAGATAAATGGAAACGCCCCGAAAGCGTATGGCTTCGGGGCGTTTCCATTTGCGGAGCAACCACGGCTTTCCGCTTTATTCGTCTGCGGCAATGACTTGGACGGGACAGCCTTCCGCTGCTTCCTTGGCAAGATCGGAATTCTCGTCCGTGGGTTCGGCATACACTTCGGCCAGCCCGTCGCTGGCCATCCGGAACACCTCCGGGCAGGTCGCGGCACAGAGCCCACAACCAATGCAGCCGTCTCGGTTAATCTCGATTTTCATTTTACCATCTCCTCCGGGAAAGATAACGGCGGCTGCGAAATAACGCCGCCATTTGTTTTAGAATTTCCGCAGAAGACAGAAATATTCACGCATCCGACAGACCTTTTACCGAAGAGTACCGCCGCCCTTAATTCTGCAGCTTAATTTGCTCACCGCAAATTAAGGGATATCGCACCAGGGAAATGTCATCCAGATCCTCTTTGTGCATGTTGACTGCTGTGATCTGATGATTGTCGTAGGTTGTATAATAATAGATTCCCTTGTCGGCGTTGCAGCAGGAAGTATAGATTGTAATTTCAAATTTTCCGTCGCCAACATCGCAGCATCCTCGCTGTTGGTCGACAGATCCCAGAATGTGGAAAAATTGGCTGACGCTCTCGGCTTCCGAAGTGCCGGAAACCGAGTTCATCTTTGTGAAAGCCACCCTAATAAAGCGGGATTGGGAAGATAAATCTCCTGGAAGCCCCAACGCGCCCATGCCGCGGCTGTACGTGTGCAATGGCAGCTTGTCAGAAAAATGGTTTTGCGGCGATCTAGGCGATAGATGCATGTAATTGTTCAGTTGAAACAGCTGCTCCGCGAAGGGCGGATTATTCGTCAAGACTCCCACCGGGTTGTCGTAGATTCTGAGTCCCTCTTTCACGGATTCCACCGTTATTGCCTCATCACGATCGGCAATCAGCCAATGGAGCTGCGCCAGAGGCAAATCCTTGCTGAATGGTGTATTGATGAGGTTGATTTTTTCCAGGAGGGTTTTTGCTTCTTTTACTGTGGAGCATTGGCCGAGAATCCAGGGAATGAATTCAAATTGTGCTAGATTGTCTTTATCCTGCGCCGGCTCCTTGTAATCCGCATTTCCAACGAAATTAAGGCCTGCCATTCCAAGGCCTTTTTCATTGAGCGCGTCATAATAGAGCGGGTAATTATCGGTAACATATGCCATACCGATTATTGCGTAATGCCTTTTCATAAGTCCCATACTGCGGAAAGAAAACGGATAATTGCGTGGTGTTATGGTGACCTCGTCGCCATAGGAAAATTCATAGTCCAGCGTTCTGCCAAAATAAAAGTCCTTTGTTTTGTAAGTTGCTGCTGTACACATCAGCTTGCCTCCGTTCTATTCGTGTTTGCTGAATTTTTATGTGTGTTATGGAAAAATGTGATGAATAAGATAAATCGACAAGCTTTTGCCAAAGCTTGTCGATTTTTGGTGCGGGCAACAGGACTTGAACCTAATATAATACTGCTATGCCAAACAAAAAGATTGACAAAAGCCGCTGTTGCGCACTTTTTTAAATCGACTTCTTTTTCATATATAGTGTAAATATGCCATGAAACAATAAAAAGTGGGTTATAATGTGGGTTATTTTTGAAATGACATTTTTTATTTTTCCGTGTTTCTGCTGATAATTGTTTCAAACAGGTCATTGATTTTGTACGCCGTTTTCTGCAATTCTCCTTCAACTTCGTGACCGTATGTGCCAAACGTATCCATATTGCGAGAGTGTCCAACAAGCGTCTTGACCTGTCCTTCTGGAAGTGCCTTGACAACGCTTACAAAAGTATGGCGTAGCTCATAGAGGGATGTCTTTTGTATGCTATTAGATTCGCAGTAGCTCTTCCAGCGTTTCCAATAGCTTTTTGTACTGACTATCCCGAACACTGATTCGCTGACACCTAGGCTTTTCTGATCGTCCAATACTTTTAACGCGAGGGGAGACAAAACAAAATGTCGAATTGCGTTTTCATTCTTTCCTTGTGTCTCTTCCCCGTATATATTGATGGATCGCTTGATAAATACATCATTCCCATCGATATCAGACCATCGAAGACCTATCAGCTCACCGGGGCGTAATCCTGTGAGCACCTGAAAGCGATAAGCATAAATATAATCATCAAAAACATGTTTCCCTCGAAGAATTCGCGTATCCGTTGTAAAAAGCACGGAAATATCGGACGGCTGCAGAATCCTTTTCTCCCGCAATCGAGCTCCTTGCGGTATCGTCAAATCCTCAGGAAATAATGCTGTCCATTTATTTTTCCTACAGTATTTTACAAAGCTGATCAGTGTCGCTCGAATATTCCCCAAAGACTTTTTTGACAGACCCTTTGCATACGCTTTGTCAATTACCTTTTGCAAATCAGATTCCGTTAATTTGGATATACGCAATGTGCCAATAATTGGGATAATCCAAACTGATCCATAAGTTTCTATATTTCGATAATTTCCGAGAGATGTTGTTTCCTTGATGCGGGCTTTATAGAGTTCGTAAAGATCGGAAATTCGACGATTCTCTCCATCAAGCCCATCATCAAGCCATTCGTCAGCTTTTCGGTTTGCCTCCCTCTGTCCATTCCTGCCAGGCTTGGAGCTGGTAAATGTCCTTCGCTTTCCGTCTTTTTGTACCTTGATCTGCCAGCGATTATAGTTTTCCAACCATACCGCTGTATTTATACGTTTGCCCATTGATTTTTCCTCCCATTTTTGGTAAAATAGAAGAGCAGACTTCTCCCAAGATTTCTGCCCGTTATCCCGCTCCGGTGCGCCAACACTGGGGCGGGATTTTATTTGACAAAGATTAACAGGATATGCTATACTCTGACTGTAAG
>CAJMLQ010000127.1 GCA_905214265.1 uncultured bacterium
CGCCGTCTCGGAGTGTGTGGTATTTGAGGACGCCCTTTACTGTGTCCGGACTGCGAATAAGGCGGGTTTCCGCACGGTGGGAATTTACGAAAAAAGCGCGCCTTGGGAGGCGGAACGCATCCGGGAGGCCTGCGATCTTTATATTGCAGGATATGAGGATCTACTGGAGCCGCTGGAAGAGCGGAACGCCCGGCTGGGATAAACTGCATAAGAAAAGAGGACTGGTCCATCCTAACGCAGAGCTTTTTTCGACTTGTGAAGGTGCGGCGGATTCTTTTTTGCTGGAATCTTCCAGAAAAAGACAAAATCACTAAAAGCATGTACAATTCTTAGCGGATTTTCCATACCGAAAAATTTGCAATCTTTTGGCGAAACAGATATAATAAGTATGTAGAGGCGGCGGCTGTGGTGCCGTTTCGATTCAGAAACTTATAGGAGGAGTTCATTGTGCAGGAGCCGATTCATGAGATTTCGATCCCGGTGGGGATGCTGAGCCTTATCGGGATGAAAGGCTGTGAGGAGATTACCGCCAAAGTCGACAAATATTTGGTGGAGTGGCGCTCGCAGCGGCACGGGGAGATGATGAACGACGCAGACTTTATCGGTTATTGCCGGGACACGTACCGATTGCAGGCGGATTGTCCGCGCTTTGGCACCGGTGAAGCCAAGGGTACCTTGAAAGAGTCGGTCCGCGGACATGATCTGTACATCCTTTCCGATGTGTTTAACTATGGCGTGACGTACAAAATGTATGGAATGAACGTCCCCATGAGCCCGGACGACCACTACCAGGACCTCAAACGGGTGATCGCCGCCGTCAGCGGAAAGGCCCGCCGCATCAATGTGATTATGCCCATGCTATATGAGGGACGCCAGCACCGCCGCACCTCCCGCGAATCGCTGGACTGCGCTCTCTGTCTGCAGGAACTGGCCAATATGGGGGTAGAGAACCTCATCACCTTTGATGCTCACGACGCCCGTGTCCAAAACGCGATCCCTCTCAAGGGCTTTGAAAACGTGCAGCCCACTTATCAGTTTTTGAAAGCCATGGTCAACAATGTTCCGGATATCGAGTTCGATCAGCAACATCTGATGATGATTTCGCCTGACGAGGGTGGCATGAGCCGGTGCATGTACTACTCTTCCGTGCTTGGCGTAGACCTTGGAATGTTCTATAAGCGCCGGGATTATTCGGTTATCGTCAACGGCCGCAATCCCATTGTTGCGCATGAATTTTTGGGTGATAACGTCGCGGGCAAGGATCTGATCATTGCGGATGATATGATTTCTTCCGGCGAATCGGTGCTGGATATTGCCACACAGCTTAAGAAGATGGGTGCCCGCCGGATTTTCGTCTTTGCAACGTTCGGCTTGTTCTGTGAGGGACTTTCGAAATTTGATGCCGCCTATGAGCGGGGAGAAATCTATCGGGTATTTACGACGAATTTGATTTACCGCACTCCGGAGTTGCTGCAGCGGGAGTGGTATACGTCGGTGGACCTGTCCAAGTATATTGCCTATATCGTGGATAATCTGAATCATGATCAGTCGATCAGTAATTTGCTGAATCCAGTCTATCGTATCAATAAGCTGCTGGAACGTAAACGCGGTCAGGCAAAATAAGTATTTTGGGGGAGCCGGGGAAATATTTTTCCCGGCTCCTTTTACTACTCCAATATTGCTCTTGAATTAGGAAAGAGTAGCTTTCAGAAAATCTTGAAAAATTTTGAAAAAGTGTTGACAAGCCTTCGAAAACCTGATATAATGATTTACGTTGCTGATATGAAAAGATTGGCGGCAAGAACGAGTTCCTGTGCATGTCCTTGCGGGTGTAGTTCAATGGTAGAATTCCAGCCTTCCAAGCTGGCTACGTGGGTTCGATTCCCATCACCCGCTCCAATCCGTGTCCGGCGGATGTTTGCGCCCATAGCTCAGCTGGATAGAGCAACTGCCTTCTAAGCAGTAGGCCTCAGGTTCGAGTCCTGATGGGCGCGCCACTTCATATGGTGGGTATAGCGCAGTTGGTTAGCGCGTCAGATTGTGGCTCTGAAGGCCGTGGGTTCGAATCCCACTACCCACCCCACTTATACACTGGGCTATCGCCAAGTGGTAAGGCACAGGACTTTGACTCCTGCATTCCGATGGTTCGAATCCATCTAGCCCAACCATTTTTTTACAGCAAATACTGGGGTGTCGCCAAGCGGTAAGGCAGTAGATTCTGGCTCTACCATTCCGAGGGTTCGAATCCTTCCACCCCAACCAACACAGGGTGCTGATCCGTTTTGCGGTTCAGCGCCCGCCACTTTTGTGGCAGGATGGCGTGGTTCATCAATTGAATATTGGGGTGTCGCCAAGTGGTAAGGCATCAGATTCTGGCTCTGACATTCCGAGGGTTCGAATCCTTCCACCCCAACCAAAAAGGACACGGAAAGCCCGTGTCCTTTTAACTATTTGTAATTTTGATTGATTCGTTTTGCAGTAAATTTTAAAGTCGTTTCATCATCGAAACCAAGGCGGATGAATTCTATGGCCTTGCCGGCTTTACGCCCATACACGGCTAGAGAGGAGCCGGTTGCTGTATGGCGATTGATTCCTTTCGATGTATCGTCGTTATAGACGATGGGAAAATCGGCCTTCTGAAAAGAAGGTGTGAAAACGGTTAGCGGCCGGGCGAATGGGTATACTATGGCGGAAACGGGGAGATGAGAAAATGGAATGGCTGCATTCTGTATTAAATGTCGTTGTTGACTGGGCAATCCTGCTTTTCGAATTGATGGGCGTGCTGGTGATCGTCGTTTCCGGCGCCCAAGGGATTTTCAGATATGTGACCCGGAACCCCTTGACCCGTCTCAACCTTGCAAAAGGAATGGCGATGGGGCTGGAATTCAAACTGGGCAGCGAGATTTTGCGCACCGTGGTCGTACGGGAGTTCACCGAGATTTTTACGGTGGCGGGCATTATTCTGCTTCGCGCGGCTCTGACTTTTTTGATCCATTGGGAGATTCGAAACGAGGAGGCGGCCCACTCCGGGAAGGAAGAAGAGAAAACCAACGCTGTCAAGCGTAGGTCTTTGTTTTCACCCAAAAAATAAGGAAACGCCTGTCCGAAGTAAGCCGGACAGGCGTTTTTTGTCTTCTCAGTCAGGAGGTGTTCTTCCTGTCAAATTTGAAAGCTCCGTAAGAGTAATGTTGTCACGAATATTATTAGAGCTATACATTGTTTGACTCACCAAAACAAGTGCCGCTTACACTACATGATAGAATGTCAGCGTAAGCGGCATACTGAAGGGGTTTACCGTCTTGAACTGGACCAAGTTTGAGCACCAGAAAGGACCCTTTGTCTTAGGAAAGGCCAATCCGGTTTTGGCCTCAGAGCGTGCCAAAGAAAAGGAATTCTACTGGCGATATGCCGCTCCCTATTGGATCAATCAGGCCCCCTTCCTAAAGGAATTTTTTAAGACAATTGCGGACGCTCCCATCCGGGACCGGCTGATTACAGCACTGGTGGAGGACGGCCTTTGGGAAAGAGGACAGCACCAGAGCGTCGTGCTTTTTGCTGAGATTTTGTGGGATCCGGACGCCGATATTTCCAAAATACTTACAGCAATTTTTCACGATCCCCGGACGGTTTAATAAGTCGTAGAAAGGAGAGAACAATTATGGCGGAAGCAAAAGTCTCATTTCAAGGCGATTCGATTACCGATGCCTACTGCAGCAGAGAAAGAATATAAAGGGCTTTATCTCGGCGCTGGATATCCGACCATGATTACGGACCAACGGTTGTGGGAAAATCGTATTTCTGACCTATAGCATCAATCTTCGCGCGGATGTCATCAGCATCTTAATCGACGTCAATAACGTCTTCGAAGCTCTCCCGAACGTCAAAATTATGATATTGGAGCCTTTGTTCAGCATGGAACCGCTGCGGATTAGAACTGGACAGAATTCGGCAGGAGATTCAACTGCAGGCAGAAGCAGCAAAACGTGTAGCAGCAACTTTCCATGCTATTTGATTAGCCATGTTAAGCATCTGCTGCTACAAACTGGATGAGGGTTTTTGAATCCCTCGCTCAAGGCAGTGATAAATAGTCGCGAAATGTTGGCTTTTTCCGGCAATAGATTGTTTTCCTTCGGAATACCAGAGAATATTTTTTCTGGTATTCCGGAGGCGTTTTATTAAGTTCTTCTATAGTACATGCACGAGGATTTCGAAAAGTATTAGGACACAATAGCGTGAGGACTCTTTAAAGATTTGAGCTGTTTTATGCAGAAAGGGGACGGATGACTCCCATTGGGGTCTGTTCGTGTGACTGGCCCAGAGGGTTCTGGCGGAGAACCTCCAGATAAAGCGCCAGGTTGGCATCGGGGTTGGAGCTGCCGAGGATCCGACCGCCGATGTCGTTGAGGTCGATAATAAGGACCAGCGGCCCACCAAGAACCTCTGACAGGCGGCTGGCCGTTTCGTTTGGGCGGTCCGGGGCGGGGACTACATAGTGGTCATAGGGTGGAAGGGTGAAAGCGCAGGGACCGTCCACGGCCGAAGCCTTGTAGCCGGCAACATGGTAAAACCAGCCCTTCTGGCGGAAGAGCTTTCCGGCTGCGCCGGCGGCCGAGGCCAATAGGATGCGGAAAACCCCGCACTCATTGAGTGCGCACTGCATGGTTTCCGGCATCGCAAGCCCGATTCCGTAATCCGTTTTGCGGACAAACCTACAGAGGAAACGCGCCAAGCGGCCGGGCTTGATGGAATCCAGAGGCTTAGCCTTCCCCTGGGTACAGGCGACCATCTTTTCGCTGAGGATTAGGATGTCCCCGGCCTGGAGAAGGGGCTTGGCATACCAAAGAACCAGTTTTTCCAGATTGTCCTGCTCGGTAATCAAGTCGGTGGGAATTGCATAGCAGGCAAAACGGCGGTTCTGGGCTTGTACATATTCCTCTTTTTCGGGATTGACAATCAGCTGTGGTTCTTTCATGAGGATCCTTCTTTCCTGTAAGATCGCTATTAGTATAGCACTTTTTCAAGACGAATTTAGAAAAACAAGGAAACAAATGCTTAAGAATGCCGTAAAATGGAAGAAAATTTTGTAAGATTCCTTCTATAAGGATACACACAGAGCATTCAAAATGCAAGTTAATTTTTTTTTACAGAACAGTAACAGTTTTTGTTATCAGATGCTCGCATCATACTTTCGGAAGAACTGCCTAAAAAATTACAGGACGGCCAGATATTTTTCGTCCCGCACACCGGCGGAAATATGGTATACTGGAAGAGAAGCAAAGGAGGGAGCGTTCTTATGACAAATCAAGAAGAATTTCGTGAGATATACAACCGGCATGTGACCCGGAAGGGAGCGGACAAGTTGCTCGCCTGGCTGGAGCAGGGCGACTTTTTCACTGCTCCGGCTTCGACGCGGTACCATTTGGCGGAGGACGGCGGGCTCTGCGCCCACAGCCTTCATGTTTATAAGAGGCTCAGCGCCCTGATTCAGGCAGAGGAGCTGGAGGTTTCGGAGGAGAGCGCAGCGCTTTGCGGACTGCTCCATGACCTCTGCAAGGCGGGGTTCTACAAAAAAGAAATGCGGAATTCCAAGATCGGGGGAGTTTGGAAAGAGGTGCCGTATTTTTCCATTGAGGATCAGTTTCCCTATGGCCACGGGGAGAAAAGCGTGTTTCTCATCGAGCGGTTTCTCCGACTGACCACCGAGGAGGCGCTGGCCATCCGCTGGCACATGGGTGGGTTCGACGACGCGGCCAAGGGCGGCTGTATGGCCATCAGTGCGGCTTATGGACAGTGCCCACTGGCGGTCTGCCTGCATATTGCAGATTTGGAAGCGACCTACCTGGATGAGACCAAGTAGAAAGAAGGAAAAGTTGATGGAAGTCACACGTTATCGGGAAGAATTGTTTTCCGCTGTCCGCAGAATTTTTGCGGTGGACAGCCCGTCCGGCTATACGCGCAATGTCATCGAGCTGATCCGCTCCATGGCGGAGGAGTTAGGCTTTGCCTTTGAGACCACCCGCAAGGGCTGCGGCATTATTACGATGGAGGGCCGCGACAATGGAAAAACCGTCGGGCTGTCCGCCCATGTGGACACCCTGGGAGCCATGGTGCGCTCGATTACAGCAGAGGGTGGGCTGATGTTCACACCGGTAGGCGGGCCGATCCTGCCGACGCTGGACGGGGAGTACTGCAAGATCCTTACCCGGGACGGAAGAATCTATACCGGGACGATTCTGAGTCTGAGCCCCGCCGTCCACGTGTTCCCGGACAGCGTGACCCGGACCCGGGACGCGGACAACATGACGGTCCGCATCGACGAAAAGGTCCGCTCTGCTGAGGATGTGAAAGAATTGGGCATCCAACCGGGGGATTACATCTTTTTCGACCCCAAAACCGTGATCACGCCCTCAGGGTTTCTCAAGTCCCGGTTTATCGACGACAAGGGCAGCGTCGCCTGCCTGATGACGCTGCTGAAGATCATCCGAGAGGAAAATCTGAAGCCAGCTTACCGGACGAAGATTTTTATTTCGGTTTATGAGGAAGTGGGCCACGGAGCGGCCTATATTCCCGGGGAGATCAGCGAGTTGGTGGCGGTGGACATGGGCTGCATCGGGCTGGACCTTTCTTGCAGCGAGTATCAGGTCTCCATTTGCGCCAAGGACTCCGGCGGGCCCTATGACTATGAGCTGACCAGCAGGCTGGTGAACCTGGCCCGGGAAAATGGCGTGGACTATGCGGTGGATATCTATCCGCGCTATGGTTCCGACGTGGGTGCCGCACTGGGCGCGGGAAACGATATCTGCGGCGCGCTGATCGGGCCGGGCGTCCACGCTTCCCACGGGATGGAGCGGACCCATGCCGAGGGAATGGAAAATACCATCCGTCTGGCGGGGCTTTACCTGGGTCTTGAAAAAGCGTAGTTGGATCACTTTTGGGTTTTCTTAGGATTTCATTCCGTTTCTTTTTTAAGTATTTTTAGAATTGTGCTATCCTGATAGAGGGTCTGAAAACGGTCCTGTCAGGCGGGCAAACAGCAAAGGAGCCGCATCAACCATGAGCCGAATTCTCGCAGATTACCATATGCACAGCACATTTTCTCCGGACGGACACTGTAGCCCGGAGGAAATGTGTTGTGCTGCCCTGGAAAAGGGGCTGACGGAGATCGCTGTGACCGATCATTTTGAGTTTTTTACAGACGGGATTTTCGAAGACGCCAAGTACCGGGTTGAGACCGTCGCCGCCTGCTACCGGGAGCTGGATGCCTGCCGAGAAAAGTTCGCCGGGCAGCTGAAGATCCGCAAGGGAATCGAGATCGGTCAGCCCCAGACCGCGTCGGACGATGCGGCGAAGGTGATGGCGGCACTGCCCTTCGATTATGTCATCGGGTCGGTACATAAGTTAAGGGACATCGATTTGGGGCTGGTGGATTACCCGGACGAGGTTATTCCGGGACGGGTGCGGGAAAATCTGACCATGCTCTACGAGCTGGCAGACCGGTATGATTACGACTGCCTGGGGCATCTGGACATTGTCAAGCGATATGCGGCGGTTCATGGGAAGAAGATCGATCTGATGGACTATCAGGACGTGCTGGAGCCGGTACTCCGACGGGCCATCGAGCGGGGAAAGGGCATCGAGCTGAACACCTCCGGTGTGCGGCAGGCGGCAAGGGAAGCGCTGCCTTCCACAGCGGTGCTGAAGCTTTACCGCTCTCTGGGAGGGGAGATCTTGACGGTCGGTTCCGATGCCCACTATGCCAGGGATGTGGCGGCTGATTTTGATATTGCCCGGGAAATGGCACTGGAAGCCGGGTTCCGGTATCTGGCGGTTTATGAAATGCGCGAGCCGAGTTTTTATTCCATTGTCTGACAGAAAGAGGAAAATGCCATAAGAACGAAAAAGCACCGTGTGTTGCGGAGAAATATTCTGATCGCCGTCCTGATTTTTTCCATGTTCGTTTCTTGGCTGGTCGCGGGGATTTTAGGCGTGTGGCTTGCCCGCATGTCCCAGATTAATTTGTGCTCCAAAGCATTAATCTGTCCAGCGCCTATTTTCAGGATCGGGTGTCGCTATCGATCCTGTGGATTTTGTGGAGCAATATCTTCCCATGGAGCCGGTGAAGGTCTTGTGGGGCTGCCGTTACGGGCCAGATCCCTGCGAAGCCTATGCGGGCGACCCGGCCAGCGAAAAGAGCGGGTGGGGCTGTTTTGCGCCGGTAATCGTGAAATCCATGCAGGCGTGCCTGGGAAGCGGGGAATGGAAGGCGAAGAATCTGTCTGGCCATACCCTGGACGAGCTGTTTACCCGCGTGGTCATGGGGCAGAAAACGCCGGTAGCGGTTTGGGTGACGATTGGGATGGAGAAGATCGACACAGTTTATCAGTGGCAGTCCTATGACAAATCCACCACTTATCTGTACCCGGTTAACCAGCACTGCATGGTACTCATCGGCGGGGATGCGGAGAACTACTATCTCTGCGATCCCTACGAATCAAACGGGATTGTGAGCTATCCCCGCAGGCAGGTCGAACAGAGCTATTTGTCCATGGGCAGTCAGGCCGTAGCAG